>WYBA01000518.1 GCA_011526095.1 Myxococcales bacterium | reverse complement strand
CGCGCGCCGCGGCGGCGACCGCCGCGAGCTCGCCCGTCGGCGCGTGCGCCTGCGCCTTGCCGCGCGGGGCCGCCGGCGCGGGGCGCGCGGCCGGGTCGATCCGCGCGCTGCCGGCGGCGAACGTCGTGACGATCTTGTCGACGAGCGCGCGATCGCCGCGCCCGCGCTGCTCGAGCCAGCGCGCGGCCGCGATCGCGAGCGCCGCGTGGCCCGAGGCGCACGCCGCCTCGCCGAGCGCCGCGAACGCGTGCGCCGCGTCGTCGTCGCGCCCGGCCGCCGCGAGGTGGCCGGCGGTGCTCAACCACGCCGCGTGATCGGCCGGCGAGTCGACGAGCTGGCGCACCGCCTCGGCGAGCGCGGGGATCGGGTCGGGTGAGCTCACGGGCCGATCATACCCGGTGGCGCGGCGGGCTTCGCGCGCCCTCTCCACAGCTTCGTCGCCCCGAGCGGACGGCGCGTCAGAATCGCCAGGTCAGCCCGCCGCCGCCACCGCCGCCCTGCGCGGCGCCCACCGGCGGCAGCGCCAGCCGCTCCGTCCGCGCCGGCCCCGCCTGCACGTCGTCGCTGTCCGACGCCAGGATGTTGATCAGGACGTAGGCGCTGACGCCGGCGACCACCCAGAACCACCACTGCTTGTAGATCGGCTTGGCCTTGGGCGCCTCGGGCGCCGGCCCGCCGGCCGGCTGGGCGGCCTGTGCGCCACCGCCGCCGCCGCCCGCCATCGGCGGCGCGAGCGAGCGCTGCGCCCGCACCTGGCCGACGTCGACGGCCGCGACGCGATCGAGCTCGGGATCGCCGCTCGACGTGGTCGGCGCCGCGGCGCCGCCCGCGCCGCTGCCGGCGCCGAACGGGTTGCCGATGCCCTGGTCGGGCGCCCGCCGCGCCTCCTCCGCCGCCCGCCGCGCGGCCTCCTCTTCCGCCCGCCGCGCCTCCTCCTCCGCCCGCCGCGCGGCCTCCTCCTCCGCCCGCCGCGCGGCGTCGGACTCGGCCGCCGCGTCGAGCTCGACCTGGAGCCGCTGGATCGACGCCTCGACCGCCGCCTTGTTGCTCGCGTCCGGCATCCGGACGAGGTAGCTGCGGTAGGCGCGGATCGCCTCGGCGCGCTCGCCGAGCGCCTCGTGCGCCAGGCCGATGTTGAAGTCGTTGACGCCCGACGGCGCGAGCCGATCGGCCGCCTGGAACTCGGCGATCGCGCCGCGGTAGTCGCCCTGGTCGTAGAGCTTCTTGCCCTGCTGGTAGTGGGCCTTGGCCTGGGTGCGCGGATCGGTCTGCGCGGCGGCGTCGCGCGGCGCGCCGAGCGCGACGACCGCGACGACCGCGGCCGCGGCGAGCGCGATCGAGAGGACGAGCGAGAGGCGGGTGGTCATGGTGGGTTCCTCGCGGAGACGGAAGGTACGAACAGTATGCGGGTCCGCGCTGCCACCGGCCGTGACCGACGCGGGCCGCGCCGACACGACGTGAGGGTCGTCACTCGACCATGCAGCGTGGCGAGTCCGGGTTCTTGCGGCAGAACGCCTTGCGCGGATCCTCGGGCTCGCTCGTGCCGGTGCCGGTCCCGGTCCCGGTGGCGCGGCCGGTGCCGTCGCCGTTGCCCGAGCGCTCCTTGTCCATCTTGACGTGGACCTTGTCCTGCGCCCCGTCGACGGTGACCGTCGTGTCCTTGTAGCCCTTGCGCTTGAGGATCAGCGTGATCGACTCGCCCGGCGTGACCTTGACGTTGGTCGGCACCTTGCCGAGGGGCTTGCCGTCCTGGAACACGCGGGCGCCGTCGGCGTTGGCGTCGACGAGCACCACGATCGGCGCGAGCGCGACCTGGGTCGACGCGTCCGGCGCGGCGCTCGCCACGCCCGCGTCGATCGGCGTCTCGACCTGCGAACCGGTGCCCGGATCCGTGCCCGTCGCCGCCGCGGTCCCCGTGGCCGCGCCCGTGCCCGTGCCCGTCGCCGGATCCGCCCCCGTCGCGGTCGCCGTCCCCGTCGCCGTGCCCGTCGCCGGATCCGCCCCCGTCGCCGTGGCGGTGCCCGTCCCGGGGTCCGTCGCGGTCGCCGGATCCGCGCCGGTCGCGGTCCCCGGATCGTTGGCGGCCTGCTCGTCGGACTTCTTGTTCTGGCTGATCAGGAACAGCGCGACGCCGCCGCCCACCACCGCGAGCACCGCGATGATGACGAAGACCAGCGCGGCGCTGCTCTTCTTGGCGGGCATCACCATCGAGCCGTCGGCCGCGCCCATCGCATACGACCCGCCCGGGTTCATCGGGGCCGACATCGGCGGCGGCGTCATGTGCGGCGGCCCGGCCGGCATCTGCCCGGGCGGCGGCGTCATGTGCGGCGGCGTCATGTGCGGCGCCGCGTAGGGCTGGCTCGGCGCGCCGGGTCCAGGCCCGCCGATCATCCCCAGCCCCATCGTCGGCGCCGACTGCGGCGCCGCGTGCCCGCCGGTGCCCGCGGCCGGCATCATCCGGCTCTGCGGCGGCTGGTAGGCCTCCATGTACTGGCTCATCCCCGAGCCCGCGACGGTGCGGTAGACCGCGACCAGCGCCTGGACCAGCTCGTCCATCGACGCGTAGCGCTGGGCCGGATCCTTGGCCATCGCGCGCTGGATCACCTCGGCCAGGCCCGGCGGCAGCGCGCGCCCGGCCTGCGCGGCGCGCTGCGCGACCGGCTCCGGCTCGGTCGTGATGTGCTGCGTGAGGATGCCCATGAACGAGTCGCCGCGGAACGGCAGCGAGCCTGCGAACACCTCGTACAGGATCACGCCCATCGCGTAGACGTCGACGCGGCCGTCGACGTGCTGGCCCATCGCCTGCTCCGGCGCCATGTAGAACGGCGTGCCGAAGATCGTGCCGGTGCGCGTGAGGTTGTTCTGGCCGTCGTTGCCGGCGACCTTGGCGATGCCGAAGTCGAGGATCTTGGGGACGTCCTCGCCGTTGATGGTCGTGACGAAGATGTTCTCGGGCTTCATGTCCCGGTGGACGATGCCCTTGGCGTGCGCGGCGGCCAGGCCGTGCCCGGTCTGGATCGCGATGTTGAGCAGGCGATCCGGCGACATCGCCTGCTCCTTGATCATGTCGTTGAGCGGCAGGCCGTCGAGCAGCTCCATGCACAGGTAGATCCGCCCGTCCGGCAGATCCGCGAAGTCCTCGATCCGGATGATGTTTTTGTGGCCGATCGACGACGACGACGTCGCCTCCTGGCGGAACCGCTTCACCGCCTCGACGTTGCTGACGATCTCCGGGCGCAGCAGCTTGATCGCGACGCGCTTCTGCAAGGTCGTGTGCTCGGCGGCGTAGACCTCGCCCATCCCGCCCTCGCCGAGCTTCTTGACGATGCGATAGCGCCGGTCGAACAGGTCACCGACCTTGAGCGCGTCCTTGTCGACCGCGCCTGACGCGCTGGGGTCTGGTTGGCCTTCCGACATGCGCCGCCGAGTATAACGCGCCCGCCCGCCGGCTGCCGGTCAGGGGACCTGGCAGGTTCCGACGCCGTCCATCGAGGCGTCGGGGTCGGCGTTGAGGACACACACCGCGCCCTCGGGGCACGGCGGCAGGTCCGGGCGCCCGCAGTGGGGCGACTCGGCGTCGGCGCCGGCGGGCTGGAGCACGCACTGTCCGGCGACGCAGCGCGGGGCCGCCGCGGCGTCGCACACGTCGATCTCGGGGCAAGCCGCGTCGGTGGGATCGGCCGGGCAGCCGAGGCCCTCGACGTGGGCGTCGACCGCGCCGACGGGGACCGCGGTGTCGGCGCCGCCGCGGGCGCAGCCGCAGCAGTCGGCCGGGACCTGCGCGCAGTCGCCGTCGACGACGCACGCGCCGGGCGCGTCGGGGGGCGCCGCGCACGCGCACGTGAGGCACCCCGCCTCGTCGGCCGCGAACCCGCCCGGGCAGGTCATCTCGCAAGTCAGCGGCGCGCACGCCAGGGTGCACGCGCCGTCGACGCACGCCGTGACGAGGTCGGGGCACGCGCCCGGCGGGTCGGCCGGGCACTCGACGTCGTCGCAGCCGTCCTGGCGGTCGCCGGGCTGGGCGTAGCCGGGGCAGCCACAGCACGTGGTCGACACCGCGACGCAATCGTCCGCGGTCGCGCACTCGGCGCCCTCCGGCGCCAGGCTGTCGTCGCCGCCGGCGCCGGCCGTCTGCTCGTGGCTGACCACGCAGGCGGTGAGGCCGAGGAGGCAGAGGGCGAGGACAGCGCGCACGGCGAGCCGATGACACAGCACGCGCCGTGCCCGGCGCAAGTACGCGGAACGACGCGCGCGGCCCTCAACAAACTGACGCCCGCTCCCGCCCCGACGGGGAAATCACCCGCGCCGGGATCAGACCCGGGCTCTAGCGTGCCCCGCCATGGGCTCGAAGATCCTGACGAAGACCGACCGTGCGATGGAGGACCGCATGCTCGCGGTCGCCGACGATCCCGAGCGCGCCGACACCCTCGCCAAGGCGCGCGCGTTCAAGCGCACCTGGCTCGAGCTGGCCGAGGCGCTGACCCGCGCCCAGGGCAAGAAGTCGTACGAGCGGTGGGGCTTCACCGACTTCGACTCGTACTGCCGCAAGGAGCTGCACCTGCGCAGCTCGACCGTCGCCAAGCTGCTCGGCAGCTACCGCTTCCTCGAGACCTCGGCGCCGCGCGTGCTCGAGCGCGCCCGCGCGCCCGAGGGGCCCGGCCCGGTGCCCAGCCTGGGCGCGGTCGAGTTCGTCGCGCGCGCCACCGAGCGCGGCGCCGCCGACGCCGACACGCTGCAGACGATCCAGCGGGTCGCGTTCGACGAGGGCGCCGAGCCGACGATCCTGCGCAAGCAGTTCGGCGACGTCGCGTTCCCGGCGAGCGACGAGGATCGCGCCGAGAAGCTGCGCGGCCAGATCGTCGGCGCCGCGCGGCGCCTCAGCGCGCTGATCGCCGAGGACGGCTCGCCGGTGCCGCGCAAGCTGGCGATCCGGGTCGAGGAGACGATCGGCGAGCTGCTGGAGAGCCTGAGCAACTGAGGCGGCTCACGCCGCCCAGTACGAGATCGCGCGGAACAGCGAGTAGCTCGCGTAGCAGATCAGGCCGAGGCCGACGACGCGGGTGATCCACACCGCGCGGCCGCCCATCAGGCGCTTGCCGTGGTGGGTCAGGTAGGCGACGAACGAGAACCACGCGAACGAGCCGAGCAGCACGCCCACCGTCGCGCTGGCGCGCTCGAGGTGCGAGGCGTCCGCCAGGTACGGCCCGACGACCACGACCCAGGTGACGATCGCCGCGGGGTTGAGCAGGATCAGCGCCAGGCCGAGCGTCACGCCCGACCACACCTCGGCCGACGGGTGCGGCGCGCGCGGCGCGTCGGTCGCCGCCGGGCTCACCGGCTGGCTGCGCACCGTGAGGATGCCGTAGACCAGCAGCACCACGCCGCTGATCGCGTACAGCACCGGCGGCACGCTCGGGTTCGCCATCACCAGCGGCCCCACCGCGACGATGCCGATGCCGGCGTAGACCATGTCGGCGAGCGCCGAGCCCGTCGCCACGCCCATCGCGCGCCGCATCGTGTGCCGGTACGCCGCATCGATCACCGCGACGTTCGCGGGACCGATCGGGATGCCGGTCCCGATCCCGATCGCGACGCCGATGAGGAAGAACGTCAGCACCGAAGGGCCGTGCTATAGCAGGGCGATGCCCCCCTCGGGAACGCCCCGTGACGGCAGTTCTGAGGCCGGCCCCGCCCAGGCCGGTTCACCGGGCGCGATCGTCCGCCGCCCGCACTGGCGCGTGACCTGGCTCGGCCACGCCACGGCGTCGATCGAGATCGACGGCCGCCGCGTCCTGGTCGACCCGCTCGGCCGCGGCCGCGCCCGCCAGGCGGGGCGCGTCGACGCCGTGCTGTGCACCCACGCCCACGTCGACCACCTCAACCGCTGGACCCTGCGCGGCCTCGACCGCGACACCCACCTCGTCGTGCCGCACGGCGCCGGCGCGGTGGTCAAGGACCTGGGGTACCGCCAGGTCACGGAGGTGACGCCGGGTGATCACCTGGACGTCGCCGGGCTCGACGTGGTCGCGGTGCCGACGCGCCACGACCCGGGGCGGTGGCGCAAGCGCGACGCGCCGGTCGCGGCGGGCTACGTGTTCCAGCGCGGCGGCGTCGCGATCCACCACGCGGGGGACGTCGACGCCTCGGACCACGGCGTCTTCGACGAGCTCGGCAAGCGGTTCGCGCTCGACGCCACGCTCCTGCCGATCGGCGGGATGCTCCCGGTCTGGTACTACCGCATGCGCCAGCGCGCGCTCGACCGCGGCGTCCACATCGACCCCGACGCCGCGCTCGCGATCGCCGAGCGCCTCGGCGCGCGGCGGATGATCCCGGTGCACTGGGGCACGGTGAACCTGCGGCTGGGGCCGCCGAGCATGGCGCCGCGCCGGCTGACCCAGGTCGCCACGACGCGCGGGCTGGGCGAGCTCGTACGCGTGCTGCCGCACGGCGGCAGCGTCGGCGAGGGCGCGCCGTCAGACGTGGTAGGCGATCGTCCCGGCCACGCCGATCGCGGCGACGGTCAGGCCGATCACGGAGCCGAAGATCCGGTCGTGGCGGCTCGCGGGGGCGTCGGCGCGGTCGCGGATCGCGCGCCGTAGCCGGATCGCGTCGACCACGAGCCACGCGCCCGACACCCCGCCGGTCAGCGCGGTGCACAGCCAGATGTACGTGGTGTGCGAGACCATCACGCCGCCGCCTCGGCCTGCGCCCCGGCCGCGCCCGGGACCGGGTCGATCAGCATGCGCTTGGTGTCGTGGGCGATCGTGATGACGATCAGGCCCAGGAACAGCCAGTAGAAGTACGTGACCATGAAGTCGGCGAGCGCGAACCCGATCAGGAACGCCGCGTACGCGACCAGCCGCTCCATCGCGTACGAGCGGTAGTTGGTCGCTCGCCCGGCGCGCCGCGCGTAGACCATGCGCAGCCCGAGGTTGAGCACGCCGAGCGCGACGATCGCCACGCACGGGATCCACGGCGCCAGGCCGTAGGCGGCCATGGCGATCAGCAGCACGCCCCAGCAGAACCCGTCGACGATGCCGTCGAACAGCTCGCCGAACGGCGTCTTGCAGTCGAAGATGCGCGCCACCAGGCCGTCGAGCTTGTCGAGCAGGCCGCACACCAGCGCCGCGAGCGTCGCCTGCTGGTAGTCGCCGTGCTCCAGCGCCCAGAAGATCCACGGCAGGCACAGCAGGCGCGACGCGGTGACCGCGTTGGCCGGGTTGAGGTTCGACTTGGACGCCACCGGGCCCCCGCTCTCAGGTCGCGCCGTCGGTGACGCCGGGGCCGCTCGGCATCGCGCGCGCCGCCGGCGCCGCGCTCACGCCGGGCGCGCCAGAGGTCGTCGGCGACGACGGCGACGTCGGCGACGTCGGCGACGGGCCGAGGTCCTGCTTGCCCGGGTCGACGAAGCGGTAGCGCTTCCACGCGAACCACACGCGCTGGAGCAGCGACAGGTGCGACATGATCGCGACGGCCCAGGCGCCGGCGAGCAGCGGCCGCGGGTCCTCGAGCAGCGCGGTGAAGAACACGCCGAACCCGAAGTAGATCATGAACTCGGCGGAGCCGAACAGCCCGACCACGTCGATCGGGTGGCCCATCTTGCCCTGCTCGCGCCACACGTCCTGCTGCGACTCGGCGTAGATCGACAGCTTGATGATCACGTTGGTCAACGAGCCCGTGATCCCCAGGCCGAGCACGATCAGCACGTGCGGGTAGTCGGCGCTGATCGCCAGGCAGCCGCCGGCGTACATCACGCCGAGCACCCAGCGGTCGCTGACGTCGTCCATCACCGCGCCGAACGTCGAGCGCTGGTTGAAGTTGCGCGCGACGTAGCCATCGATGTGATCGACCAGGCCGCGGACGATCAGCAGCACCAGGCCGATCCACCAGTGGGCGTACAGGAACACGGCGCCGCACGTCAGGCCGATCAGCGCGCCGAGGAGCGTCCAGTGGTTGGCGTGGATCGGCAGCCGGGCCAGCCGGCGCAGCAGGG
This sequence comes from Myxococcales bacterium, assembly GCA_011526095.1. GTDB lineage: Bacteria > Myxococcota_A > Polyangia > Haliangiales > Haliangiaceae > WYBA01. The sequence goes on along the minus strand of WYBA01000518.1, from coordinate 21,296 downwards.
GCTCGAGCACCTTGTCGAGGTGCTTGCGGATCGCGAACAGGTTCATCGTGGTTCCGGTGCGCCCAGCGCGGGGTCGGGGCGCGTCGCGGCGACGCGCGGCGGCAGGTTACACACCCTGGCGCACGGTCGAAAGAGCCTCGCGCAGGGCTGCGACAAGCTGGTCGATCTGACCGGCCGTGATCGACAGCGGCGGCTGCAGCCGCAGCACGTTGCCGTACGTACCGCTGACCGTGATCAGCATCCCGTTGGTGTGGAGGTGATCCTTCACCGCGCCGACCAGCTTCTTGGGCAGCACGTCCTTGGTGGCGCGATCCGCCACCAGCTCGACGCCGCCGAGCAGGCCGGTGAACCGGACGTCGCCGATCCACGGGTCGTTCAGCGCCCACACCGCGGCGGCGAAGTGCTTGCCCATCGCCGCCGCGTTGTCGATCAGGTGCTCGTCGAGCAGCGTCTCGATCAGCGCCAGGCCGGCGGCGGACGACACCGCGTTGCCGCCGGAGGTCGGCGTGGTGCCACCGAAGAACTTGCTGACCACCGCGTCCGAGGCGCAGGTGACCGCGAGCGAGCCCACGCCGCCCGACAGGCCCTTGCCGCCGACGAGGATGTCGGGCTCGAGCCCGTAGTGGTCGAGGCCGAACATCTTGCCGGTGCGCCCGAGGCCGGTCTGGACCTCGTCGAGGATCAGCAGCAGGCCGAGCTTCTTGCGGATGCCGTCGAGCTTGTCCCACCACTTCTGCGGCGGCGCGAGCCCGCCGACCGACTGGATCGGCTCGGCGAGGATCGCCGCGGTCGGGCGCGCCGCGAGCTTGGCCTCGACGCCGTCGAGGCACTCGACCGCGCACTTGTCCGGCGTCGACAGCTTGCAGCGGTAGCAGTACGCGTTGGGGATCGCGAACGTGTAGTCGCCGAGCGGCCGCCCGGCGGTCTTGCGGTACGGCTCGGCGTGGGTGACCTCGAGCGAGCCCAGGGTGAGGCCGTGGTACGCGTTCTCGAGGAACGCGACGTCGGTCTTGCCCGAGGCCTGGCGCGCCATCTTGAGCGCGAACTCGTTGGCCTCGGAGCCGCCGGTCGAGAAGAACGCCTTGTCGATCGTCTTCGGCGCGAGGTCGACCAGGCGCTTGGCGAGCTGGACCGTGGGGATCGTGCCGTGCTTGCCGGAGACCTGCAGCACCTGGTGGAGCTGCTGGGTCGCGGCCTCGACGATCCGCGGGTGGCAGTGGCCGGCGTTGTTGACGAAGTAGCCGGCGGTGAAGTCGAGGTAGTCCTTGCCGTGGACGTCGGTGATCACGCAGCCCTTGGCGCGCGCCACGATCACGGGCTCGCCGGGGGGGTGCGGCCAGGGACGCATCACGTACTTCTCGTCCATGGCGACGAGGTCGTCGCCGGACACCCCGGGGGTCTCGGAGGGCTTGGTCACGGGGGCTGGGGGTATCCCAGGGAGGGAACCGTTGTCAATTCCGGGTACTACAGAGCGGATCGCGCGGCCGCCCGGCTGTGCCGGTGGTGGAATCTGGACACCGGCTGACGCCGGGTCCGCCGCATCGGCGTGACCAGTCTCAGGCACTTGCGAGGTCGCGAGCTTGGGTCGGTGCATCGACCTCGAACACTCTGCGGCCTCTGTGCCAGACGCGCATGTGGTGAGAGATCAGCGCCGTGGCCCGGGGATCGGGCGAGCTCGGATCGACCTCGATGTCGAAGATCCGGTAGCGAGCGGTGCGCTCGGGGCGGTTCGCCTCGTAGGTGCCCGAGGGCACGCCGAGCACCGGGATCGCGCCGGTGGGCCCGGGCAGCGACTCGGCGAGATCCTGGTGCTCGTGACCGTGGACGACGAGCTCGGCGCCGGCGCGCGCGAGCACCGCGGCGAACGCGTCGCGATCGCGCAGGCCGCGGATCCGGCTCTGCGCGCGCTTGCCCGCGGGCGGGTGGTGGATCGCGACGACGCGGACCTTGCCGGCGAGCCGCGGGTCGCAGAGCGCGGCCTCGAGCCGGGCGAGCTGCGCCTCGCCGATCCGCCCCCACGCGGTGAACCACGGCGTCTGCAGGCTGGTCGACAGGCCGAGGATCGCGAGCGGACCGCGCACGCGCACCACCGGCCAGGCGGCGTCGCCTCCGTCCGACCACCCGTCGTCGCTGGCGAAGTGGTCGGCGAACACGGTCTGGAAGTGGGTGGCGCCGGCGGCGACGTAGCTGTCGTGGTTGCCGGGCAGCACGGTCACGCCGGCGGGGCCGAGCGCGATCCGGTCGAACCGCTCCCGCGCGTAGAGGAACTCCTGCTCGAGCGCGAGGTTGGTGACGTCGCCCGTGCACAGCACGTGCTCGATGCCGGCGCCGGGGAAGTCCGCGACCATGTCCTCGAACGCCTCGGTGTGGTAGTGGCGGCCGCGGTTGGTGATGAGGTTCATCCCGCCGATCCACCGCTTGTTGGCGAAGTCGAGCCAGCGCGCGCCCTCGAGCGAGAGCAGGTGGAGGTCCGAGCAGTGGGCGAGTCGCAGGCGCACGAAGGGTCGTGTACCACGCGGATCGGCCCCCGTCTGCGCTCGTGCGAGGCGGAGACGGAGACGGAGACGGAGGCGGAGACGGTGGCGGAGGCGGAGACGGTGGCGGAGACGGAGACGGTGGCGGAGACGGAGACGGTGGCGGAGGCGGAGGCGGAGACGGTGGCGGAGACGGAGACGGAGACGGAGACGGAGACGGAGACGGGGGCAGAGGCTCGGCTCCTCTCTCTCCCCTCCCCGCGGTAGCCTCCCCTCACCATGTCCACCACCCGGCAGCCCGCGGTCGCCGGCCGCTTCTATCCCGGCACGCCCGACGAGGTCGCGCGCGAGGTCAGCGCGCTGTTCGCCACCGCACCTGCCGGCGAGGACGCCCCCTCCCCCGCCGTCGCCGTGATGTGCCCGCACGCCGGCTGGGTCTACTCGGGCGCGCTCGCCGCGCGCACGCTCGCCGCCGTCCACGTCCCGCCGCGCGTGATCGTCATGTGCCCCAACCACACCGGCGCCGGCGCGCGCGTCGCGGTGATGACCGCGGGGCAGTGGCGCGTCCCCGGCGCGACCGTGCCGGTCGACGCCGAGCTCGCCGCGCTCGTCGTCGACGAGGCGCGCGCGATCCGCGGCGCGCGCGCCGACGAGGCCGCGCACGCCGACGAGCACGCGATCGAGGTGCTGGTGCCGCTCTTGCTCGCGCGCCAGCCGGCGCTGCGCCTCGTCCCGATCGTCGTGGGCGGCCTCGCCGGCGACGAGGCCGTGGCGCTCGGCGAGGCGCTGGCGCGCGCGGTGGCGCGGCTCCCCGCCGGCGCGCGCGACGTGCTGGTCGTGGCGTCGAGCGACATGAGCCACTACCTGCCCGACGCCGAGTGCCGCCGCCGCGACCGCCACGCGCTCGGCGCGCTGGTCACCGGCGATCCCGACGCGCTGATCGACGAGGTCGTCGCCCACGACGTGTCGATGTGCGGCGTGCGCCCGGCGGCCGCGATGCTCGCGTACGCGCGCGCCGTGGGCGCGCTGGAGCCGCGGCTGGTCGGCTACGCCACCAGCGGCGACGCCTTCGGCGACCGCGACCGCGTCGTCGGCTACGCCGGCGTCGTGATCCCGGCGGCCTGAGTCGCCCCGAGCCGGGCCCGGAAGCCGCGGTCAGTCGGTCCGCTTGCGGCCGACGCGGCGCGCGGTCGACCCGGCGCCCGAGGTCCTGCGCGGCGCGCGGCGGGTCCGGCGGTGCGCCGCCAGGCCGAGCGAGCTGCGGTTGATCCGGTACGACATCGCGTCCCGGTTCTCGGGGCGCCACACCAGGCGCAGCGCCATCCACACGTCGTCGAGCTCGATCACCCGGGTGTCGGCCAGCCCGGCGGCCAGCGCGACGCGGCGCAGGATGTCCTCGTTCACGTCCGCGGCGCGGCGCGCGCGCCACGCCACCCAGACCTGGCCGAGCGGGTGCAGCCCGTGGGTGATGTGCGGCATCCGGCGCTCGAGGTCGGCCAGGCGATCGATGTAGATGACGACCGCGTCGACCGCCAGGTCGCCCGGCCGCCGGCGCAGCGTGTGGTGGATCCGCACCTCGTCGCCGAGCTCCGCGGTCATCCGCTGCGCGACGCGCGCGCTGGGCGGCGCGCCGAGCAGCACCACCGAGTGGGCTGCCCGGATCCCCAGCTTCTTCGACAGCAGCGTTCCCGAGGCGCCGGCCATAGACGGGCATATTGCCGTGGCCTGCGGGGGGGTCAACTGAACGGCAGGGGGTTTCTTTCGGGAGTGATGACGCCGCATCGCGTCATGCCGATCCCGGTCTGTCCACACCGGCTAAATGCCCGGATCCCGGCCGGATCTCGGACGGATCTCGCGCCAGGATGTCGCACCACCGGGAGGACTTCTGTATGGTGCGAGCCGCCCCTGGCCCCCTTGACTTCGGAGGCAGACGTGCTTGCCAAGCCCCCCCCGTTTGCGGCCCTGCTGTGCGCCGCGCTCGCCACCGGCTGCGTCGCGGCCGAGGAGCGCGAGGCGGTCGAGTTCGACTTCCTCCACGCCACGATCATCGCCCCGAGCTGCGCGACGTCGAACTGCCACTCGGCGATGACGGCCCAGAAGAACCTGGACCTGTCGGACGCGGCCGCCACCTGCGACACCCTCGTCGAGGGCGGCTGGGTCGAGGACGGGGTGCTGATCTCGATCCTCCACGGCGACGCGACGTTCTTCCCGGCGATGCCCCCGGACGGCCCGCTCCCGCAGGGCCAGATCGCGCTGATCTCTCGCTGGATCGAGGAGGGCGCGTCATGCGAGTGATGCGCACCGCCCTGCTCGGCCTCGCGGCGCTCGCGGCGCTCGCGCTCGCCGCTCCCGAGGCGCGCGCCTACCCGCAGTTCCAGCTGTCGACCGGCGCCGACCAGTGCCGCCAGTGCCACTTCTCCCCGGGGGGCGGCGGCCTGCTCAACGACTACGGCCGCGACGAGGCCGGCTCGACGATCTCGATGCCCGAGGACGGCGCGATCGCCGATGGGCGCTTCCTCCACGGCGCCTGGACGCCGCCCGCCTCGTTCCAGCTCGGCGGCGACTACCGCGGCGCGTTCGGCTACAAGGACACCGCGATCGACGACGGCGAGGTCCTCGGCTTCCCGATGCAGATCGACCTCTACGTCCGCCCCGCGGTCGGCCCGGTGTCGCTCAACGTCACGGTCGGGATGCGGGGCGTCGCGCGCGCCGAGCAGCGCGAGGGCATCGAGCTGGTCGACCGACTCACCTCGCGCGAGCACTACGTCATGTACGAGCCCGAGGAGGCCGGCTGGTACGTCCGCGCCGGCCGGTTCTTCCCGGTGTTCGGCCTGCGCACGCAGGACCACACGGCCTACGTCCGCCGCTACGCCGGCGCGCACACGCTCGAGGAGCCCTACGGCGTCGCCTACGGCCGCACCTCGGGCAGCTCCGAGCTCCACGTCTCGGCGTTCACCAGGCCGTTCGCCGACGCGCTCGGCATCGGCAAGGATCACGGCGTCGCCGCCTACTGGGAGCGACGCGACGACGACCTCACCCACGCGATGGCGCTGCAGACCCGGCTCACCGTCAGCGACGTCGATCGCCGCGCCCTGGTCGGCGGCGTCTACAAGCGGTGGATGGAGGGCAGCAAGCTGCTCGTCCTCGCCGAGCTCGACGCCGGCGCGCGCATGGTGGCCGACAGCGACACCGCGCTCGAGCTGATCGGCCACCTCGGCGTGACCCACATGACGCGCAAGGGCCTGATGATCGGGGGCGCGGTGCAGGGCCACGACGGCGACCTGTTGCTCAAGAACTCGCACCGCCTGGCGGTCGAGGGCAACGTGCAGGTGTTCCCGATCGCGCACCTCGAGGCGCACCTGCTGCTGCGGGCCGAGACGCTCGGGGTCGACCTCGGATCGCCCAACCTGCTCGCCTTGCTGCAGCTTCACTACTACCTATAAGCCCGTGAAGCGCGGCCTGCTCCTCGTCAACCTCGGCACCCCGGACGCCCCGACGACCGGCGCGGTCCGGACGTACCTCGCCGAGTTCCTGTCCGACCCACGCGTCATCGACATCAACGCCGCCGGCCGGTGGCTGCTGCTCCACGGCGTGATCCTGCGGACCCGGCCCGCCAAGAGCGCGCACGCCTACCAGCAGATCTGGGACAAGGACCGCGGCTCGCCCCTGCTCTACCACTCGCAGGATCTCGCGGCCGCGGTCGCGGCGCGGCTGGGCGACGGCTGGGCCGTCGCGCTCGCGATGCGCTACGGCAACCCGTCGATCACCGCCGGCCTCGCCGAGCTCGCGACCTGCGACCGGATCGTCGTGCTGCCGCTGTTCCCGCAGTACGCCTCGTCGAGCACCGGCTCGGCGGTCGAGGCGGTGTACGCGGCGGCGTCGCGCGGCGCCCACGTCCCGTCGGTCAGCGTCGTCCCCGAGTTCTTCGACGACCCGGGGTTCATCGCCGCGTTCGCCGCGGTCGGCCGCCCGGTGCTCGACGAGCTGCGGCCCGATCACGTGCTGTTCTCGTTCCACGGCCTGCCCGAGCGCCACATGACCGCGATCGATCGCTCCGGCGGCCAGCACTGCCTGCAGCGGGCCGACTGCTGCGCGACGATCACCGACGTCAACCGCCGGTGCTACCGCGCGCAGAGCTACGCCACGGCCGCCGCGCTGGCGCGCGCGCTCGAGCTCGCCGACGGCACGCACTCGGTGTCGTTCCAGTCGCGGCTGGGGCGCACGCCGTGGATCCAGCCCTACACCGACGTCGTGCTGCCCGAGCTGGCGCAGCGCGGGATCAAGCGCCTCGCCGTGATGTGCCCCGCGTTCGTCGCCGACTGCCTCGAGACGATCGAGGAGATCGGCATGCGCGCGCGCGACCAGTGGCAGGCGCTCGGCGGCGAGCGGCTCGAGCTGGTGCCGAGCCTCAACGCGACACCGGCGTGGGCGGACGCGGTCACGGCGCTGGCGCGTCGCGCGGTTTCGTGACGCGCCGCGGCTGCGTGCGGCGCGGCCGGTCGGGTAAGGTCGCGCGATGCCGCCCGACGCGCTCGCCCGCATGTACGGCGACCTCCTGATCGTCCGGCCGCCGGTGCCTGCCACCTGCAACAAGGCCGGCGCCAACTACAAGAGCGAGGTCACCCACCTCGAGTACGCCCCGCGCCGCGCCTACGACGAGTGGCTGGCGATCCTCGACGGCATCGTCGCGTTCGGCGGCGACGCCGTGCTCGCGTTCGAGCCCGACGACGAGCCGCTGCTCGACCACGCCGCGCTCGAGGTCGACGGCGCGGGCCTGATCCGCCCGGCCGGCGCGCGCGAGGTCGTGGGCGATCTCGCCGCCGTGCTCAGCGGCCGCGTGTTCACCGCCAACGGCCCGTGGGTGACCGTCGATCCGGGCGGGCGCACCGCCCGCGGCGTGATGCCGCACATGCTGCCGCACCGCCGCGCCGAGGCCGCGTACTTCCGCGACCTGCTCGGCGCCGTCGCCGACGCCTCGGGGCTCGACCTGGCGCTGACCGAGTGCCCCTACCGCTGGGAGGGCATGGCCGACGTCGCCGTGGTCGGCGATCGCGTCGTCCTCACCTACGCCGTGGCCGGGCACTACGACGCCGGGCTCGGCCCCAGGAGCCTGCGCAGCTCGCGCGATGGCGTCGCGTTCGCCGCCGACCACGCCGGCGTGCCGGAGCGCGCACGGGTCTACGTCGAGCTGGTCTACCCCCACTTTCACGGCGACACCGTCCACTTCACCGCGCGCCCGCCGGGCGGACCGGCCCGGCTCGTCCACTTCGCCGGCGGCCTGTGGGGCGACGGCCACGACCGCGTCGTCGGCGCGCTCGGCCCCGACCAGGTCGTGCCGATCGACCTGCCGGACGCCGTCCATCAGTACGCCGGCAACTCCCGCCAGGTCGGTGGCGGCGTGCTGATGCCTGACGGGGTCAGTGCCCGGTTCCAGGGGTCGATCGAGCGACTCGGCCTCACCACGCGCCGCATCCCGCTGTTCGAGCTGTTCGGCAAGGCCGGCGGCGGACCGGCGTGCACGACGCTGCAGCTCCCCGCCGGGATCGACCTGCCGGCCGGCTCGCCGCTACGCTACTCGGCGAGCCGCGACCGCGTCCGCGCCCGCCGGGAGCGGCTCCCCGAACGGCTCACGGTGTCGGCGGACTACTTCGCAGGCCGCGCCCGCGGCTAGCACGGGAGCGTTCGACGGGGCGTCGAGCTCCCCCCGACCGGGTGGATCGCTACCCGTCTCCGCACGCAAATAACCGGCCCGGCGGCTGGAAACTTGCCGGATTGCTCGTTAAACACGGACCATTCGCATGGCCACCCCACCGGACTTGCGCCGGAGCGTAGGGGCAGTGCCCGAGGGACCCGAACAAAGGATCGAGACTCGTATGAGCTTCCATCGACTTCGCCGCAACCTCGGCGTCACCCTGCTCGGTGGCGCCGTCGGAGGCCTCGCTCTCGCCGCGACGTCGGCCGCGCCCGCCGCCGCCAACGTCGAGGTCGGCGCGACCGCCGGTCCGCACATGTTCAGCGAGAACGACGAGCTGGGCGTGGACGACCGCGAGGACGCCACCTCGCTGCGCAACTCGGTCTTCTTCGGGTTGCGGCTCGGCTACTACTTCAGCGACATGCTGGGGGTGGAGCTCGAGGCCGGCGCGATCCCGAGCGAGGGTCGAGATCAGGTGTTCGACGTCTGGACCCTGGCGCCGCGCGTGCAGCTCGTCGCCCAGTTCGGCGCTGCCGACGCCAGCAAGAAGCTGATCCCGTTCGTCGTCCTCGGCGGCGGCATCAACAAGGTGATGTCGTCCGACGAGGAGACGGTCATCGCCAAGGACACCGACGAGCAGCTCCACATCGGCGCGGGCATCAAGTACCGCGTCGAGAACGGCTGGGGCCTGCGCGTCGACCTGCGCGGCAACTTCGTGCCGTCGTCGGCCGACGAGAGCCTGACCGCCGCCGGCGAGCTGCTGCTGTCGGTCTACAAGGAGTTCGGTCGCAAGGCGCCGGAGAAGGTCGTCGACGAGGTGATCGACGAGCCCGTCGTCGGCGACGCCGACGGCGACGGCCTCGACGACAACGCCGACGCGCAGTGTCCGAACGAGCCCGAGGACATGGACGGGTTCCAGGACGAGGACGGCTGCCCCGATCCGGACAACGACAACGACGGCGTCGGTGACGCCGCCGACGAGTGCGACGCCGACATGGAGGACATGGACGGCTTCAAGGACGACGACGGCTGCCCCGATCCGGACAACGACGGCGACGGCGTCGCCGACGCGGCCGATCAGTGCAAGGACGAGGCGGAGGACGCCGACGGGTTCCAGGACGAGGACGGCTGCCCCGATCCGGACAACGACGGTGACGGCGTCGCCGACGCCCAGGACCAGTGCCAGGGCGAGATGGAGACGGCCAACGGCTACAAGGACGGCGACGGTTGCGCCGACGAGATCCCGAAGGAGGTGGCGAAGTTCACGGGCGCCATCCAGGGCATCACGTTCAAGCCCAACTCGGCCGAGATCGCCAAGAGCAGCTTCAAGGTCCTCGGCAAGGTCGTGAAGGTCCTGACCGACTTCCCCGAGGTCAAGCTGGAGATCCAGGGCCACACCTCCGACGAGGGTGACCGCGACGCGAACGTGGCGCTGTCGCAGGCGCGCGCCGACTCCGTCAAGGAGTACCTCGTGTCCGCGGGCGTCGACGCGGCCCGCCTCGAGACGAAGGGCTTCGGCCCGGACGTCCCGACGGCGCCGTACGAGGGCCTCAAGGGCGCCAAGCTGAAGAAGGCGCGCGAGAAGAACCGCCGCGTCGAGTTCAAGCTGATCCAGTAAGAATCGGGGGAGCGCCGCTCCCCCGACGGCGCGGGCTGCGCCCGCGCGAGGCCCCCCATCTCTGGCGAGAGCGCCGGCGATGAGGGAACACCCGGCGGGCTGACGCCCGCCTGGTCGTCGAGCCCGGCCCGCAAGGTCGGGCTCGGCGCGTTCCGGAGGCCGACGCGAGCGCCCGCAAGGTCGGGCTCGGCGCGTTCCGGATCCCACCCTGCGCCTGCGTCGCGGATGGGCGTGCCGCGTTTCGGAGCGGCCCGGCCGTGATATGTACGCGGCCGATGCTGCCCGATGCGCTGCTGGCCGTCCTTGCCTGCCCGAAGTCGAAGAAGCCGCTGGTGTACTTCCCGCGCGGCGAGGCGGGCGATGACGAGGCGCGGGCGTTCCTGCTGTGCCCGGCGTCGCGGCTGCGCTACCGCATCGACGACGGCGTCCCGGTGATGCTGGTCGAGGAGGCGGAGGAGCTGGCAGGCGCCGAGGTGGATCGCCTCGTCGCGAAGGCCCGGAGCCTTGGGCTGGCGGTTCCGTGATTCCGCGCGGTTAGCTGTCGTTCTGCGCAGGTTTTTCGTTGACGGCGACGCCCGAAACGGGTAGATCGCTCGCTCCTCGGGACAGACGTCACCCGGAGACCACCGTGCTCAAGTCCTTGTCGATCTTCACCGGCAACGCGAACCGCGCGCTCGCGGACGAGATCTGCAAGTTCGTCGAGATCCCGCTGGGTCGGGCCGACGTCACGCACTTCTCCGACGGTGAGATCTACGTCGAGATCGGCGAGAACGTCCGCGGCGTGAACTGCTTCGTCGTGCAGCCGACCTGCACGCCGGTGAACCAGTCGCTGATGGAGCTGCTGATCATGATCGACGCGCTCAAGCGCGCGTCGGCCGGCTCGATCGTCGCGATCATGCCGTACTACGGCTACGCCCGGCAGGACCGCAAGGCCAAGCCCCGCACGCCGATCACCGCCAAGCTCGTCGCGAACCTGATCACCGCCGCCGGCGCGGATCGCGCGCTGGCGATGGACCTCCACGCCGGGCAGATCCAGGGCTTCTTCGACATCCCGTTCGACCACCTGTTCGCGATGCCGGTGCTGATCGACGAGCTGCGCCAGCTCGGCTACGTCGGCCCCGACACCGTCGTGATCTCGCCCGACGCCGGCGGCGTCGAGCGCGCGCGCGCGTTCTCCAAGCGGCTCGGCGCCGGCCTGGCGATCATCGACAAGCGCCGCCCCGCGCCGAACGTCACCGAGGTGATGAACATCGTCGGTGACGTCAAGGGCAAGCGCGCGGTCATCGTCGACGACATCATCGACACCGCCGGCACCCTCACCAACGCCGCCGCCGCGATCGCCGCCGCCGGCGCGTCGTCGGTGGCCGCGTGCGCGTCGCACGCCGTGTTCAGCGGCAAGGCGGTCCAGCGCATCACGGACTCGGCGCTGTCCCACGTCGTCGTGACCAACACGATGCCGCTGTCCGAGGCGGCGCAGCAGTGCACCAAGGTTCGCGTGAAGTCGGTCGGCCGGCTGCTCGGCGAGGCGATCAAGCGCATCCACCACGGGGACTCGATCAGCTCGCTGTTCGTCTAGCGAACGCGCCCGACCCGACCCGCCCGACCCAGACCAGAGCTCGAGAGCAGGAAAAGGCAACGTCATGTCCATGGAAACCGGAACCGGAAAGCTCACCGTCAACGCCCGCACCCACACCGGCAAGGGCGCCGCTCGCCGCCTGCGCGCCTCGGGCGTCGTCCCGGGCGTCGTGTATGGCGCCACCGTCGACGGCACGCTCCAGCCGCTCCCCGTGGTCGTCAACGTCAAGGCGCTCCACGCGGCGCTCGACCCGGTCCGCAAGCAGAACACCGTGATCGAGCTGACGGTGGAGGGCGCCGGCGACGGCGGCGCGCGCAAGCTGTCGGCGCTCCTCAAGGAGTACCAGCTCGACATCCTCCGCCGCGAGGTGACCCACGTCGACCTGCTCGCGATCGACCCCAACAAGGAAGTCGTCGCGGACGTCCCGCTCGAGTTCGTCGGCAAGCACGCCGGCCTGATCGACGGCGGCCTGCTCCACATCGTGCTGCGCTCGGTGCAGGTCCGCTGCAAGCCGGCCGCGATCCCCGTCAAGCTGCCGGTCGACATCAGCCCGCTCGGCATCGGCGACGTGCTCCACGTCTCCGACATCCCGCTGCCGGCCGAGGTCTCGTTCGTGACCGGCGCCGCCCAGGCGGTGATCACGTGCAACGCGCCCGAGAAGGACGCGCCGGCCGCCGCCGCCGAGGCGGCCCCGGCCGAGGGTGCCGCCGCGGCGCCCGCCGCGGGCAAGGACGCCAAGGCTGCCGCGCCGGCCGCCAAGGGCGCCGCCCCGGCCAAGGGCGCCGCCCCGGCCGCCCCCGCCAAGAAGAAGTGATCGACCGCCGAACGAACCGGTCCAGGTACCAGGAGTGACGCTCTCATGTGGCTCGTCGTCGGCCTCGGCAACCCCGGGGCGAAGTACGCGCGGAACCGGCACAACGTCGGGTTCCGCGTCGTCGACGAGCTCGTGCGCCGTCACAACCTGGGCACCGCGTCGTCGAAGTTCGGCGGGGACGTCGTCTCCGGGGTCGTGGTCACGCCGCGCGGCCGCCAGAAGGCCGTGCTGATCAAGCCCATGGAGTTCATGAACCTCTCCGGCTACGCCGTGCAGCGCGCGGCGAAGTTCCACGACGTCGCGCGCGATCAGATCGTGGCGGTCCACGACGAGATCGACCTCGACTTCGGCGTCGTCCGCCTCAAGCGCGGCGGCGGCCCCGGCGGGCACAACGGGCTGCGCTCGATGATCGAACAGCTCGGCGGCGCCGACTTCGCCCGCGTCCGGTGCGGCGTCGGCAAGCCCGCCGCCAACCAGAACGTCAACAAGGACGTCGCGGGCTGGGTGCTGTCGGACTTCCCGGCGGCGCTCGCCGCCGACGTCGACGCGATGATCGCGCGCGCCGCCGACGGCGTCGAGGCGATCCTCGGGCTCGGCGTCACCGCCGCGATGAACCAGTTCCACGCGCCGCCGCCCGCCCCCAAGCCCGCCACCGGCGGCGCCTGACCCGTTTCACTCTTCCTCGCTCGCGGCACCGTCCGCGGGCTTCACACCCGAGAGGAATCCGAAGACATGGCAAGACTGCAGTCACTGCGAGATGCGCCCGGGACGGCGCGCGAGTACGAGACGACCTACATCCTTCGTCCCAACACCGCCAACGACGGCGTCGCCGAGGTGAACACCCGCGTCAAGGGGATCATCGAGGGCCTGGGCGGCAAGATCATCAAGGTCGACAACTGGGGCAAGCGCCGCCTCGCCTACGAGGTCGCCAAGGAGCGCAAGGGCATCTACCTCTACTGGCTCTACCTGGCGAACCCGGGGGTCGTGGAGGAGATCGAGCGCAACCTGCGCATGCTCGACGTCGTGATCCGCTACCTCACGGTCAAGGTCGACGACAACATCGACGTCGGCGCGCGCCCGAGCGAGATCGACGACGCCGCCTACGAGCGCGCCGCCACCACCGCCGCCGACGAGGAGGACCTGTTCCTGTCGCGCGGCGGCGAGGGTGACGACGAGGCCGCCGGCACCGACGGCGACGATGGCGACGACGGCGACGACTTCAACGCGTTCGACGACGGCGAGGGCAACAAGGCTCCCGCCGCCGAGGAGAAGGAGTGAGCCATGGCCCGTCCTGACAAGCCCACGACCGGCTCGGGCGGCGAGCGCCCGGGCGGCGAGCGCGGCCTCGACAGCAAGGACGCGCTCGACGACGGCGACGGCGACGACCGGCGCAAGGGTGGCCGCAACGCCCCCCGCCGCAAGGTCTGCCGGTTCTGCGCCGAGACCGCGACCCTGATCGACTACAAGAACCCGCAGCTGCTCAAGGGGTTCATCACCGACCGCGGCAAGATGGTGCCGCGCCGCATCAGCGGGACCTGCGCGCGCCACCAGCGCTCGATCTCGCTGGCGCTGCGCCGCGCGCGCCAGCTCGCCCTGCTGCCGTTCACCGTGACCGGCGAGTAGAGGAGACGACCATGCCCATGCAGATCATCCTCACGCAGGACGTGGACAAGCTCGGCAAGGCCGGAGAGCTCGTCTCCGTCAAGCCGGGCTACGGCCGCAACTACCTCATCCCGAACGGGATGGCGGTCAGCGCGACCGTCGGCAACGTCCACCGGCTCGAGCACGAGCGCAAGCAGATCGAGAAGCGGGTCGCCAAGGAGCGCGCGAGCGCCCAGGCGATCGCGGATCGCCTCAACGGCATGACGCTCCAGTTCGAGCGCAACGTCGGCGAGGACGACAAGCTGTTCGGCTCGGTGTCGAACCGCGACATCGCCGATCAGCTCAAGCGTGCCGGGATCGAGGTCGACCACCGCAAGATCGCCCTCGACCACCCGGTCAAGGCGCTCGGCAAGTACGAGGTCGAGGTCAAGCTCGGCGCCGGCGTCTCCGCGACCCTGAAGTACTGGGTCGTCGGCAAGGAGAAGTAGCGCGCAACGAGAAGGAACGCGCCGTGGGCCGGACACCGGCCTCGGCGTCTTCCCGAGCTCGAGGGTCGTGGGTCGACGGCGGGTCCCGGAAGGATCCCGCCCGACGCCGCCGACCCTCGACTCGTTTTCGGCCGTCGACTAGCCTCTCGCATCGGGCCCCGGCCCTGCCCCGCTCCCCATGTCCAAGCGCGTCCTGCCCCACAACCTCGACGCCGAGGCCTCGGTCCTCGGCGGCGTCCTGCTGCGCAACGAGGTGCTGACCAACCTCGACCGCCTCGAGGTCGACGACTTCTACGACCCGCGCCACAAGGCGGTGTTCGCGGCGATGCGCAACCTCGAGGCGGTCGCCAAGCCGATCGACCTGATCACGCTCGAGGCCGAGCTCGACAAGGCCGGCAAGCTCGACGCGATCGGCGGCATGGCGTTCCTCGGCGAGCTCGCGCTGCGCGTGCCGACGCCGGACAACGTCGTCCACTACGCCGCGATCGTCACCGACAAGCACGCCGCGCGGAAGCTGATGCTCGCCTCCAGCGAGATCGCCGCCAAGGGCTACGAGGACTACGGCGACGTCCGCGACTACCTCGACGAGGCCGAGGCCAAGATCTTCGAGGTCACCCAGCGCAACGAGAAGGGTGGCCCGGAGCGGATGAAGGAGCTGATCAAGAAGGTCTTCAGCTCCCTCGACGAGCGGTTCAAGTCGGCCGACGGCATCACCGGCGTCCCGACCGGGTTCGTCGACCTCGACACCAAGACCGCCGGGCTGCAGCCGACCGAGCTGATCATCCTCGCGGCGCGCCCCGCGATGGGCAAGACGTCGTTCGCGCTGTCGCTGGCGCAGAACGCGGCGGTGACCGGCGGCTGGCCGGTGCTGGTGTTCTCGCTCGAGATGTCCTCGTCGCAGCTCGCCGAGCGCATGCTGTGCTCCGAGGCGCGCGTCGACAGCTCCTCGCTGCGCCGCGGCCAGCTCCAGCGCCAGGACATGACCAACCTGACCTACGCGGCCGGCACGCTGTCCAAGGCGC
Organism: Myxococcales bacterium; assembly: GCA_011526095.1. GTDB lineage: Bacteria > Myxococcota_A > Polyangia > Haliangiales > Haliangiaceae > WYBA01. The sequence continues at coordinate 6,010 of WYBA01000518.1, read as the reverse complement.
CGATCCTGATCGACGACACCCCCGCGCTGAGCCTGCGCGAGCTGCGCGCCCGCGCCCGCCGGTTCCGGACCACCAAGGAGCTGTTCGACGGGCCGCACGGACCCAAGAAGACCGGGCTGATCGTCATCGACTACCTCCAGCTCATGCGCGGCTCGACCCAGTCGGCCAAGGCGAGCCGCGAGCAGGAGATCTCCGAGATCTCGCGCGGCCTCAAGTCCCTGGCCAAGGAGCTCGAGTGCCCGGTGCTGGCGCTGTCCCAGCTCAACCGCGGCCTCGAGTCGCGCACCGACAAGCGGCCGCAGCTGTCCGATCTGCGCGAGTCCGGCGCGATCGAGCAGGACGCCGACGTGATCGTCTTCATCTACCGCGACGAGGTCTACAACAAGGACACCGAGGCCAAGGGCATCGCGGAGATCATCCTCGGCAAGAACCGCCACGGCGCCACCGGCACGGTCGAGACCCGGTTCGAGGGGCGGTTCACGCGGTTCGAGAACCTGGCGCGGCGCGACGACGGCGCCTGATCCTTCGGTAGAATCCCGAGGTCGCAATGCCCAACCCGCCGGCTGGCAGCACGCTGGGTCCGTACCAGATCGAAGGCACGATCGGCGCCGGGTCGATGGGCGACGTGCTGCGCGGCGTCGACCACAGCCTCAACCGCAAGGTCGCGATCAAGATCCTGTCGGAGAAGCACCGCGACAGCCCCGAGCTGCGCGCGCGGTTCGTCCGCGAGGGCCGCGCGGTCGCGGCGATCCAGCACCCCAACGTCGTCCAGGTGTTCACCACCGGCACGTTCGACGAGCGCCCGTTCATCGCGATGGAGTTCCTCGACGGCACCGATCTCGGGACGCTCGTCGACGAGCGGGGCCCGATGCCGTCGCTCACCGCCGCGCGCACCGTGCTCGACGCCGCGCGCGGGCTGCAGGCGGCGGCGCGCGCCGGGCTGATCCACCGCGACGTCAAGCCGTCGAACCTGGTGCGGCTCGCCAGCGGCAAGGTCAAGGTCACCGACTTCGGCCTTGCCAAGCCGGTCGACCCGGGCAGCGAGCCCGCGCTCACCGCGCTCGGCGTCGTCGTCGGCACGCCGGACTACATCGCGCCCGAGCAGGCGCGCGGCGACGCGATCGACGAGCGCGTCGACATCTACGCGCTCGGCGGCACGCTGTACTACCTGCTCACCGGCACGCCGCCGTTCCGCACCGGCAAGCCGGCCGAGGACAAGTACCTCAAGGTCGTCGCGCGCCACCTCCGCCAGCCGCCGCCCGACGCGCGCACCGTCGATCCCACGATCGACGCCGAGCTCGCCGAGCTCGTGCGCGCGATGATGGCGAAGAAGGCGGCGGAGCGACCGGACTACGACGCGCTGATCGCCCAGCTCGAGGCGATCGTCGGGCGCCTCGTCGCCGCCGGCGGCGCCGACGGGGTGCCGAGCGCGTCGATCGCCCGCGCCGCCGAGGGCTCGGGCGCGCTGACGTCGAAGACGCCGTTCGTCGGGCGCGACGCGCCGCCGGCGTTCCGCGACGCCCCCGTCGCCGACACGCCCGCGGTCGGCTCCGCCGCCGACCGCGACGGGGACGCGCCGGGCGACGCCAGCCTCGACGCCGCGGTGCGGGCCGGGCGCATGCCGGGCTGGCTGATCGCGGTCACGGTCGTCTCGGTCCTGGTCCTGGTGGTCGGCGCGATCGTGTACTTCACCCGCGGCTCGAGCGCGCCGACCGGCGGCAAGGGCGCCGCGATCGCGATGCGCGACGCGGCCCCGGCGGCGCCGCCGCCGCCCGACGCCCGGCCCGCGCCCCCGCCCTTGCCCACGCCGCCCGCCGGGATGGTGCTGGTGCTCCGTCCGGACGGCACGCCGTGGCTGTTCGTCGACGCTCGCCCGGTCACGCACGGCGCCTACGCCAGGCTGTTCCCCAAGCAGAAGAAGCCGTCGCCCAAGCTCGACGCACAGCCGGTCACGTCCGTCGCCTACAACTTCGCCCGGGCCTACGCCAGCGGCGCCGGGATGCGGCTGCTCCGCGCCTCGGAGTACGACGCCGCGCTGGCCGCCGCCGGGGTCGAGCCGACGCCGGCCGGGATGTTCGAGTGGGTCGCCCCCGACGACCCGGACGCCGACGAGAAGAAGGGCGACAAGAAGCTCGTCCGCGCCGGGGCCAAGCAGGCCAGCCGGGCGCAGACCGGCCACAAGGACGTCACGTTCCGCCTGGCCGCCGACGTCCCGGCCGCGGTTCGGTGATACGGTCGCGGACCATGTCGAGTGAGCCGCGCGAGATCGACAAGCTCGTCGAGATCATCACGGCGCGCGTCCAGGAGCGCCTGGGCGGCGCCCGCCCGCCCGTGACCGGCGCCAGCGCGGGGCTGATCAAGCTCAAGCCGCGCGAGCGCGGCGACTGCCAGAGCGACGAGGCGCCCGGCGAGGACTGCGCCAGCTGCGGCGCGTGCGTCGTGCGCCGGCCGTGGTCGGTCCGCGCGATGGAGGGCGTCGGCGCGATGCGCGTCGGCGCGTCGGCCGGCATCGGCGCGGTCCCGACCGACCTCGCGAAGATGATCGATCACACGCTGCTCAAGCCCGAGGCGACCCGCGCCGAGGTGGTCGCGCTGTGCGAGGAGGCGCGCACCCACCGGTTCGCGTCGGTGTGCGTCAACACGACCTGGGTCCCGCTGTGCAAGGCGATGCTCGCCGGCACCGACGTCATGGTGTGCGCCGTCGTCGGGTTCCCGCTCGGCGCGATGGCGCCGACCGCGAAGGCGTACGAGGCGCGTGAGGCGGTGCGCCAGGGCGCGCGCGAGATCGACATGGTGCTCAACATCGGCGCCCTCAAGTCGAAGGACTACGAGACGGTGTTCGAGGACATCTGCCGCGTCGTCAAGGCGGCGGCGCCGGCGGGCGTCAAGGTGATCCTCGAGACCTCGGCCTTGAACCACGACGAGAAGGTCATCGCGTGCTCGCTGAGCAAGCTCGCGGGCGCGGCGTTCGTCAAGACGTCGACCGGGTTCGGCAAGGGCGGCGCGACGGTCGAGGACGTCGCGCTGATGCGCGCGCTCGTCGGCAACGACGTCGGGGTCAAGGCCTCGGGCGGCGTGCGGACCGCCGAGGACGCGATCAAGATGGCCCAGGCCGGCGCCAACCGGATCGGCGCGTCGGCGTCGGTCGCGATCGCCACGGGCAAGGTCGACGCGACCAAGCCCAAGGGCTACTGAGGCGCGCGGCATGACGGCGACCCGCCTGCCCGCCCAGCTGATCCGCGCCAAGCGCGACGGCGAGGAGCTCACCGACGCCGAGCTGCGCGCCGTGATGGCCGCGATCACCGACGGCTCGATCCCGGACTATCAGGTGTCCGCGCTGCTGATGGCGATCTTCTTCCGCGGCCTGAGCGACCGCGAGCTCGCGACGTGGGCCGACGCGATGGTCCGCTCCGGCGACGTGCTCGACCTGTCCGCGATCGCGCGGGCGAAGGTCGACAAGCACTCGACCGGCGGCGTCGGCGACAAGATCTCGCTGCCGCTCGCCCCCGCGGTCGCCGCGTGCGGCGTCGCCGTGCCGATGGTGTCGGGCCGCGGCCTCGGCCACACCGGCGGCACGCTCGACAAGCTCGAGGCGATCCCGGGCTTCCGCGTCGACCTTTCGGTCGAGCGGTTCACCCAGCTCGTCGACGAGCTCGGCGTGTGCCTGATCGGCCAGACCGCGCGGATCGCGCCGGCCGACAAGCGGCTGTACGCGCTGCGCGACGTCACCGGCACGATCGAGTCGATCCCGCTGATCGCCTCGTCGATCATGTCGAAGAAGCTGGCGGAGGGCATCGACGGGCTGGTGCTCGACTGCAAGGTCGGGCGCGGCGCGTTCATGAAGAAGCTGCCGGACGCGCGCGCGCTGTGCGCCGCGATCCGGACGATCGGCGAGGCCGCGGGCAAGCGCGTGACGTGCGTGCTGACCCAGATGGACGCGCCGATCGGCACCCACGTCGGCAACGCGCTCGAGGTGGTCGAGACGATCGAGGTGCTGCGCGGCGGCGGGCCCGACGACACGCGCGAGCTGACGATCGCGCTCGGCGCCGAGATGCTCGTGCTCGGCGGGGTCGCGCGCGACGCCGCCGACGGCGCGGCGCGGATCGCCGCGGCGCTCGACGACGGCCGGGCGCTCGCGGTGTTCCGGCGGCTGGTCGAGGCCCAGGGCGGCGACCCGCGGGTGTGCGACGCGCCCGACGAGGTCCTGCCGCGCGCCCGCGTCACCGAGGTGATCGCCGCCGAGCGCGACGGCGTCGTCGCGCGGCTCGACGCCGAGGCGATCGGCATCGCCGGCGTGTGGCTCGGCGCCGGCCGCCGCACCAAGGAGGACGCGATCGACCCGGCCGCCGGCGTCGTGCTCGCGGCGCGCGAGGGCGGGCTCGTCCGGCGCGGCCAGCCGCTCGCGACCTTGCACCACGACGAGCCCGGCGCCGACCGGGTCGCCCAGGCGCGCGCGCTGGTCGCGGGCGCGATCTCGGTCGACGAGCGGATCACGGCGTGGCCGCGCCGTTCTCGCGTGATCGAGGTCCTGCGCGGTACGCTGGCGCCATGACCGTGGGGACCGAGTCAGGGCTGTACGAGCGCGTCCACGCCGCGGCGGATCACGTCCGCGCGCGCCTCGGCGGCCGCGCGCCGCAGATCGGCCTGATCCTCGGCTCCGGCCTCGGCGGCTGGGCCGACCGGCTCGGCGACGCTGTGCGGATCGACTACGGCGACATCCCGGGGTTCCCGCGCAGCCACGTCACCGGCCACGCCGGCCGGCTGGTCGTCGGCACCTCGGGCGGGGCCACCTGCGTCGCGATGCAGGGGCGCGTCCACCTCTACGAGGGCCACGACGCGCGCACGGTGTCGCTGCCGGCGCGCGTGCTGATCGCGCTCGGCGCGCGCGTGCTGATCATCACCAACGCCGCGGGCGGGCTGCGACCCGAGTGGGCGCCCGGCACGCTGATGCTGATCCGCGACCACATCGACATGCTGCGCGACCACCCGCTGCGCGGCCCCAACGACGATCGGCTCGGCCCGCGGTTCCCCGACATGACGCGCGCCTACGCGCCGGAGCTGCGCGCCGTGGTCAAGGACGTCGCGCGCGCGCGCGGCATCGCGCTCGAGGAGGGCGTCTACGTCGCGATGCCCGGCCCGACGTACGAGACGCCGGCCGAGGTCCAGATGCTCCAGCGCGTCGGCGCCGACGCCACCGGCATGTCGACCGTGCCGGAGGTGATCGTCGCGGCCCACATGGGCGCGCGGTGCATCGGCATCTCGTGCATCACCAACAAGGCGGCCGGGATCACCGGCGAGCCGTTGTCGCACGAGGAGGTCACCGAGACCGCGACGCGCGTCCGCGGCGAGTTCGAGAGCCTGCTCGACGGCGTCGTCGCCGCGCTGGTCGAGCGCGGCGAGGTGCGAGCGTGAGCGGCGCGGGCGCGCCCGGCGACGACGCGGCGCTGCTGGCCCGGGCCGTGGCCGCGCGCGACCTCGCCTACGCGCCGTACTCGGGCTACCGCGTCGGCGCGGTCGCGGTCGCCGCGACCGGCGAGGTGTTCGACGGCGCCAACGTCGAGAACGCCAGCTACGGCCTGTCGATCTGCGCCGAGCGCAACGCGATCGCCGCGATGGTGCTCGCCGGCAAGCGCGCGCTCGCCGCCGTGTACGTCGCGACCGAGAGCTCGCCGCCGGCGTCGCCGTGCGGCATGTGCCGCCAGACGCTGCTCGAGTTCTGCGACGATCCAGCGACGGTGCGGGTGGTCTCGACCAACCCCGCCGGCGAGCGCGTCGAGTGGACCGTGGCGGAGCTGATCCCGGCCGGGTTCACCGGCAAGCAGCTGCCGTAGCGGCGCTCGCCTCCGTCTCCGTCTCCGTCTCCGTCTCCGCCTCCGTCTCCGCCTCCGTCTCCGCCTCCGTCTCCGCCTCCGTCGGCAAGCCCCCGCTCGTCCTGAGCAGGGCCGAGCGCCAGCGAGGCCCGTGTCGAAGGACGCTGACAGTCCGCTGCGCCTCCGACCGCGCGCGCGTG
>WYBA01000517.1 GCA_011526095.1 Myxococcales bacterium | reverse complement strand
GCTCCCGCCGCAGCCCGCGGCGCCCCCGGGCGCCGGCGCCCGTCCGCCGGTCGGGCGCGCCACGCCCCCGCACGGCAGCCGCACCCCGTCGCCCGCCGCCCGCCCCGGCGCGGTCGCGCCGGCCGCGAAGTCGGCGCTCGGCCCGCCGCCCGGGATGTCCGACGACGACTCCCGCGCGCTGTACAACCGCTACCTCAAGGCGCGCGAGCTCGTCGGCGAGAGCAACGACGGCGTCACCTACGACAAGCTCCTGCGCACCCTGCGGTCGCAGTCGTCCAAGATCATGACCGACCACAAGGCGAAGTCGGTCGAGTTCGCGGTCGTGATCAAGGACAACAAGGTCGTGCTCAAGGCCAAGCCGAAGTGACGTCGGTCCGCCGCGCCCCCGGGCGCGGTGGGGCCGCTTCACCGCTTCACCGGGGCGCCTCGGCGCAAGACCACGCCGCCACGCTTCGTCGCGCCGGCGAATCGGGCGATAGTCCGCGCCATGTACTCGGCGATGTTCCGCTGCGCGTCGCGCGGCGAGTCTGGATGCGACGTCGCGCTGCCGCTCGACGAGGTCGTCTATCGCTGCCCGCGGTGCGGCGGGCTGCTCGAGGTCGTGCACGACCTCGTCCCGCTCAGCATGCGCTCGGGCTCCGACTGGTGCGCGCTGTTCGACGCGCGGTGGGGCGCGACGCGCGCGCCGTACGACTCCGGCGTGTGGGCCAAGCACGAGGTCGTCGCGCCGCACGTCAAGCGCGACAACGTCGTGTCGCTGCACGAGGGCAACACCCACCTGATGCTGGCGAAGCGCTACGGCGCCGACCTCGGCGTCGAGCAGGTCTACGTCAAGCAGTGCGGCACGTCGCACACCGGGTCGTTCAAGGACCTCGGCATGACCGTGCTCGTCTCGACGGTCAACCAGATGATCGCCGACGGCAAGAAGATCCCGGCGATCGCATGCGCCTCGACCGGCGACACCTCCGCCGCGCTCGCCGCCTACGCCGCGGTCGCGGGGATCAAGGCGATCGTGATCCTGCCGCGCGGCAAGATCTCGACCGCGCAGCTGGTCCAGCCGCTCGCCAACGGCGCGCAGGTGCTCGCGCTCGACACCGACTTCGACGGCTGCATGCGGATCGTCCAGGACCTGGCCGAGCGCGACGGCGTCTACCTCGCCAACTCGATGAACTCGCTGCGGCTCGAGGGCCAGAAGACGGTCGCGCTCGAGATCGTCCAGCAGCTCGAGTGGAGCGTGCCCGACTGGGTGATCATCCCCGGCGGCAACCTCGGCAACGTCTCGGCGCTCGGCGCCGGGTTCCAGCTGCTCAACGACCTCGGGATCGTGCGCAAGAAGCCGCGGATCTGCGTCGCGCAGACCGCGCACGCCAACCCGCTCTACGTCAGCTACACCCGCGACTTCGCCCCGCTCGAGCCGGTCGCCGCGCGCACGACGCTCGCCTCGGCGATCCAGATCGGCAACCCGGTGTCGTTCGCCAAGGCGGTGCGGGCGCTGCGCGCGTGCGACGGCGTCGTCGCCCAGGCGACCGAGCAGCAGCTCGCCGACGCCGCGGCGCGCGCCGACCGCTACGGCCTGTTCACCTGCCCGCACACCGGCGTCGCGCTCGCCGCGCTCGAGCAGCTGGTCGAGCGCGGCCTGGTCAAGCCCGAGCACCGCGCGGTCGTGGTGTCGACCGCGAGCGGGCTCAAGTTCACCGACTTCAAGGTCGGCTACCACGAGGCGCGCCTGGGCGGCGTCGCCCCGCGGCACCGCAACGTGCCGGTCGAGCTGCCCGCCGACTACGCCGCGGTGCGCGACGAGGTCCGGCGCGGGCTCGGCGCCTGAACGACCCGAGGCGCGACGATCAGCCGTCGTTGACGGTGATCTTGATCATCTTCACGGGCGTCACCGGGCGATCGCCACGCGCCGTCGGCGTGCGCTCGATCTTGGTGACGACGTCCATCCCGGACGTCACCTTGCCGAACACCGGGTGACGCGACGGGCCCGGCGTGAACCAGTCGAGGCGCGCGTTGTCGACGGTGTTGATGAAGAACTGGCAGCCGCCCGAGTTGGGCTGGCCGGTGTTGGCCATCGACAGCGTGCCCGGCTGGTTCGACGCCTTGAAGTCGGCCGGGTGCTCGTCCTGGATCCGGCCGTACGGCGAGTCGCCGGTGCCGGCGCGCGGGCTGTTCGGGTCCTTGGAGTGCGGACAGCCGAACTGGATCATGAAGTCCTTGATCACCCGGTGGAAGTGGAGGCCGTCGTAGAAGCCCTCCTTGGCCAGGCGGATGAAGTTGCCGGCGGTGATCGGCATCTTGTCCAGGAACAGCTCGGCCGTGAACGAACCGAGCGAGGTCTCGAAGGTGGCGGTCGGGTTCGGCATGGTCGGAGTCGTATCACGACCCCGGCGCGCGCGATCCGTGCGGTCAGTTGATCTCGCCCAGGCGCAGGATCTGGCCGAACACGTCGCCGGTCGCCGGGTCGATCTGCGGGTCGACGAAGATCCGCGTGACCTGCATGCCGCGCAGCGCCGTGAACGTGGCCTCGGTGATCAGGTGCTGCGCGTCGGTGCCGAGCGCGATCAGGCCGTACTCGGAGCCGAACTGCTTCGCGAACGCCTCGGCGGCCTCGCCGGTGGAGAAGAAGAAGCCGTAGGGCCGGCGGCACCACATGTCGACGCCGTTCGACGTGAGGTACCAGATCCGCGGCGGGAGCAGGGCCGTGAGCTCGGCGAGCGAGGCGGGGGCGTGGGACGGGGAGGCGGTCACGGGCGGAACCTGCCGCAGCCCGCCGCCGCGGACAAGCGGGAACGTGCATCACCGGGTGATCGCCGGCGGCGTTTCGCTGCTAGGTTTCGCCGCGATGTCCGCCACGCGCATCGCCGCCACCTTCGCCACGCTGCTCGTCGCCGTCGCCCCCGGGTGCGGGTCGCACGAGCCGGGCGGGATGTCCGGCCCGTCGATCAACAACCGGATCACGCCCAAGCCGGCGAGCTCGCCGGTGGTGTCGACCGAGATCCTCACCCGCGAGCCGCGCGCCAACCGCACCAAGGTCAAGCACATCCTGATCGGGTGGAAGGATCTCGAGGCGAACTACGGCGGCCGGCTGACCCCCCGCGCCGCGGCGCGCACCAAGCGCGACGCCGAGGAGCTGATCCGCTCCCTGCAGAAGCAGCTCGAGGGGGGCGCGGACTTCGACGTGCTCATGCAGGCGCACAGCGAGGACAGCGGCCTGGCCGCCAACCCCGACGGCTACGAGGTCACGCCGGACGCCTCGCTCGTGCTCGACTTCAGGCGCCTCGGCCTGCGCCTCGAGATCGGCGAGACCGGCGTCGTCGAGACCGACTTCGGGTTCCACTTGATCAAGCGGATCGAGTAGCGCGGGCGCCGTCCCTACTCGTCCCACTCGGTCCAGGTGTCCGGCGCCGCCGCGCCGAGCGGCGCGCGCCACGCGGCCAGCCCGATCGCCGCGCGCGCCGCGACCCGCGCGCGCTGCGCCGCGAACGCGGGCTCCGCGCGCAGCGGGGGCAACAGCGGCATGCGGTCCATCCACGCCACGTCGTTGAGGCCGTGGTCGACCGCCTCGGCCAGCATCTCGCGCGCCACCGGCAGGTCGCCGACGCGCAGCGCCAGCTCGCAGCCGACCTGCGCGAAGTAGCGGCGGGCGCGGCAGCTCGGCGTCAGCGCCGACAGGCGGTGGCGCCACGCCCCGGCGACCTCCGGAGGGAACGAGCCGGCGCCGAGGATCTCGGCGACCGCCCGCGCGACCCAGTTGATCCGCTCGAACCCCGCGATCTGCTCGGGCCAGTGCGGCATCCCGGCGCCGCGCCACACCGCGAGCCGTCCCCGCGCGATCGCCAGCGCCGCGGTCGACGGGCCGGCGCCGCCGAGCAGCTCGTCGACGCGCGCCCAGTCGCCTCGCAGCGCGTGGGCGCGCGTGAGGTCGAGCAGGTTCGTCGGCAGCCGCGGGTTGGACCAGTGCGCGCGCTCGAGCAGCGCGATCGCCTCGGTCAGGTCGGGATCGAGCTCGACCAGGATCCGGCCCGCCATGTCCGCCGCCTCGGCCAGGCCCGGCGCGCGGTCGAGCGCGATCCGCGCCGCGCGGATCGCCGGCACCGTGCGGCGCTGGTTGTAGTAGACGACCGCGAGCGCGACCCACGGCTCGCCGAGATCCGGGCCGTGCGCGATCGCCCGCCGCGCCGCGCCCTCCGCCTCGCGCTCGGCCTCGGCGCTCGCCGTCTCGTCGACGCCGTAGATCCGCCGCGCCATCTGCGCGGCGTACGCCGCGAGGATCGCGGGCGAGTCCGGCGCGTGCTCCAGCGCGGTCTGCAGCAGCGTGATCACCCGCGGGTCGTCGAACCAGCTCGTCTCGATGATCTGGCGCGCGCGCAGGTACAGCTCGACGACGACGCGGTCGGTCGCGACGTCGCGGCCCGCGGCGACGTGCGCGCTCGTCGCCGACAGCGCCGTCGCCACCTCGCGCGCGACCTCGTCGCTCACCTTGAGGATCTCGTCGAGCCGGCGGTCGAACCGCTGGCCCCAGATCTGGAACCCGTCGGCCGCGCCGACCGCGCGCACCGTGATCCGCACCAGCTCGCCGGCGCGGCGCATCGAGCCCTCGACGACGACGTCGAGCTCGGGCGCGGCCTCGCCCTCCGCGACCAAGCGCACGCGCACGCCGCTGGCGCGCCCGAACATGTCGATCAGGTCCTCGACCAGGCCGGCGGCGACGAACTCGTCGGCGGGGTCGCCGAGGTTGCGCAGCGGGCGCACGCCGATCCGCACCTCGCGCGCGCGCGCGGGCGCCGGCGCGACCGGCCGCGGCGGCGTCGCGCCGGTGAGGATCTCGGCCTCGGCCGCCTCGAGCGCGCGCCCCAGCTCCGCCGCGTCGGCCCACCGCGCGCCCGGCTCGCGCGCCAGGCACCGCGCGACCACCGCGGCGAGCGCCACCGGCGCCGTGCCCACCGGCAGCGCGGGCGCCGCGCGATCGAGGCGCGCGGCGGTCTCGATCCTCCCGTCGCGCAGCCACGGGTGCGCGCCCGCGAGCATCGCGTGGAGGATCTCGCCGATCGCGTAGACGTCGCTGCGCGCGTCGGACTGGCCGGTCAGCTGCTCCGGCGCCATCCACGCCGGCGTCCCCGTCACCTCGACCTCGCCGCCGCCGGCCGCCACCGTCTGCACCGCCGCGATCCCGAAGTCGGTGACCACCACGCGGCCGTCGCGCGCGAGCAGGACGTTCTCGGGCTTGAGGTCGCGGTGGACGACCCCGGCCGCGTGCGCCGCGGCGACGCCGGCGGCGATCGCCCGCGCGATCGCGACCGCGTCGCGCCAGCCGGTCGGGCCGCGCATCAGCCGGTCCGACAGCGGCTCGCCGTCGACCAGCTCCATCGTCAGGAACCAGCCGTCGCCGTGGTGGCCGATGTCGTGGGTGCGCGCGACGTTGCGGTGGGTGATCCGCCGGGCGAGCTTGACCTCCTGGCGGAACCGCTCGCGCTCGCGCTCGCCGCCGACCTCGCGCAGCACCTTGAGCGCGACGTCCTCCCCCAGCTCGGTGTCGCGGGCGCGGTAGACGTTGCCCATCCCGCCGGTGCCGATCAGCGCGAGGATCTCCCACCGGTTGGCGACCCGCGCCGCGAGCGGCAGCTCGCCGCTGTCGCCCTCGGCGCGCCGCGTCGCGCCGGCGGCGACCGTCGGTTCATCCCCCCGTGGGTCAGGCATGAGCCTCCCCAGCGTAGCAGGGAGCCTGGACCCCGGGGCCGCCCACGCGCCTGCCCACGTAAGGGCCGCGACACACGATGACCCGACGAGCGGCGTCGATGGCGCGCGTCGCCGGGGGTAATGTCGCGGCCGATGAGGGTCCCGGCCAGTCTGCGCCTCGTATCGACCTGCGCCCTGCTCGCCGCCGCGTGCGGCGGCGACGACGACGCCCCCGACACGCCCGACGCCGCGCCCACCGGCGTCACGCTCGAGCACTGCGAGTTCGTCCCGGTCGAGCCGAACGCCAACGCGACCGGCACGGTGACGGCGGGCGCGCTCGAGGCCGGCGCCGGCGAGGCCGTCCTCGACGTGCCGATCGGCGCCGCGCTCGGCGGGTACACCAGCCGCGCCAACGCCGCCGGTGGTGCCGGTCAGATCGACGACCGCGATCCGCGGATCTCCGACGGGTTCAACCCCTCGGTCGGGATCGAGAGCGCGCCGCGCGCCAAGGCGATCGCGCTGTCGGCCGGCGGCGAGACCGTCGTGATCGTCAAGATCGACGCGATCTTCACCTACGAGGGCCTGGTCTACGAGCTCGAGCAGCGGCTCGGCGCGGCCTACCGCGGCAAGATCCTCGTCACCTCGTCGCACAGCCACTCGGCGTGGATGCAGTACTCGGATCACGACGTGCTCAAGGGAGGCGGCGGCAACTTCCGCCGTCGCGTGTTCGACGGCCTCGTCGACGGCATGGAGGCGGCGGCGCGCGACGCGCTCGAGGCGCTGCAGCCGGCGCGCCTCGGCTTCCACGTCGACACCGCGTTCGATCCCGACGACCAGATCAACCGCGACCGCCGCGGCGAGAACGACGACCTGCCCGGCGGCGACCGCGACGACAACCGCCTCGTGATGATGCGGGTCGAGACCACCGCCGGCGCGCCGATCGCGATGATGCTGGTCTACGGCGCGCACGGCACGCTGATGGACGACGTCAACCCGGTCGCGTCGAACGACGCGGCCGGCGGGATCGAGCGCGTGCTCGAGGAGCAGTTCGACGACCCGGTCGTCGTGATGCAGGTCCAGAGCGCCGGCGGCGACACCTCGCCGGTCGGCCATGGCGGCCTCGACTGCGACGTCCGCCCCGGCGACGAGGACGACCCGTGCCTGCCGTTCGCGACGATCGAGGGCCACGGCCGCGTCGCGCTGTCGACCTTGCTCGCGGCGTGGGACGCCGCCGGGGCCGCGCTCGACGACACGCTCGAGCTCGAGATGGTCACGCGCTCCGTCGAGCTCGGGCCGTGGCACGACACGTTCACGATCCGCGACGGCGCGCTCGCCTACGCGCCGTGGGACCTGGACCGGCCCGCCGACGGCGTCGTGTTCGGCGACGACGGCCTGCTCCAGTCGCCGGTCGACGAGTTCAACGCGCCGGTCGGCGCGGTGCTGTGCGAGACCGACACGCCGACGTTCCCCGTCGGTGCGATGCCCGGCACCGAGGGCATCATCGCGTACGGCGGGTGCACGCGGATCGACGTCGCGTCCGAGGTCCTCGGCGCGCTGCTCAAGCTCGAGACCGAGGTCGACGCGACCCACCCGGCGTGCCAGACGACGCGCACCAGCCTCGCCGCGCTGCGCGTCGGCGACTACGTGCTCGGCACGATCCCCGGCGAGCTCACCGTGATGATCGCGGATCAGGTCCGCGATCAGTCGCCGGTCGACGACGCCCACACGATCGTGATCGGCTACGCCCAGGGCCACGTCGGCTACGTGCTCACCCCCGAGGACTGGTCGCGCGGCGGCTACGAGCCGAGCATCACGTTCTGGGGCCCGCTCGAGGGCGAGTACCTGGTCGAGCGCCTCGCCGAGCTGATGCCGCTGGTCACCACCCCGGCGCGCGAGGACGGCGCCGCGGGCGGCACCGACCGGATCGCCGCGCCGACCGATCCCGACGACTTCCCGGTCGACGATCCGGCGCCGCAGGCCGGCGTCGTGCCGGCCGCGATCGACCCGGACCTGTGGGTGCGCGGTGGCACGCCGGCGCAGGCCCAGCCCGACGCGACGATCCCGCGCGTCGCGGGGATCGCGACGTTCGTGTTCCACGGCGACGACCCCGCCGTGTCCGTCCCGGTCGTGACGCTGCAGCGCGAGACCGCGCCCGGCAGCGGCAGCTACGCCGACGTCGTGCGGCGCAGCGGGCGCCCGGTGCGCGACGCCGACCTGCTGATCGAGTACACGCCGCTGCCGCTGCGCCGCGAGGACACCCCGCCGTTCCACGCCTACGCGGTCGAGTGGCAGGCGGTGCCGTGGGTCGGCGCGCCCGGCCTCGACGCGCTCGGCGATCGCGGCGGCGTCCCGCTCGGGCGCTACCGCTTCCACGTCGCGGGCGACGGCTGGACGCTCGACAGCGACCCGTTCGAGGTGGTCGCGGGCGGGCTCGAGCTGTCCGCCAGCCGGACGGGCACGGCGCTCACCGCGACGCCGTCGTGGCACGCGCCGCGCGGCTGGCGGCTGATGGACCTGGGGACGCCGTCGAACCGGCCGGTGCCGGTGCGGAGCCAGGACGTGACGGTCGAGCTGCTCGATGGCGGCGGCGGCGTGCTCGACACCCGGACGGTGGCCACGACCGCGGGTGGGCAGATCTCGTTCGACGACGCCGACGTCGCCGCGGCGACCACCGTCCGGGTCACCGACCGGTTCGGCAACGTCGCCACTGACGCCCTGTGACCGCGCGGCCACCCCGACACAGGGGTGTATCGCGGGCTTCACAGGGAGACAGGGTAGGGAAGATCACGATCCCGGGGGGTTAGCGGCCCGCCGGGGGTGGCCGCCCGCTTGCACACGGTAGGCGCCGTGAAGCTGGTCGTTGCCACCCTGCTGCTCGCCGCCGCGGCCGTCACCGCGAAGGTCGCGGTCGAGCACCTCGCTCCGGAGCGGGTGGCATCCGCGTCGACCCAGCCCACCGACCGGTGGGCGGCGGCCGGGGACGCGATCCGGTCGATCCGGTTCGACGCTCCCGGCCTCCGCGCCGCCGCCCTCTCCGACGTGATCGAGACGCGCCTGGGTGGGCCGCTCGACCGCGCGCGCCTCGACGCCGACCGCGTCCGCCTCCGCGACTGGCTGGTCGCGCGCGGTCACCTCGACGCCGCGGTCGAGGCGCCCGCGACCCGCCTCACGGACAGCGGCACGTTCATCGACTTCGTGATCGACGCCGGTCCGGTGTTCGTCGTGCGCGACGTCCGGTTCGAGGGCAAGCGCGCGGGCGTCGCCGGCCTCGCCTCGGTGCCAACGGTGATCGCCGGCCACGACGTCGCCGCCGAGCGCCTCGACCGCAACGTCGGGCTGCTGCGCGACTGGTTCGCCCACCGCGGGACCCAGGCCAAGGTCTCGGTCCGCCTCGACGTCGATCGCTTCTCCAAGCAGGCCGACGTCGTGTTCCGCGTCGACTGACCGGTCGCGGCACCTCGTGGCGGGTGCGTCCGCGACCCCGCGTGGTCGATCGCTCAGTCGCGCTTCAGCGTCGGCAGCATCGCGGTCGGCCGCTGGCGCTCGTCGTCGTCGCGCGTGAACCGGCGGCGCCCGGTCTCGGCCCACCACTGCTGCCACCGCTGCTGCGACTGCTCGCGGTCGCGCCGGGGCAGGTCGTGGTGGTAGCCGAAGTGCTCGCCGGTGAGCTTGCGCAGGTCGTCGGCCGCGCTCTGGCGGATCGCGACCTCCTTGTGCACCAGCCCCTCGATCAGCCACTCGATCCGGTGCTGCTTGCGGTGGTCCTCGAACCACCGGCGCCACTTGCGCTCGCTCGTGCCGAGGTCCTGCTTGGTGAGCGCGACCAGCGCGCGGCGCGCGTGCTCGGCGCGGCGGCTGTCGCGCCCGACGACGTCGATCAGATCCGGCAGCGCCGTGACGTCGGCGAGCTCGGCCACCGCCGCGGCGGCTGCCTGGACGCGGTCGGCGTCCTCGCTGTGCAGCGCGTGGCGCGCGCGCGCGAGCGCCGCGTCGAGGTCGCGCAGCGGGTAGCCGGCGAGCGCCTCGAGCGCGACCGCGCGCACGCCGTAGTCGAGATCGAACAGCCGCTCGACCAGCGCGTACACCGCCGAGCGCGGCCGCAGCTCCGCGGTGCACACCGTCGCGTAGAACCGCACGTCGCGGTGCGGATCGCCCATCTTCTCGATCAGCAGCTCGGTCGTCGGTGGCCCGATCCGGACCACCAGCTCGAGCAGCGCGCCGTACTGCGCGGCGCGCAGCGAGCGCCCGCTGACCTGGTAGCGATCGACGCGCAGCTTGCCGGGGAACCGCGCCGCGATCAGCGGGATCAGCTCGCCGGCGCGCTCGATCGCGTCGGCCATGACGGCCTCGGCGGTGCGCTCGTCGGCGCCATCGACCGCCTCGACCAGCTCGGCCGCGGGGCGCGGCGGCTCGGCGGTCACCGACACCTCGGTGCCGCGCTCGATCGCGACCGGCTCGGGCGCCGTCGGGATCCGCCACGACGACGCCGGCCGGTCGAGCCGCTTGGTCGCGACGTCGTCGACGGTGACCTCGACCACCGCCGCGCGCGCCGGCTCGGGCGCGCGGTAGCCCGCGGCCTTGTGCTTGACGATCAGCCGGCCGAGCGAGTCCGCCGCGACCACCGCCAGCGGCAGCAGCTCGGTCACGTCGGCGAGCGTCAGCGCGACGTCGACCCGGTGCGCGATCGCGAGCGCGACCGTGCGATCGCGCAGGACGATCGGCAAGAGCAGCGCCGAGTGCGGGACGCCGCCGAGGCGGTCGAGCATCGCGTCGATGTCCGGATCGCCGGTGGCGATCGGCCCGACGTGCGGGCGCTGCGTCGTGACCGCGGTGCGGAACGCGCTCGGCCCGTCGAGCGGGATCAGCACCGTGGCGATCGCGGCGACGTCGAGGCCAGGCTCGGCGATCGCGACACGGCCGATCGCGGCTCCGCCCTGCACGGTGAGCAGGCCGGCGTAGCGGGCGCGGCTGCGCAGCGCGCGCAGCAGCAGCGCGAAGATCTCGTCGCGGTCGTCGGCGACCTGGAGCGCCTCGCGCGCGACCACCGCCGACATCGGCGCGCCGCGGCGATCGCCGGTGGCGTCGACGGTGCCGCGGATCACGGCCTCGGCGGTGGTGTGCGGCGCGACCGCCTGCGGGATGCCCGCGGACGGGCCCGACGAGCTGACCCCGGCGAGCGGCGCCGCGGGATCCGCCGCGGCCGACGGAGACGTCCTTCGACTCGGGGCGAGCTCGCGCTCGCCCCGGCTCAGGATGAGCGGGTCAGACGGAGACGGAGACGGAGACGGAGACGGAGACGGAGACGGAGACGGAGACGGAGACGGAGAGACCGCGCGCCTCGACGCCAGGTCCTTGCGCGTCTCCTCGGTCGACGCCAGGTGCGCCGAGTACGCCGCGACCGACAGCTCCAGCGTGCGCGTCCGCGGCGGCTCCGCCACCGGGGCGCCCGATCGCTCGGTCAGCTCGTCGGCGACCGGCTCCGGCACCGCCGGCATCCGCAGCGTCGTCGCGGCGTCGTCGTGGGCCGCGGCGGCGGCGCTCGCGGCCGCGGCCAGCACCTCCGCCGGCCCGCGCGGCTGGTCGACGACGTCGACCACGACGTGATCCGCGCCGGACTCGCCGGCGTCGATCTCGCGGCCGCCGGGCTCGACGATGACCGTGCGCGCCTTGCCGACCGGGAGCACCGGCGGCGCGGCCTCGAGCTGCTTGGCGAGCGTCGTGAACCGCGCCGGCGCGGTCGCGCCGTACGCCCGCGCGAACACGACGTGCCACCGGTACTCGGGCACGATCAGCGGCTGGATCGGCAGGTCGACGACGTCCGCGAGCTCCTCGAGCCCGTCCATGTCGACCGGATCGCACACCAGCACCCGCAGCGCGTCGCCGTCGAGGCACAGCGGCGCGACGCGGAACCGGTGCGCCGTGTCCTCGTCGAGCCGGCGCACCGCCTCGGGGTCGAACACGTTGGTCTCGACCCGCGTCGCCGGCGGCAGCCCCGACGCCAGCGACAGGTACTGGGTGAGCCGCTCCTCGGGGACCAGGCTCATCTCGAGCAGGATCGTGTCGAGGCTCCCGCCATAGATGACCTGGCGCTGGAACGCCTTCTCCATCCGCTTGACGCCGACCAGTCCGTCACGGACCAGCAATGAGCTCAGGCGCGAAGGCATGGCGTCGGTGGGAGGATCCTCAGGCCTTGATCACGTAGGTGCCGGCGATCCAGTCGTGCAGGCCGCGCTTCTCGGCGTCGAACCCCACCCACAGGAAGCCGAGCAGCATCGTCGCGGTCGACACCAGGTAGCCGCCGGTCCGCGCCGCGCACCGCGCGATCGACGGCCGCTCGCCCCACACGTCGATGATCCGCATGCGCAGCAGGCGCATGCCCAGCGTCTGCCCCATCGCGAGCTGGAACACCATCAGGTACACGGCGGCGACCGCCACCAGCATACCGCCGGCGGTCACCAGCGCGGGGTCGCTGGCGAGCAGCAGATCGAGCCAGAAGTCGAGCCCGCGGGTGCGGCTCGGCGGGAGCCGGACGTCGGCGATCGTGCTCGCCAGCCAGGTCAGCAGCGCCGCGACGGGGAAGATCACGGCCGCGTCGACGCAGCCCGCGGCGAACCGCCGCCAGAACCCGGCGACGTGGACGACCGGCCCGTCGGCGCTGGCCGGCTTGCGCGCCGCCGTCGACGGACGCCGCTCGCGCACCGTCGGGCGCGCGTCGCTCGGATCGCGCGCGGGCGCGCTCGGCGCCGCGGGCGCGCTCGGCGCCGCGCCCCCGGCGCTCCCGGCGCCCCCGACGGGCGATGCGGGCTCGTCCTTGAGCACCGCCGGCTCGTGCTCTGCCATGGTTGCCGTTATACGGCCTGCCTGACCCCGAAGGCAAACTATGAACGTCAATGGTTTCCGGCCGTTGAGCCGCCACCGGCGCGAATCGAGGCGCGCGCGAGGCGGAACGCCGCCACCGCCGCGACTCCCGCGGTCTCGGCCCGCAGCACCGTCGGCCCGAGCGCGACCGCCTCGAACCCGGCGGCCGCCGCGCGGTCGAGCTCGGCCGGGGTCAGCCCGCCCTCGGGCCCGACGAGGAACGTGACCGCGGCGGCGGACGTGCCCAGGTGGTCCGCGAGCGAGCGCGACGACTGCGGGTGGCACACCAGCCGCAGCCCGTCGCCCGCGAGCGCGGCGTCGAACGTCGACCACTCGACCGCTGGCACCGTCGCGCGGCGCGCCTGCTTCGCCGCCTCGGCCGCGATCGTCTGCAGCCGGGCGCGCCGCGCCTCGGCCCGCTCGGCGTCGAGCCGCACCACGCACCGCTCCGTCGTCACCAGGACGAGCCGGTCGACGCCGACCTCGACCAGCTTCTGGACGCACCAGTCCATGCGGTCGCCCTTGACCACCGCCTGCACGACGGTGAGCCGCGGCGTCGCCGCCGGCTCGCGCCGCGCCGCGCCGACCCGCAGCTCGGCCCGCTCGGCGTCGACCCGCTCGACCACGGCGTCGGCCTCGGCGCCCTCGCCGTCGAACACGATCACCGTCGCGCCGACCGGCAGCCGGCGGACGCGGAACAGGTAGTGGTGGTCGTCGCCGCGCACCTCGACGCGGCCGCTCGCCAGCGCCGCGGCCGGCACCAGCAGCCGCACGTCACGGCCTCCGCAGCACGGCGGTCGACCACGCCGCGTCGTCATCGGACGGCCGGACGTGGACGAGCTCGAGCCCGGCCGCGACGTAGTCCGCGGCGACCCCGTCGACCTGCGTCGACATCAGCCCCGACAGGATCAGCGTCGCGCCGGGCGCGCACCGCGCGAGCAGCGGCGCGCGCAGCGCGAGCAGCACGTGCGCCTGGATGTTCGCGAGCACCAGCGGGAACGCCTCGGCGACCTCGTCGGTCGGCGTGATCGCCGAGACCACGCGGTCGCCGACGCCGTTGCGCGCGCAGTTCTCGGCGCACGTCGCGACCGCGATCGGGTCGTTGTCGATCGCCAGCGCCGTCGCCGCCGGCCACAGCCGGCACGCGGCGATCGCGAGGATCCCCGAGCCGGCGCCGACGTCGAGCACCCGCACCGGCGCGGCGCCGGCGTCGGCCAGCCGCTCCAGCTCCTCGAGCACCAGCCGGGTCGACGCGTGCGTGCCGGTGCCGAACGCCATGCCCGGGTCGAGGTGGATCTCGACGTCGCGGCGCGCCTCGCCCGCCGCGGGCTCGTAGCGCTCCCAGCTCGGGACGATCACGGTGCGCCGGCCGACCGGCGTGACGTGGAAGTAGCGCTTCCACGCGTCGCGCCACTCCTCCTCGGGCACCGCGGCCTGGGTGCGGACGCGCGCCGCGTCGACCGCCGCCCCGCCGGCCGCGAGGTCCGCGACCACCGCGCGGGTCTCGGCCGCGACGGCCTCGGCGCGGTCGAGCGCGGCCCAGAACACGACCTCGTCGCCGCGGATCTCGGTCCCGGCCGCGGCCGCGTCGACCCGGTCGGCGAGCAGCGCCGCGATCTCGTCCACCTCGGCGGCGGCCGCCGGCACCACGACCTCGATCCACGCCTGCACCTGCGCTGTCGTCATCGCTGGTCCTCTTCCCGGCGGGCTCGCCGAAAACGCGACGAGCGCCGCTGCGCTGCGGCGCTCTGCAGAGCTGTCGGGACACCGGGCATGGGCCCGGTCTGGCTCACGCCTTCAGGCCGTTGCCCATGCCGACGCGCCGCTTCATCTCGCGGCGCAGGCGCTTGCGCGCCTCGCGGGTCTTGCGCTTCCGCTTGACGCTCGGCTTCTCGTAGAAGCGGCGGCGCTTGAGCTCCTGCAGGATGCCTTCCTTCGACATCTTCTGCTTGAGGATCTTCATCGCCTTCTCGAGGCTGTCGCGGACCTCGACCTCGACGGGCTTTCCGAATGCGTTTTCCATGAGCGGGGTGCTTGGGTACTCGATCCAGGGACCCGGGTCAAGCGGATCACGACCGTTGCCCGGAGGGACCGAGACGGCGACCGCGACGAGCGGACCGAAACGACGAAGGGGGCACGCCCCTCGACGGAGCGAGCCCCTCTCCTCCGGGGTTTACGCCCCGGAGGTCGTGGCGCCGACGGCGGCCTGGATCAGGCCTTGGCCTTGTAGAACAGCGTGATCGTCAGGCAGTGGAACTCGGAGTCCGAGGACTGCGTCACGATCTTGTCGATGATGTCGTAGTTGGGGTTCGAGCGGATCCAGTCAGTGATGATCTCGCCCAGGAGCTCCCGCTCCTTCGCCTTCGTCGCAGAGAAAACCTTCACGCCGGTCACGTCGAGCACACGAACTCCTTCGTCTTGCTTGTCGATGGGTTGGACACGAGCCACGAGCCACCTCGTTCCTTGCTAGGTCGCACGCACCAACGAAACATCCCTGGTTGCACTGCCCATCGTGCCCGACCCTGTGCTTTCAGTCAAGGGGCAATTTTCCAATCTCATCGTAAACAGCAAGAAGGATTCTCAGGTACTTGGGTGGAAATCTGCAGTGTGCTTCACCAAGGGTGTCACTCGGCCTGTTACACCCCCCCGTGTCACCCCTCCCGAGCCCCCCGGCACGACCGGAGGGCTGGTCTCGCCGAATTCGGGCATCCCTCCAGGTGCCAGAGCGGTCGGGAGGGCGTTAGTGTCCCCGCGCCTTGCGCGTTAGGCGTAGGTCTGCGGATCAAGGAGCCCCTCGTGATCGTGAATTCCCGTCCGTCCGCCCGGCGCGCCGCCGCCGCCGCCGCGATCGCCGCGCTGCTCGTGGCCAGCCCGGTCGTGGCCCAGAAAGCCCCGGCGCCGGCCAAGGCCCAGTCCCCCACGTCCAGGACGCCGAAGCCGAAGCAGGCGATCAAGCTGCCCGCGCTCGAGCGGTTCACCCTCGATAACGGCCTCGAGGTCGCGTTCATGCGCGTCGACGCCGCGCCGGTCGTCTCGGTCCAGGTCTGGTACCACGTCGGCAGCAAGGACGAGGCGCGCGACCGCCGCGGCTCGGCCCACATGTTCGAGCACATGATGTTCAAGGGCACGGACCACGTCCCGCCCGAGGAGCACGCCCGCCACGTCAACCGCCTCGGCGGCTACGTCAACGCGACGACCAACGAGGACGCCACCTTCTACTTCCAGTCGCTGCCGGCCGAGCACCTCGACTTCGCGATCCAGCTCGAGGCCGAGCGGATGCGCAACCTGGTGTTCCGCGACGACATGGTCGCGACCGAGAAGGAGGTCGTGAAGGAGGAGATCCGCCAGCAGGAGAACAACCCGCTGGCCAAGGGCTTCCTCCGCTTCCTCGAGATCGCGTACTCGAAGCACCCCTACGCGTGGACCGCGGGCGGCACGATCGCCGACCTCGACGCCACGACGACGAAGGACCTGGAGACGTTCTACGACACGTACTACCAGCCGAACAACGCGCTGCTGGTCGTCGCGGGCAACGTCACCCTCGACCAGGTCAAGGCGTCGGCCGAGGCGCACTTCGGCAAGCTCGCCCGGGGCGCCGAGCCGCCGCGGCCCGCGGACAAGGCGCCGGAGCCGGCCCAGACCGAGCAGCGGCGCGAGACGGTGGAGCCCGGCCAGGTCGGGCTGACGCTCGTCGGCTACAAGGTCCCCGAGGCCAAGCACGTGGACGTCTACGCCCTGCAGGTGCTGTCGCTGATCCTCGGCAGCGGCGAGTCGTCCCGGCTCAAGCTGCGGATCAAGGCGGTCGACAAGACGACCAAGCAGCCGCTCGGCCTCGACGCCGGCTCGCAGATCCTGGTGCGCGAGCACCCGGGGCTGCTCGCGGTGATCGGCGCCTACCTCGACCCGGGCGCGACCGCGGCGATCGAGGCGGCGCTGCTCGACGAGGTCGCCAAGCTCGCGACCAAGGGCCCGGCGGCCGACGAGCTGCGCAAGGCCAAGAACCAGATCCAGGCCGGGTTCGTGTTCGGCCTCGAGGACGCCGCGGGCATCGGCCAGCAGATCGGCCTGTCGTGGATCCTCACCGGCGACCCCGGGCAGTGGCTGCGCGACCTCGACGAGCTGGAGAAGGTCTCGGCCGCCGACGTCCAGCGCGTCGCCAAGGACTACCTGTCGCCCGAGAAGGCGACGATCGTGACCATCCCGCCGCGCGGCGCGGCCAAGGCAGGCAAGTGATCGCCATGCGGACCCTCAGCTCCCTCGTCGCGCTCGTCGCGGTGGTCGCCGTCGCGTGCGGCCCCAAGTCGTCCAACCCCGTCACCCCGGTGCTGCCCGGCGACGGCGACGGCAACGTCGCCAAGCCCGGCGATCCGCCGCCGGTGACGGCGCCGGATCCGTGGGCGGGCCGCACCGACCTGCTCCAGCCGCCCGCGGCGCGCGCGCCGCAGCCGCTCGACCTGCCGAAGATCGAGCGGTTCAAGCTCAAGAACGGCCTGCAGGTGTTCGTCGTCAAGAGCGAGCGCGTGCCGACCGTGAGCCTGCAGCTCGCGGTGCGCGCCGGGCGCGCCGACGAGCCGCGCGCGCGCCTCGGCGTCGCGTCGTTCGCGGCGCAGATGCTGCCCAAGGGCACCAAGAAGCGCGACGCGCTCGCGATCGCCAAGGCGATCGACTTCGTCGGCGGCCAGATCACGTCGGACGCCAGCTACGAGGCGACGCTGGTCAGCTGCAGCGTGATGTCGAAGGACCTCGGCACGTGCCTGTCGCTGATGCCGGAGCTGGTGACGCAGCCGGCGTTCGCCGCGGGCGAGATGCCGAAGGTGCGCGAGGAGCTGCTCGCGCAGGTCCGCCAGCGCCTCGACGACGCCGGCGCGCTCGCCGGCGCGCACTTCCAGAACCTGCTGTGGGGTGACGACCACGTCCGCGGCTGGATCTCGTCCGAGCAGTCGGTCGCGGCGATCACCCGCGACGACCTCGTCGCGTGGCACAAGGCGTGGTTCTCGCCGACCAACGCGATGCTCGCGGTCGCCGGCGACGTCGACGTCGCCAAGCTCAAGAAGGACCTCGAGAAGGCGTTCGGGGTGTGGAAGGCGACCAAGACGCCGCCGCACCCGACGTTCGTCGAGCCGAGGCTCGACAAGGTCAAGGTGCGGCTGGTCGACAAGCCCAAGCAGACCCAGACCCACATCCGCATCGGCCACTTCGGGATCAGCCACACCGACAGCCGGTTCTTCGACAGCCTGGTGTGGAACTACGTCCTCGGCGGCGGCGCGTTCAGCTCGCGGATGATGAAGGTCGTGCGGTCCGAGGGCGGCAAGACCTACGGCGCCAGCTCGACGTTCGACCGCAACATGGACCGCGGCTCGTTCGTCGCCGCGACGTTCACGCGCTCGGCCGA
The DNA here is from genome assembly GCA_011526095.1 of Myxococcales bacterium. Classification (GTDB taxonomy): domain Bacteria; phylum Myxococcota_A; class Polyangia; order Haliangiales; family Haliangiaceae; genus WYBA01. The sequence goes on along the minus strand of WYBA01000517.1, from coordinate 8,170 downwards.
GACGGTGGCGACGGTCGAGCTGATGCTCGGCGAGATCGAGAAGATGAAGGCGAGCGGGCCGACCGAGGCCGAGGTCGCCGACGCGGTCGCCAACATCGCCGGCAGCTACGCGCTGCGCTACGAGTCGGCCGCGGACGTCGCGAGCGCGCTGCTCGCGGCGGAGCTGCACGGCTACGGCGAGGAGTACCTCGAGAACTACGGCGTCCGCGTCGGCCAGGTCGACGTCGCCGCGGCGCGCGCGGCGGCGGCCGAGATCCTCGACACGACCGCGTTCGTGATCGTCCTGGTCGGCGACGCCAGCGCGATCGAGCCACAGCTCAAGCAGGCCGGCTGGCGCTACGACAAGGTCGACTTCCGCGCGCCGATCGGCACGATCCCGTACGAGCCGCCGCCGGTCGATCCCAAGGCGGAGCAGGCCGCGCGCAAGCTGCTCGACGAGGCGCTCGCCGCCAAGGGCAAGAAGATCGCGTCGATGAAGGCGCTGAAGATGTCGGCCAAGGGCGAGATGGTCCAGCAGGGCCAGGCGCTGCCGATCACGATCGAGCGGGTCTACGTCGCGCCCGACAAGATGCGCGTCGACCTCACGATCGCGCTGTCCGCCGACTTCCAGATCCAGATCTCGTACGCGCTCGACGGCGACAAGGGCTGGTCGCGGTCGCCCGACCAGAACGGCCAGATGGTGCTCGCCGACATCGACCCGTCGCAGCTGTCGGTGCTGCGCGAGCAGCGCTGGCACGATCCCGAGTTCATCATGATGCGGCACACCGAGAAGGGCACCAAGGTCGTGCCGCTGCCCGACGAGGTCGTCGACGGCAAGACCTGCGCGGTGATCAACCTGTCGTCGGCGGACGGCACGAGCACGGCGACGGTGTTCGTCGACAAGAAGACCAAGCTGCTGGTCCAGCTCGCGTATCCGGAGAACGGGCAGGTCACGCTCGACACGTTCGACGACTACAAGGACGTGAGCGGCGTGAAGGTCGCCCACCAGCGCAAGAGCGGCTCGGGCCAGGACGTCGCGACGCTCGAGGTCACCGCGGTCGAGATCGACGGCAAGGTCGACGCCAAGCTGTTCGCCAAGCCGGCGCAATGAAGGCCGCGGTCGTCGCCCTCGCCCTCGCGCTCGGGCTCGCGCTCGGGCTCGCGTCCGCCGCGACCCCGGCGCACGCCGGCCGCAACACCTCGACCGAGCCGATCTGTCGCGAGCCGGGCACGCCGATCGTCGATCTCTACACGTTCGGCATCGGGCCGCTGGTGTTCGAGAAGTTCGGCCACGCGATGCTGTGCCTCACCTACGAGGGCAAGGCGCCGATCTGCTTCAACTACGGGATCACCGACTTCGCCAACCCCGGCAAGCTCGTCTGGGGGTTCATGCGGTCCAAGGCGAAGTTCTGGGTCGCCGGCGAGGACCTGCGCAGCATGCTGGCGTTCTACGGCTCGACCCGGGCCGAGGACTTCGCGCTCCTGCCGGCCGAGATCCGGACCTCAGGCGGGTGCCTGATGCGGCCGGGGCCGGGCGGCAGCTGCGACATCGGCGGCGGCTACGCCGAGGACCGCGACATCTGGCGCCAGCGGCTGCCGCTGACGCCGGAGCAGGCCCGCGCCGTCGCCGACAAGCTGTGCACCGACGTCGAGCCCGAGCACCGCTACTACGTCTACCACCACTTCCTCGACAACTGCACGACGCGGCTGCGCGACCTCGTCGACCACGTCTTCGACGGCAAGCTCAAGGCCGGCGCCGAGGTGCCGCACCCGATGACGTTCCGCGAGTTCGGCCAGAGCGGGCTCAACGAGTACACCGCGCTGCTCGGCCTGTCGGACTTCGTCACCGGCCGCCGCCTCGATCGCCACCCGACGATGTGGGAGGCGATGTTCCACCCCGACGTGCTGCGCGCCGAGGTCGAGCGCAAGCTCGGCATCCCGGCGGAGCGGATCTACGCGCGCAAGGGCCCGCCGTTCCCCCGCAGCGGGCCGACCGGCCGGCCGTGGGTGATCGCGATCTCGGTGCTGCTGACCGCGCCGCTGGCGCTCGCGAAGTGGCGCGGCCGGTTCGAGCGGCTGGCGCGCGTGGTCGCGGTCGTGCCGCTCGTGCTGATGGCCGCGTTGATCTGGACGATCTTCGTGATGGTCTCGATCGACTGGATCCGGTGGAACGAGGCGCTGTTCCTGTTCCTGCCGACCGACGTCGCGCTGTTGCTGCTCGGCCCGGTGCGCCGTCAGCAGTACGCGCGCGTGCGCCTCGGCATGGTCGTGCTCGGGTCGCTCTTGTGCGCGGTCGGGATCTTCCGGCAGCCGCTGTGGGTGCCGATCCTGACCCTGTTCATGCCGCTGGCGCTGCTCGCGTTCGACTGGCCGCGGCGGCGCGGCGCGCCGGCCGCCGACGCGCCGCCGGCTACTTCGCCAGCCGCCGGATGAACGGCACGACCTCGTCGTCGGTGAGCTGCTCGCCGACGGCGGCGATGCAGTCGAGCGCGCCGTTGGCGAGCGCCTTGTCGCTGACGCCGGTGTGCGCCTCGCCGCTGCCGGTGGCGGTGCCGGTCTGCGCGTCGACCCACTTCTCGTTGCCGTCGGCGCCGCCCCACGGCGCGACGCGGATCTTCACGGTGCACGACACGACCGCCTTCTTGCCGGTCTTCTTCGTCGTCAGCGCGACGACCGCGGCGCTGATGATGAACGCCTTGGTCCCCATCCGCTGCAGCTCGTCGCCGGTCGGCAGCGCGCCCTGCCAGTCGACGGCGTAGTCCTTCGAGGCGCGCCTGACCTGCGCCTTGACCGCCTTGCCCAGCTCCTGCACGGCCTTCGCCGGCGCCTGCTTGGTGTGGTCGAGCGGGGCGTCGATGTTGACGAACACCGCCGGGCCGCGCGTCGCGAGCGCCTCCTCCAGCACCGCGAGCGCCTCGGCCGCGCTCTTCTTGACCTTCTTGTCCTTGTCGGACTTCTTGGCCTGGGCGAGCGCGTCGAGCGCCCGCTTGCGCGCGCTCTTGCCGGTCGAGCTCGTGACCATCTTCTTGAGCGCGAGCGCGGCGACGCGCCGGACCGCCGCGTCCTTGTCCTCGACCAGCGCGTCGGCCAGCGCGATGACGGCGCGGTCGTCGGTCATCTTCGACAGCGCGATCGCCGCGGACAGCCGGACCTTCTGCGACTTGCCGCTCTCCAGCGTGGCGATCTGATCGGTCACCGCGTCCGCGCGCGCCGGCGGCGCCTGGCCGACGACGATCGCCGTCGCCAGGACGAGCGCGACAAACCCCCGGCGCATCGAGCCGACTCTAGCACGCGGGGGTATGGACACCGTGAGGCTTCGACGTCGAGGTGATGGCCCGATTCACGCGCGCGTCGTGCGAGATCCGGACGAGACCCGGGTGCGATCGTCCTCGGGATCGCACGTCGCGGGCGACGTGGGCTAATGTCGGCGCATGGGTCTCGGCATGACGCTGCGCGTGCTCGGTGAGCTGGCGAGGGCGTCGGCGCCGATCGCCGCCGACATCGTGCGCGGTCGCCTCACCCGCGACGAGGTCGACGCTCGCGCCCGGCGGTTCGGCCAGCGCACGCTCGAGGTGCTCGACGTCCAGCTCACGGTGGAGCGGCTCGCCGATCTCCCACGTGCACGCGGCTACGTCTACATGTTCAACCACCAGAGCCACCTCGACGTGCCGGTGCTCTACGCGACGCTGCCGTCGCCGACGATCCGGTTCGTCGGCAAGACCGAGCTGTTCCAGCTCCCCGTGTGGGGTCGTGCCCTCCACGCGGCCGAGTTCATCGAGGTCGATCGCCGCGACCACGAGCAGGCGGTGCGCGCGATCGACCGCGCGGCGGCGCTCGTGCGCGAGGGCGTGTGCATCGCGATCGCGCCGGAGGGCACGCGCTCGCCCGACGGGCGGATCGGCCCGCTGCACAAGGGCGGGTTCCACCTCGCGGTCGCGACCGGCGCGCCGATCGTCCCGGTCGCGATCCGCGGCACGATCGACATCCTGCCGCGCGGCGCGCGGTCGATGCGCGCCGGCGTGCCGGTCCGCGTCGTCATCGGCGCGCCGCTCGAGGTCCGCGGCGTCACCCCGGACGACGCGGCGAAGATCGACGCGCTGCGCGACGAGGTCGGGGCGTTCCTGCGCCGCTACGTCGAGCGCGACGCGGCCTGAAGCTGGCGCAGGATCTCGTCGGGCGCGGCGTTGTCGCCGGCGTAGTCGCTGACGTGGGTCCACACCACGTCGCCGCCGGGCTCGATCACCACCACGCCGCCCTGCTGCCACGCGTCGCCCTGGGTCTTGCCCTGGCGGAAGCCGTGGCGCAGCGCGCTCATCCCGGCGAGCGCGGCGCGCGGGCTGAGCACGGTGGCGACGCCGCGCTTGAGCCCGGCCGCCTGGTACACGGCCAGGCTCGGGTCGGTGTAGAGCGGGCCGTCGTAGCCGGTGGTCTCGCGGAAGCCGTCGATGAACGACGGCGAGCCGTTGCCGATCACGTACAGCTCGGCCCCGGCGGCGCGCAGCGCGTCGATCCTGTGGTGCAACTGCACCACGTGCTCGCGGCACAGCAGTCAGCCGAAGTGGCGGACGAACACCAGCACGGCGGTGCGGTCGCGCCACAGCGTGCCCAGCTCCACCGCCTGGCCGGCGGCGTCGAGCACGGTCATCCGGGCGAGGTCGTCGGCGCGGCTGGACGTCGTCATCTGGGGCATCAGCGTCTGTCGGACGCCGGCGCGGGGTCAAGGGTTACGGGCTCGTCGGCCCACGGCGCGCCCACGCCTGGGGGACTGCCGGCCCCAGATCGGGCGATCCGTCGCCCGCGCAAGTCTTGGGAAGGATTGCCCTGGTGGCCGGCCCGTCGCTTGCTTATCCTGGACCGGTGACCTGGGTCGTTCCTCTCGCGCTCGGCGCCCTGGCCATCACCTTGATGGGCATCGTCAGCGCGGTCCAGGCCCGGCGCGCCCGCCGGGCCCGCGCGCAGCCCGCGGTCGACGCCGCGGCGCCGCGGATCCTCGTCCACGACATCAACGACGATCGCTGCACCGGCTGCGACGCGTGCGTCGCGGTGTGCCCGACCAACGTCCTCGATCTGGTGTCGAACAAGAGCCGCGTGCTGCGGTTCCACGACTGCATCCAGTGCGAGGCGTGCATGTGGGCGTGCCCGACCGAGGCGCTGGTGATGTTCCCCGAGGGCGGGACGCCGCCGGCGCTCAAGGTGCCGGACATCGACAGCGACTTCCAGACGCGGGTGCCCGGCCAGTACCTGATCGGCGAGGTCGCCGGCAAGCCGCTGGTGAAGAACGCCGCCAACCTCGGCCGCGCGGTGATCGAGCACATGCTCGCCCACGGGCTGCAGGCCAGCCGCCAGCGCCGGATGGGCGAGGGCTCGGACGCCAAGCAGGTGACCGCGGTCGACGTGGTGATCGTCGGCTCGGGCCCGGGCGGGCTGTCGGCGGCGCTGACGTGCATCCACCGCGGCCTGTCGTACGTCGTGCTCGAGAAGGAGCAGCTGCTCGCCTCGACGATCGCCCGCTACCCCAAGGGCAAGCTGGTGATGGCGGAGCCGTACGACACCGAGAACCTGTCGCTGCTGCCGGTGTTCGACTCGAGCAAGGAGCAGATCGTCCCGATCTGGGAGGAGCTGGTGAACCGGGTCGGCGTCGACGTCCGGCGCGGCGAGGCGGTCGAGTCGGTGCAGCGCCAGGCCGACGGCACGTTCGACGTGCGCACGACGGTCGCCGCGTACCGCGCGCAGCGCGTCGTGCTCGCCACCGGCACGCGCGGCAAGCCGCGCACGCTGCAGGTGCCGGGCGAGAACCTGCCGAAGGTGTCCAACCTCCTCGACGACCCGGCGGAGTTCAAGGGCAAGAGCGTGCTCGTCGTCGGCGGCGGCGACAGCGCCGTCGAGGCGGCGCTCGCGCTCGCCGACGCCGGCGCCAAGGTCACGATCAGCTACCGCGGGCGCGCGTTCAACCGCTGCCAGCCCAAGAACAAGCAGGCGATCGAGAGCTACGGCGCGCAGAACCGGCTCAAGGTGAAGCTGCAGTCGCAGGTGATCTCGTTCGAGCCGGACACGATGATCCTGCAGCTCGCGGACGGGTCGCAGAAGCGCTACCCCAACCACGCCGCGTTCGTGCTGATCGGCGCGGACCCGCCGATCGCGTGGCTCGAGAAGCTCGGCGTCAAGTTCGTCGAGAAGCCGCACCAGTTCTCGCTCGGCAAGACCGACGAGTACGTCCGTCGCATGGTCCGCGACGCCGCGGCGTGCCCCGACGACGCGGGCCTGGCCGCGGCGCAGGTGCTGGGCGAGCGCGCGCCGGCGGCGGACCGCGCCGCGGCGGCGGTCGCGCTGCCCGGCGGGCCGGGCAGCGGTCCGGGCACGGGCGACGGCGAGGCGACCGGCGCGCGCAAGTGGATCAAGAGCGCGACGTCGCTGTTCACGCAGTCGCGCAAGCTCGACCAGCCGATGCCGCTGTCGGAGTTCGCGCGGCGCAGCCGCACCCACTCGGGCCAGGGCCGGCGCGACGCGCTGTCGCCGGGCGAGCGCACCCGCGTGCTGCGCATGCTGCGCGACGTCGGCGGGCGGATCGCCGACGAGGAGTCGCAGGTGTCGATGCTCGACGAGCTGTCCGGCGTGTCGAACGCCGGCGGCCCGGTCTACGGGCTCGACTCGCTCGAGGCGCACGAGCTGTCGCCGCCGCCGCAGCCGCGGGTGCAGCGCGTGCCCGGCGCCCCGCCGGTGCCGACCCCGCCGACCGGCACCGACGCCTCGCCCAAGCAGGCGGTGATCGTCGGGCTGGCCAAGGCGATGTCGAAGGGCCCGATCAGCGGCGGACGCGCCAAGCGCCCGTCGACCGCGCCGCCGCCGCATCCGTCGGCGCGGGCGGGCGGGCAGGGCACGCCGCCGCAGCCGCTGCCGACCGGCGCGCGCGCGCACCGCCCGAGCGGCGCGCCGCCGCGGGCCGACTGGGAGGCCGAGCCGACGCGCCAGGCCGACCCGCTGGCGTCGGCGGAGCTGCTCGCGGCGGTGCGCGATGGCGCGCCGCGCGCGAAGGGCCCGACGCGTCCGCCGCCGCGGCCCGCGCCGCCGCGGCCCGGCGGGTTCGACGACGAGGCGACGCGCGCGGCGGAGCCCGAGCTCGCCGACCTGATCGCGTCGGAGGAGGCGGACGGGCTCGATCGCATCGACGTCGCGACCGGCGCGATCGACCTCGGCCCGCGGGTCGAGTCGCGGCGGTTCGGGCGGGTCGACGCGCCGCCGGTGACGATGACGCCGACGCCGCCGCCCAACGACGATCCCACCGCGTTCGCCGACGTCAGCGATCTGGTGCGGCGCGAGCGGTCGCGCCGCCCGCCGGCGCCGCACGCCGAGGATCCCACCCGCGCGATCGACGTCGGCCAGCAGCCTCGCAGCCTGACCGACGTCGAGTGGGACCTCGACTGACGCCGCCATGAGCGAGCGCCGGAGCAGCACCTCCCACGACGCCGCCGCGCCGGCCGCCGGCCCCGACCCGGGCGCGCCGCGCCGCCCGGGCACCGCGCGCGAGCTGCCGCTGTCGCCCGAGGGCTTCCGCGACGAGCTGCGCGCGGTCGCCACCGCCTACCAGGCCGGCGCCGCGACCTACCTCGAGCGGCGCGACCGGCTGCCCGACACGCTGCGCGCCGTCGCCACCGTGCTGCGCGAGGCGGTGACGGTGCTGGCGCGCGACGGCGTCCCGGCCGAGCTCGACCGGCTGCCCAGCCCGCGCCCGCTCGACAAGGGGCTGGTGCTGCGGGTCGGCGGCGCGGTGCCGGAGCGCGACGGCGACGGCGCGCTGCTGCCGGCGGAGCAGCCGGCCCAGCTCCGCATCGAGGTCCGGGCCGACGCCCGGCTGCAGACCGTGTGGGTCGCGCACGCGCTCGTCGGCGAGCTCGCGCGCGAGCTGCACCGCGACCCGCCGCGCGCGCCGAGCGAGGTCGGGATCCTCGCGTTCAAGCGCGAGGTCGTGCGGTTCCTCCAGGCCGCGCTCGCGTCGAGCTACCGCGCGCCGGGGTAGTGCCCGTGCCCGTGCCCGTGCCCGTGCCCGTGCAGACGGAGACGTCGAGACGTCCTTCGACACGGGCCTCGCTGGCGCTCGGCCCTGCTCCTAACGAACAGCTCGTCCAAGTCCGCGCGATCTCGAAGTTCCGCTCATCCTGAGCCCGGGCGAGCGCCAGCGAGCCCGGAGTCGAAG
>WYBA01000516.1 GCA_011526095.1 Myxococcales bacterium | reverse complement strand
TCGTCGTCGCCTCGGCTCGAGCCGCGCGTGCCCGCCCGCTCGGCCACGCCCACCGTGGCGGACCCGCCCGGCGGCCCGCGCACGGCCGCCGCCCCGTCGGCGCGGCCGCGCTCGACGCCGCAGGTCGCCGGCTTCGGCGAGCGCGGCCCGTCGCGCACCTGGCTGATCATCGCCGCGCTCGTCGCGCTCGTGCTCGGCGCGGGGATCGCCGCGGCGATCCTGCGCTGAGCGGCGGAGCGGCGCGGGCGCGGCTCAGATCTCGCCCAGCTCCCAGCCGTGCTCGGCGAGGCAGGCCGCGAGCTCGCCATAGACGAGCCGGAACTGCGCGATCGATGCGTCCGAGCCCTTGGTGTCCTTGTGGCGCGCCGCGAGGTCGACGAACCCGTCGTAGACGTGCTGGGCGCACGCCTCGTCGCTGCACGCGCACCCGCGATCGCGGAGCGCGGCCAGCTCGTCGAGCGCGCGCTGCGCCTCCGCCGGGATGTACGTCGGCGAGCACGCGAAGTACTCGGTGAGGGTTTCCTTCAGCTCGCGCCCGACCCGCGGCGTCATCGACGCCTCGCCATGGTCGAGCTTCCACTGGTCGAAGGCGGCGCCGACCTCCGTGTAACAGGCGTCGTCGGCGCACGCGCAGGCGCGGGCCCGCAGCTCCTTGGCGGCGATCAGCGCGTCCTGGCCGCGCTCGATCCCCGCGGCCTCGTAGATCGGATCGACGCACCCCCAGAGCCGCTCGGAGGCCGAGGTGACGCGGGGCAGCTCGCGCTCGTGCACCGGCCACTTCTTGATGCCCTGGGCCCATCGCACCGCGGCGCGCTCGATGTCGCGCGCGCACGCGGCGTCAGCGCACGCGCACGCGTCCTCGGCGAGCGCCTCGACCTGGCCGATCAGGCCGGCGCCGATCGAGTACGTCACGACCTGGTGCGTCCCGAGGCAGCGGATGTAGCGGACGTACGCTTCGGCCAGCCGGTCGGTGAACGCCGGCTGGTAGCGGTCCGCGTCGGCCTTGGAGTACAGGTCCTCCTTGTTCTCGGCGATCAGCACGGGCGTGAGCCGGGCGTCGACCTCCTCCGCGCACGCGCGGTCCGTGCACGCGCACGCCTCGTCGCCGAACCGGGTCATGTAGGCGATCTGATCCTCCATGTCGGCGGCGACGATCGCGGCGACGTCGTCCACCGGCGTCGCCGCCCCGGCCCCGCCCGGCGCGGTCGCAGGTGCGGTCGAGGTCGAGGCGCACGCGTGCGCGACGAGCGAGGTGCCGAGCACGAGGAGGAGCGAGCGGACAGCCTTCACGCCCACCGTTCTCGCACGGCCTGCGTCGCGGTTGCCTCCCCCGGCAGGGGCGATGCCGACATCTGCCCACCCGGCGGCCCGACCGCGCGCAGACCGCCGCGGGCGGCGGCGCGTTGATGGGGCCATGACGCGCCTGGCCCTCACCGCCGTGTTCGCCTTCGTCCTGGTCCGCATGGTCCTGGTGCTCGACGCGCTCGAGGCGCGCGTCGACGCGACCGCGCCCGAGGCGCCGGTCGTGGTCGAGCCGCCGGCGCCCGCGGCACCCGAGGTGGAGCTCGCGCCTGCCGCGCTCGCCCCGGGCACCTTCGACTCGAACTGGGGCGAGGTCCGCCTCCGCGTCGACGGAGCGCGGGTCACCGGCGACTATGACTACAACGGCGGCCTCATCGAGGGCACGCTCGACGGCAACGTCGTCCGCTACCGCTGGACCGAGGCGAGCGGCGGCGCTGGCCGCGGCGTGTGGGTGGTCGGCTCCACCGGCGAGCTCGTCGGGACGTGGGGTACGGAGAACGATGAGGTCCGCGGCGGCGGGTGGAACCTGACGCGCCGCCGGCCGGCCGCGGACGACCGCGCCCACCATCCGTGCCGGTGCCGGCAGCGCCACGACTGATCCACCGCTCCGGCCCCGACCCCGCTATTATGCCTGGGTCGTGAGTCAGTCCGAGCACGAGCAAGACACCGCGCGCGCGCCGCGCGTCATCGGCAGCCCCCTGTTCGAGGAGGCCGTCGCCACGCTCAAGATCGAGTCGGGGATGGCGCGGCTCGTCGTGTTCGGCGCGCTGCAGGCGATCAACGTCTCGCCGATGGACGTGACGATGGCCGAGCTCGATCGTGTCCACGACGAGATCGACCGGCGGCTCGCCACGCTCGGGGTGTCGCAGGAGCTGCGGCAGGCGGCGCTGGCGCGGCTCACGGTGCTGTCGGTGCGGCGGGCGCAGACGTTCGACGCGGACACCGCGCGCAAGCCGGTCCCCTCGGCCGATTGACTCACGGTCAGCCGCGCGTGCGCCCGCGCTTCGGGCGCACGCTCTCGATCTTGACCGGTCCGGGCGGCGGCGGCGGCGCGCGGCGCGCCTTCTTCTTGCGCGGCGGCAGCGGCGTGACGGCGGGCTGGTAGTCGAACACGAACACCTCGTCAGCGTCGCCGAGCACGAACTCGGCCGTGGGGTCGCGCGGGCGTAGCCGCGGGTGCGCGGAGGTGTCGAGCGCGAGCTGCAGCCGCGACTGCGGCGCGAGCTCGAGCAGCACGTGAGCGACGCCGTCTGCGTCGGTGCGCGCGACCTCGCGATCGCGGTAGCGCACCGGCACGCCGGCGAGCCCGGGCGTGCGCACGAGGATCGCCGCGCGGCGCGCGCGGGGCCGGCACTCGGCGTTGACGACGACCGGCTGGGCGGCGCCGCGGGCGGCGCCGGCGAGGCGACGCAGCCGCACCTCGGTCTCGGCGGCGGCGGCGCGGAACCCCTCGGGGCAGGTGGCGGTGACCCGCAGCAGCTTGCCCTCGACCGCGCGGACGTCGACGACCAGCGCGCCGTCGGGGCCGGTGACGCCGAGGGCCGCGCCGTTGGCGGTGATCGCGACGCCGCCGAGCGGCGCGCCGGCGTCGGTGCGTCCGGCGAACGTGATCGCGTAGCGGTGGGTGACCGGCGGCGGGTCGCACGCGGCGAGCGCGGCGACGGCGAGCGAGGCTAGCGCAGCGAGCGCGCGGGGGCGCATGACGGGCTCCTCTCGGCCTGGCACCGCGCGTCGAGGTCGCGGACGAGGATCTCGGCGATCGCGCGGTAGGCGGGGGTGTCGGGGTGGTCGGCGGCGAGCCGCAGGTAACGAGGCAGCGCGTCGGCGAGGCGGCCATCGATCAGCGGCGCGGCGGCCTCGGCGGGGCGGACCGCGGTGGCGACCGGCACGCCCGCGCCGCGCGGCACCAGCGGCGGCGGGGCGGGCTCGAGCGCGGCCGCGCGGGTCTGGAGCACCGCGTCGCGCGGGGCGCCGTCGGCGCGGCGCCGCGCCGCGCCGAGCGAGGTCCAGCCGCCGACGAGCATGACGGCGACGAGCATCAGGCGACGGCGGCGGGACCATCGCGGCCGCGCGGG
>WYBA01000515.1 GCA_011526095.1 Myxococcales bacterium | reverse complement strand
GCGGGCACGGCGACGGGCGCGGGCGCGGCGACGGGCACGGGCGTGGCGACGGGCGCGGCCACGGCGACGGGCACGGGCGCGGCGACGGGCACGGGCAAGTGAAGCGAGCGCTCGCGATCGCCCTGCTGATCGCGAGCCCGACGGCGAGCCCTGCGGCGCTCGCCGACGGCGACGACCGCCCGAGCGCGGCCAGCGTCGCCTCCTCCGACAAGCTCGTCGCGATCGCGACGACCGACGACATCGACGGCGCCGTGCTGGTCGGCCCGTCGGGGCAGGTCTACGAGCCGTCCGGCGGCGGGTGGACGCGCGCGCACGGCGGCGGCGTCGCCGGCGACGTCGCGGGCGCCGCGTTCGTCGCAGGCGAGCTGGTCGTCGCCGGCAAGGCCCTGCCCGTCTACCGGCGCGCCGACGACGTGTGGTACGCGCTGCGCGTCGGCGAGCGCGGTCGCACCGTGCTCGGCCACGGCCCGACCCCGGCGCTGGCCGTCGGCGCGGACGTGTACGTCCGCGGCAAGGCGGCGTGGAAGAAGCTCGGGCGCGTCGCCGGAAAGCCGGCGGCCGTGTGGGCGAGCGGCGACAAGATCGCGTGGGTCGCGACCGATCAGGGCCTGTTCCGGTTCCGCGCTGGCAGCTTCACCCGCGCCGGCGAGCCCGCCGCGCAGCTCGTCGGCGCGCGGCCGTTCGCGCTGTCGCCCGACGGCGTGCGCGATCTCGGGGGCGGGGCCGAGGTCCCCGCCACGGTGGACGGCAGCGCGGTGACGCTGGTCGCGGGCGCGAGCCACGGCCAGGGCCCGCTCCACGTCGTCGCCGCGGCCGGGGCGCCGGACACCCCGCTGTGGCTGCTCCGCGTCGACGGCAAGCGCCTGGCGAAGCTGGCGGAGCTGCCCGTCACCGGGCGGGTCGCGGGCCTGGCCGTCGACGCCGCCGGCGACGTGCTCGTCGTCATGGCCGATGGCACCCTGGCGATCCGCCGGGGCGAGACGTGGACGACGTCCGCGGTCGTCGACGCCCTGCCGGCGGACGCCGGCGGGCCGGGCCCGGCGCGCACCCGCTAGCACATCGCGCACACGGTACGCAAACCCACCGAGACGACACGGGATTTGACCCGCGGCGGGATCCGGCCCTACCCTGGTAGGCATCGGGATGGCACCGCGCGTACTGATAGCGGACGACGACGCCTGGATCCTCCGCATGGTGTCGACCGTGCTCGAGAAGCGCGGCTACACCGTCGAGACGGCGACCGACGGCGAGGACGCGCTCGCGCGCGCGATCGCGAACACGCCGGATCTCGTCATCACCGACGTGATGATGCCGCGCATGGACGGCTGGTCGCTGGTGCGCGCGCTGCGGTCGCGGCCCGAGATGGGCGTCCTGCCGGTGATCTTCCTGACCGCGCTGTCGTCCGACGACGATCGCATCCGCGGCTTCCGCCTCGGCGCCGACGACTACGTGCCCAAGCCGTTCCGGTTCGAGGAGCTCGATCTGCGGGTCGCGCGCGTGCTGCGCCGGACGCAGGGCATGGTGCAGGAGACCCGCGACCAGCTCGGCCAGCCCGGGCTGCAGGGCGACCTCGGCCAGGTCGGGCTGTCCGCGCTGCTCACGCTGATCGAGCTCGAGCGCAAGACCGGCATGCTGACGCTGCGCGATCCGACGGGCCGCGTCGCCCAGGTGCTCGTTCGCAACGGCCGCGTCGTCCACGCGCGGCTCGAGGACACGCCGGCCCCGGTCGACGTCGAGTGCATCTACTACCTGCTGTCGTGGTCGCAGGGCACGTTCGAGTTCCTGATGTGCGACGTCGAGGGGCCGGACCGCGTCCAGACCTCGACGATGCACCTGCTGATGGAGGGCGCGCGCCTGCTCGACGAGGCGTCGCGCGAGGCCGCGACGAGCTAGCGCTCGCCACCGCCCACCGTCAGCGCGCGCAGGCGGGGTCGGTCGTGAAGTGGTCGCCGTCGAGGCGCCAGGCCGTCGCCATCTTCTTGCTGCCGGACAGGCCGATGACGCGGTCGCCGACGTCGTCGACCTCGCGCGGCTTCGGCAGATCGACGTAGTGGATCGCGTCCTTGCGGATGATCATCGGGTGGAACACGACCTGGTCGAGACAGCGCGCGTCGCGCGCGAAGCCCAGGCGCAGCACGCCGGTGTTGCGGCGGCCGGGGTTGGCGTTCTGGAACACGAAGTTGCCGAGCGAGTACGCGATCACGCCATCCTTGTAGCGCTCGATCCCCTGCAGCACGTGCGGGTGATGGCCGACGACGGCGCTGGCGCCGGCGTCGATGAACGCATGCGCCGCCTCGACCTGCCACTTGCTCGGCGCGTCGTCGTACTGCACGCCCCAGTGCAGCACGACGATCACCAGGTCGTGGTCGGCCTTCGCCGCGGCGATCACCGGGACGAGCGTGTCCTTCAGGTCGTCGTGGTCGGGGACGAACGGCACCTTCGGCGACGGGTCCTTCTTCTTCTGGACGCGGTTGAGCTTGGTCGTGCCGGCGACGAAGCCGATCTTCCACCCGCGCACCTCGACGGTCTCGACCCGGAACAGCGGCTCCTCGGCCCGCGGCACGCCGATCATCGTGAGGCCGAGCGCGGCGAGGTGGCCCGGCGTCTCGGCGATGCCGGCGGCGTCGACGTCGTTGATGTGGTTGTTGGCGAGGGTGACCGCGGTGATGTGGTTCTTCGGCAGGACCGCGACCTGATCCGGCGTCGCGACGAACCGCAGATCGCCCGTGAGCTCGGGGATCTCGCTCATCACCGTCGTCTCGAGGTTGGCCATCGCCAGATCGCTCTGGATGAGGTGCGCGACCCGTTCGAGCGGATCGTGCGCGGGGACGTCGCGCGGCACCCACCGCCCGCTGAACCGCCCGCCGAACATCACGTCCCCCATGAACGTCAGCTCGATCCGCTCGGCGACCGGCGGGTGGGCCTCGGCGACCTGCGCCGGGACGATCTCGGGAGACGGAGGCGGAGACAGTGACGGAGACGGAGTCGGAGACGGAGACGGAGACGGAGACGGAGGCGGAGACAGTGACGGAGACGGAGACGCCCCGGGCCCCGCGCACGCCGCCAGCGCGCACGCCGCCGCCAGCCACGGCCCGCGGCTCATTCGTCCTCGTCGTCGAGGCCGGCGGCCTCGATGTCGTACTTCTTCATCAGCTTGCGGAAGTACTTGCGGTCGATGTCGGCGTCGCGCGCGGCGTGGGAGATGTTGCCGTTGTTGCGCTTGAGCAGCGACAGGATGTAGTCCCGCTCGAAGCTCGACACCCACTTCTCCTTGGCGTCCTTGAACGTGACGCCGTCGGCCATCAGCTCCTCCGACGGGCGCGGCGCCTCGGCGAACGCGGGCTGGCTGCGCCGCCCGGCGGCGGGCTCGGCGGCGCGACCGCGCGCCGACGGCGGCGGCGCCACCGGCACCGCGGCGCGCACCATGTCCGGCAGCTCGCCGACGCCCATCGTGTCGCCGTCGCAGAACGACACCGCGCGCTCGACGACGTTGACCAGCTCGCGGACGTTGCCTGGCCACGGGTACGCCGACAGCGCCGCGAGCGCCTCCCGCGACGCCGCGCGCACGCGCTGGCTGCCGTCGGGGTTGCGGTTGTAGGCGCCGGTCTTGAGGAAGTGCTGGACCAGCAGCGGGATGTCGCCCTGGCGCTCGCGCAGCGCGGGCAGGTGCAGGCGCACCACGCTGAGCCGGTAGTAGAGGTCCTGGCGGAACCGGCCGGCGCGGACCTCGTCCTCGAGCTTGCGGTTGGTCGCCGCGATGATCCGCACGTCGATCTTGGCGGCCTTGGCCCCGCCGACGCGGCGGACCTCGCGCTGCTCGAGCGCGCGCAAGAGCTTGGGCTGCAGGTCGAGCGGCAGCTCGCCGAGCTCGTCGAGGAACAGCGTGCCCCCGTCGGCCAGCTCGAACAGGCCCTGCCGCGTCATGACCGCGCCGGTGAAGCTGCCCTTCTCGTGGCCGAACAGCTCGCTCTCGATCAGGTTGGGCGGGACGGCGCCGCAGTCGAACACGACCAGCTCGCCCTTGGCGCGCGGCGACAGCGAGTGGATCGTCTGCGCGACGACCTCCTTGCCGGTGCCGGTCTCGCCCTCGATCACCACCGTCGTCGCGGTCGGCGCGATCTTCTCGATGATCGAGTAGATCTCGCGCATCTTCGGGTCGGCGCCGATCAGGCCACCGCACCGCGTCTCGCGCGACGGGACGATCGCCACCTCCTCCTCGCGCGCCGCGAACCGGAGCTGGCTGCCGCCGACGGCGACGGTGCACCCCGGCTTGAGGTACGCCTCGCGGACCCGGACCTTGTTGATGAACGTGCCGTTGGTCGAGTGCAGGTCGACCAGCACGTAGCCCGAGTCCTCCTGGACGATCTTGCAGTGGTAGCGCGACACCGTGTCGTCGCGGATCACCACGTCGTTGTCGTCCATCGAGCCGATCCGGACCTCCTCCTTGTCGAACGTCCACTCCGCCGACGGATCGTCGATCGAGGTCAGCGTGCACCGGCGCAGGTGCAGCGTCGTGCCGCGCTCGAGGTACGCGACCTTGGTCGGGGGGACGAAGTCCGGGAACTTCTTCATCGGCGCCAACCGCGATCTTACTTTGCCCACGCCCCTGACCGCCACCCGGGGCGACGGACAGCCGCGATATAGTGACCCTCGGTGGGGAGCCCCAGCAGCATCGCCGAGCTCGAGGCGCGCCTGGAGGCGGCCGCGCCCGACGAGCGGATCGCGCTCGAGGTCGAGCTCGGGCGGCGCTGGGTCCGGCGGGGCGTCCCCGAGCAGGCGGTGCGGTGGCTGGCGTCGGCCAGGACCCGCGCCGACGCCGCCGGCGACCGCGCGACGCTCGCCGAGATCGACCTGCAGCTCGGCGGGGTGTGCATGCTGCGCGGCGAGCACGACCGCGCGGTCACGTTCCTCGACCGGGCGCTCGACGCCGCCGAGGCCACCGGTGACGCGGACCTGCGCGCGCGCGTGGTGGCCACCCTCGGCGAGCACGCGCTGCGCCGCGGCGAGCTCGATCGCGCCGCGGAGCTGTACGACGCGGCGCGCGCCCACTTCGACGGCTACTGGAACGGCGCCGAGCTGGCGAGGTGCCTCGCCGGCCTGGCCCTGTGCGCCGCCGGGCGCGGCAGCCTCGACGAGGCCGCGGCGCTGATCGCGACCGCGCGCGACGAGGCCGTCGACGCCGGCGACCCGCTGCTGCTCGGCCGGGTCGAGCTCGCCGGCGCCCTGGTCGCGATCCGCCGCGGCGAGCACGGCGACGTCGCGCCGGCGTTCCGCCGCGCGATCACCCGGCTCGGCGAGCACGACCTGCGGCGCGATCTCGCGGAGGCCCACCTGCGGTTCGGCCTGTACTGCGGCGACATGGCCGAGCGCGGGGCGCCGGTCGAGCCGCCGGCCGGTCACCTCGCGCGCGCCCAGGAGCTGTTCACCCAGATCGGCGGGCTGCCGGACCTCGAGCGCGTCCGCGAGGCGTTCCGCCGCTACGGTCGGCGCGCGACCGACCGCGTCGCCGAGTCGGAGCTGGCGCGGCTGCTCGACGAGCTGCGCGCCCAGCGCGGCGCCGTGCACGACGCCGCCGGCGGGCTGCACGATCTGGTGCTGCGGGGCCGCGACGGCGCGCGCGAGGCCGACGCCGGCGCGCTCGCCTCGGCCGAGGCCGGCCTCACCCGCGCGCTCGCCGAGCTGGCGGCGGTGGAGGAGCGGTTCGTGACCGCGGTCAACGCCGTCGTCGTCGAGCGCGAGAGCATCCGGACCCTGCTCGATCTGACCCGCGTGCTGGCCGCGACCACCGACTTCGGCGCGATGCCCGAGACGATCGCGCGGCTGGCGTGTCAGCTCAGCGGCGCCGATCGGGCCGTGGTGGAGCTCGCCGCCGGTGAGCTCGGGGCCTGGGGGATCGACGAGCGCAAGGATCGGCCGTGGGAGCCCGCGCTCGCCGCGGCCGGCGGCCGCGCCACGCTGATCGCCGAGGCCACGACCCAGCCGCCGCGCGGGCCCGACCGCCCCGACCGCGGCGATCGCGGCGATCGCGGCGACCGCGCCGACCGCGTCGACCGCGCGCGCAGCCGCGGGCGCGGGGGCGCGGCGCTCGGCTCGGGCATGGTCGCGCCGCTGCGCAGCGGCGAGGCGCTGCTGGGGCAGGTGTGGCTCGACAAGACGCCGTCGGGCGGGCTGTTCACCGAGCGCGACCTCGACCTGCTCGCCGTGTTCGCCGGCCAGGCGGCGACGCTGCTGGTCAACGCGCGGATCGCCGAGCAGCTGCGGCTCGCGGCGCGCACGACCGCGGCGACGCTCGAGGCGATCAGCGACGGCGTCGTGTCGATCGACGCGCGCGGCGCGATCCGGTCGATCAACGCCGCCGCCGCGCGGCTGCTCGGCGTCGGAGGCGACGAGCACCCGCCGCCGGGGGCGAGCCCCGAGCTCGACCTGCTGCGCGGGGCGCTGGCGCGCGGCGAGGAGCTGGACGGCCGGCTGCTCCAGCTGCCGACGAGCGAGCAGCTGTGCAACGCGCGGATCATCCGCGACGACGACGGCGAGCCGGTCGGGCTGGTCGCGACGTTCACCGAGCTCAAGCGCGCGACCAGCCTCGCCCAGCGGATGGTCGGCTCGTCGGCGCGCTACTCGTTCGGCGACATCGTCGGCCGCTCGGCCGCGGTGCGGCGGGTGGTGACGCTGGCGCAGGCGGCGGCGCGGTCGGAGTCCAGCGTGCTGATCACCGGCGAGAGCGGCACGGGCAAGGAGGTGCTGGCCCAGGCGATCCACAACGCCGGGACCCGCGCCGCCGGACCGTTCGTCGCCGTCAACTGCGCCGCGATCCCGCGCGAGCTGCTCGAGAGCGAGCTGTTCGGCTACGAGGCCGGCGCGTTCACCGGCGCGCGCAAGGGCGGCCGCCCCGGCAAGTTCGAGCTGGCCGAGGGCGGGACGATCCTGCTCGACGAGATCGGCGACATGCCGCTCGAGATGCAGGCCAAGCTGCTGCGGGTGCTGCAGGAGCGCACGACGATGCGCCTCGGCGGCTCGCGCGAGGTGCCGATCTCGTGTCGCATCGTCGCGACGACCAACCGCGACCTCGCGACCGAGGCGCGGCGCGGGCTGTTCCGCCAGGACCTGTTCTTCCGCCTGCGCGTGATCCACCTCGAGCTGCCCGCGCTGCGCGATCGCAAGGAGGACATCGAGTTCCTCACCGAGCACTTCCTCGAGGTCTACGCGGCGCGCGCCGGCAAGCGCCTCACCCGCGTCGCGCCCGAGGTGATGGCCGCGATGCTGCGCTACCCCTGGCCCGGCAACATCCGCGAGCTCGAGCACGTGCTCGAGAGCGAGGTGACGCTGGCCCCCGCGGACCGCGAGACGCTCGACGAGGTCCCGCTGATGCTGCAGCAGCAGGCCGATCCGGTCTCCGGCGAGGTGCCCGCGGCGCTGCCCGAGCTGCCCCCGGCCTGGCCACCGTGGCCGTACCCGTGGTGGCCCGCGCCGCCCGGTCACGGCGCGGCGCCGCCGGGCTGGCCGCCGCCGCCGGGCTGGCCGACGGCGCCCGGCCCGGCCCCGTGGCGCGAGGCGTTCGGCGCGGCGCCCGCGGCGCCCGGCCCGGGCGAGCTCAAGACCGTGGCCCAGACCGAGCGCGAGCTGCTCGTCGCCGCGCTGACCGCGCACCGCGGCCGGATCCCCGACGTCGCGCGCACCCTGGGGGTGTCGCGCGGCACCGTCTACAACAAGATGAAGAAGCTCGGGCTCGACCCGGGCGGGTTCCGCTAGCGCCTTCGTGCTAGGTGCTGGATCGCCCGCGGTGCGCCAGGATCCCGACAGCAACGACAGCGACGACGACGACGTGGCCGACGACCGCGCCGGCGACGGCGACGACCTCGCCGCGGCGGACGACGACGCGCCCGCCGCCCGCGGCGCGGCGGATCGCGCGGCGCGCCTCGCGCAGGCGCGCGCGCTCTACCCGTGGCTGCCGCCCGAGGTCGACGTCGGGCTCGACGCGCACCTCGGCCCCGACGGCGCGCCCCGC
This sequence comes from Myxococcales bacterium, assembly GCA_011526095.1. Taxonomy (GTDB): domain Bacteria; phylum Myxococcota_A; class Polyangia; order Haliangiales; family Haliangiaceae; genus WYBA01. The sequence continues at coordinate 23,628 of WYBA01000515.1, read as the reverse complement.
GTCGTCGAGCGCCGGTTCGAGGTCACCGACGACTTCGCCGGCTGGCGCCTCGACCACTACCTCAAGCGCCAGATCCCGCGGCTGTCGCGCACCCGGCTGCAGGCGGTGATCGCGACCCAGCTCGCGCACGCCGGCGGCCGCCCCACCCCGCCCGCGCTCAAGCCGGCGATGACCGTCGCCGCCGGCGACGTGCTGGTGCTGCGCCGCGCCGCGCGCCCCGAGCCGCCGTGCCCGCGCGTGCTGCCGGTGCTGCGCGACGAGCCCGCGTTCGTCGTCGTCGACAAGCCGGCCGGCCTGCCGGTCCACTCGTCGGCCAAGTTCTACTTCAACACCGTCACGCGCGTGCTGCTCGAGCGGTTCGGCGAGGGCGCGCCGCAGATCTGCCACCGCCTCGATCGCGAGACCTCCGGCGCGCTGGTGTGCGCGCGCACCCGCGCCGCGGCCGCGACCATCAAGGGCGCGTTCGCCGCCAAGCGCGTGGCCAAGACCTACCTGGCGATCGTCCACGGCCAGCCCCCATGGCCCGACGCCGACGACGCGGGCGGCGCGGACGCCGTCGCCGACGCCGTCCCCGACGCCGTCATCGACATCCCGCTCGCGCTCGCCACCGCCGACGACGACACCGTGCTCGCCGGCGTCCGCATGATCCCGCGCGCCGGCGGCCTGCCGTCGTGCACCCGCGTCCGCGTCATCCGCCGCGCGGGCGCCTACGCGCTCGTCCGGTGCACGCCGATCACCGGGCGGCAGCACCAGATCCGCGCCCACCTCGCGTTCGCGGGCTTCCCGATCGTCGGCGACAAGCTCTACGCCCACGGCGACGACGCGTTCCGCGCGTTCTGCGACCAGGGCCTCACCCCGGAGCTGGCCGCGCGGTTCCTGCTGCCGCGACAGGCGCTCCACGCCGCGTCGGTGGCGTTCCCCCACCCGGAGCGACCCGAGACGATCCGCGTGGATAGCCCGCTGCCGCCCGAGCTCGAGGATTTTCTCGATCGCGCGGCCCGCGGGCTGTGCTAGTGAAGAAGCGCGATTGGTCTTACCACTTCCGGCCCCCTTGGCCGGTCCACCCCCGACGCGAGGCCCCCACGATGTCCGTGCTCAAGAACTACATGGAGACCTACAACCGCGACCACCAGCACAAGGTGAACCGCGCGCTCCACAGCGTCGGCATCCCGATGATCGTCGCGTCGCTCGGCGTGCTGCCGTTCAACCCGCTGCTGGCCGGCGGCATGTTCGTGTTCGGCTGGATCCTGCAGTTCGTCGGGCACGCGTTCGAGGGCAAGGCGCCGTCGTTCTTCCGCGACCCGACGTTCCTGTTGATCGGCCCGATGTGGTTCCTCAAGAAGCTGCGCGGCAAGGCCGACGCCGGGGTCGAGGCGAGCGCCAACTGACCGCGGCGCGAGGCCGACCGACCGGGCCATTCGGTGCTACACGACCGCCGTGGCCAAGGACCGCGCCGCGCCGTTCTCGCGCAAGCATCGCCGCTACTGGCTCCCCGTCACCGGCGGGATGATCCTGATCGGCATCATCAACGTCGGGCTCGGGCTGTGGCTGTACGAGACGCGGCCGCGCAAGCCGCCCTACCGGCCGCCGGTCGACGCGGGCGTCCCGACGGCGCCGCCCGGCGGCGACCCCGGCGCCGCGGTCCCGGCGACCGACGCCGCGGTCCAGGCGACCGACGCCGGCGTCGCGCCTACTCCCAGATGAGCTCGAACGGCAGCCGCGCCTGCGCGCTGCCGGGCGACACCAGCAGCGACGCCGGGATCCCGCGCAGCGCGTGTCCGACCAGGCCGGACAGACCGAGGTCGACGCTCGCGCGCTCCGCGCCCCGCGCGTGCGCGGCGACGCCGACCACCGCGTCGAGCAGCGCGCCGAGCAGGCCGCCGCCGGGGCGAGGCAGCTCGACGATCCGCACGCGCGCGTCCGCGCCGAGCCCGGCCTGGATCTTGGCGTGGTCGATCGCGTCGACCAGCCCGCCCAGCTCGTCGACCAGGCCGACGGCGAGCGCCTGCTTGCCCGACCACACCCGGCCGCGCCCGACCTCGTCGACCGCGGCCTCCGACATCCCGCGGCCCAGCGCGACCGCGCCGGTGAACCGGCCGTAGAGGTAACGCAGCTTGTCCTGGATGATCGCGCGCTCCTCGTCGGTGTACGGCCGGTAGTAGCTGTCCATGTCGGCGTGCTCGCCGCGCGTGAACGTCACCGCGCCGATGCCCAGCTTGGCGAGCAGCCCGGACAGGTCGAACTTGCCGTAGAAGATGCCGATCGATCCGGTGACCGTCATCGGGTCGGCGAAGATCCGCTCGCACCCCGCGGCGAGGAAGTAGCCGCCCGAGGCCGCGACGTCGCCCATCGAGCAGACGATCGGCTTGACGCCGCGGGTCTTGAACACCTCGCGCGACATCAGCTCCGACGCCAGCGCGCTGCCGCCGGGCGAGTCGATGCGGATCACGACGGCCTTGATCGCGGGATCGAGGCGCGCGGCGGCGAGCGCCGCGACCATCGTCTCGCCGCCGACCAGCTTGCGGCCGATCAGCGGGATGTCCTGCGACGCGCCGTCGACGATGTCGCCGTCGGCGTAGATCACGGCGATCGCCGGGCGCTCCCAGCGATCGTCGCGCTCGTCGGCCGCCGCGCCGACGACGAACTTGCCGCCGACCTCGACGCTGATCAGCTGGCTGATCTCGTCGGGGGTGCCGACCGCGTCGACCAGGCGCTTGTCGGCGGCGAGCTCGCCGGCGTCGTACGGCCCGGTCTGGACGATCGCCTCGACCGCCGCGCGATCGAGCCCGCGGCCGGCGGCGATCGCGGCGACCAGCTCGTCGTACATGCTGTCGTAGAGCTCGTCGCGCATCCGCCGCGCCGGCTCCGACGGGCCGGTGTCGGTGTACGACTCGGGCGCGCTCTTGTACTCGGCGATCTTCTCGAACTGCGCCGACACGCCCAGATCGTCGAACGCACCCTTGAAGTACAGCGTCGTCGCGGCCATCCCGGTCAGGCGCAGCCCGCCCGCGGGGTCGACGTAGATCTTGTCGGCGGCGCTCGCGAGGTAGTAGTCGCGGCTCGACCCGGTCACCAGGTACGCGAACACCTTCTTGCCGGCGGCGCGGACCGCGAGCGCGGCCTGCCGCAGCTCCTGCACCGTCGCCCACCCGCTGGCGAGGCCGTCGATCGCCAGCACGACGCCGGCGACGTCGGGATCGCGCGCGATCGCGCGCAGCCGCAGCACCAGGCGGGCGTGGGCGCGCGCGCCGAGCGCGCCGCGCAGGTCGATCCGCTCGATCCGCCGCGCCCGCCCCTGCACCGGCGGCACGTGCTGCGTCGACAGCCGCGCCACCACCGTGCCGCCGAACGCGCGCGCGTCGCCGTCCTCGTCGAGGCCGCCGGCGCCGTAGGTCGTGACGCCGGCCGCGCCGAACGACACCTCGAGGCCGAGCGTCGCGACGAGGTCGCGCGCGTCGCGGCGGTCCTCGCCGCTGGGCGTCGTCTCGATCACCTCGAGCGCGCGGGTCTCGAGCCCGGCGTGGAGGTAGAGTCCGCGGACGACGCGCGCCGAGGCGCGCGCCCAGCCGTCGAGGTCGCCGTCGGCCTCGACGATGCGGCCGCCGAGCCCGACCTCGAGCTGGTCGGTGGCGAGCGGCCGCACCGTCGCCTCGGCCTCGTAGCGGCGCTCGACCGCGTCGCCCGCGACCCTCGGCGTGGCGAGATCGCGCACGACCGCGCCGAGGGCGAGCCGGTTGCCGAGGCGCCACGACAGCCCGACGTCCCAGGTGTCGACGCCGCCGAGCGCGCCGTCGTCGCCGAAGTGGTGCCACGCGAAGCCGAGCTGGGCGCGCCGCCCCAGCGGCAGCGACGACGCGACGGTGGTGCGCCACGGCGTGCCGGGGTCCGGCGCCAGCCGGACGCGCGACGGCCGCAGCCACTCGATCCCCAGGCCGATCCCGCCGGCGCCGAGCCGGCCCGCCCAGAACACCCCGACGCCCGGCCCGGCCGTCGTCGCGTGGTCCTCGTCGGCGACGTCGATCGCGAGCGCCAGCTCGCTGCCGCCGAGGAACCCCAGGCCCGCCGGGTTGACGACGGTGGCGCGCGCGTCGTGGCTGCCGGCGAGCGGCGTCACCGGGAGCCGCACCCCGCCGGTCGGCTCCTCGGCGAGCTGCCGGTCGACCTGGGCGCGAGCGGCGGCGGGGACGGCGAGCAGCGCGAGGCAGGCGAGCAGCGTCAGGCGCGACATCGCGCGGACGGTAACACGCAAGGTATGATGCGGCCGTGTCCCACGCGGAGCTGCTCGAGCGCCATCCGCTGCTGTCCAACCTCGACCCGCACCAGCTCGAGCTGGTCGCCGCGGCGGGCGAGGTCGAGCACTTCGAGCCCGGCGAGGAGGTCGTCGGCGAGGGCCGGCTCGGCGACGCGCTCTACCTGGTGCTGACCGGCCGGGTCCAGGTCGCCAAGGCCGGACACCCGCTCGCCACGCTCGAGCCCGGGGAGTTCTTCGGCGAGATGTCGATGCTCGAGCCCGCGCCGCGCTCGGCGACGGTGACCGCGCTCGAGCCGGCGTACCTGTTCCGCCTGCCGCAGGTCGCGGTCCAGGGCCTGATCACGCAGGAGCCCGAGGCCGCGATCGCGCTGCTGGTCCACATCGTCAAGACGCTGTCCGAGCGGCTGCGCCGCGCCAACCACACGCTGTCGTCGGTCGGCGAGCTCGCCGACTGGCTCGCGGGATCGATCGTCTGATGGCGCGCCGCTCGACCCCGCGGATCCGCCCCGACAGCAGCGACTTCCGTCGCGAGCCCAGCGTCGTCGCCGAGAAGATCGAGCGGCGCCGCACGGTGCGCGGCCCGCGCCGCGACCTGACCGTCACCGTCGGCGGCCTGCGCGCCACCGTGCTCGAGGCCGGCCCCAAGGGGCTGTTCGTCGGGCTCGACGATCCCGACCAGCTCGCCCTCGGCGCCCGGCTCGAGGTGACGATCGAGGGCCACCGCCGCCGCGCGGTCGCCCGGGCCGAGGTCGTGCGCAAGGAGATCCACCCGCGTCGCGGCGCGGCGCTGCTGCTGGTCCACCTGTCGCCGCAGGCCGAGGCCGACTACCGCGCGATGCTCGACGCCTGACCTCTCACGCCCGCCCACACTCCGATGCCCGTCCGCGCCCCTGCCCCGTCCCTGTTCACTCCGCTGCGCCGCCGCGGCCTGCCGCTCGCCGTCGCCGCGCTGTGCGTGCTGTCGATGGGCTCGGCCGGCTCGGTCGACCCGACGCTGCTCGCCGCGATCGCGATGATGATCGTCGCCGCCAAGCTGTGCGGCGACGTGTTCGAGCGGATCGGCCTGCCGCCGGTGCTCGGCGAGCTCGCCGCCGGCATCCTGATCGGCAACCTCGACCTGCTCGGCACCGACGCGCTGGTGTTCCTCGAGCACGACGTCCAGCTCGCGCTGCTCGCCGAGCTCGGCGTCGTGCTGCTGCTGTTCCAGGTCGGCCTCGAGTCGAACATGGCGCAGATGGCGCGGGTCGGCGCCGCCGCGTTCGTCGTCGCCACCGTCGGCGTCGTCCTGCCGATGGCGCTCGGCTACGGCGTCCACGCCGCGATCGAGCCCGACCGGAGCTGGCACACCCACCTGTTCATCGGCGCGGTGCTGTCCGCGACCTCGGTCGGGATCACGGCGCGCGTGCTCAAGGACCTGGGCAAGATCGACTCGCCGACCGGGCGCGTCGTGCTCGGGGCGGCCGTGATCGACGACGTCATGGGCCTGGTCGTGCTCGCGGTCGTGTCGGGCATCGTCACCGGCGCGAACACCGGCCAGTCGCTCGACGTCGTCGCGATCGCGATCCTGATCGGCAAGGCCGTCGGGTTCCTCGGCCTGGCGATCCTGCTCGGCCGCCCCGTGTCGCAGCGGCTGTACCGCGCCGCCGGCATCCTCAAGGTGAAGGGCGTGCTGCTCGCGGCGTCGCTGGCGTTCTGCCTGGTGATCAGCTGGCTCGCCTACCTCGTCGGGCTGGCGCCGATCGTCGGCGCGTTCGCCGCGGGGCTGGTGCTCGACGAGGTCGTGTTCCAGGGCCTGCAGGACCGCGAGCCGCACAAGCTCGAGGAGCAGCTCCACCCGATCGGCGAGCTGCTGACGCCGCTGTTCTTCGTGCTCACCGGCGCCAAGGTCGACCTGGCGATCTTCGGCGACGCCGGCGTCGTCGCGCTCGCCGCCGCGCTCACCGCCGCGGCGATCATCGGCAAGCAGGCGTGCTCGCTCGTCGCGTTCGGTCCGGGGGTCCACAAGCTGTCGGTCGGGCTCGGGATGATCCCGCGCGGCGAGGTCGGCCTGATCTTCGCGGCGGCCGGCCACGCGCTGGTGCTCGACGGCACGCCGGTGATCTCCGACGGCACCTACGGCGCGATCGTGATCATGGTCATGATCACGACGATGGTGACGCCGCCGGTCCTGGCGTGGTCGCTGCGGCGCGCCGGCGGGGACACGTCGTGACCGCGCCCCGCGCGCTGGCCGTGGTCGTCGCGGCCGCGCTCGCCGCGCCCGCGTGCGGCGCCGGCGCCGGCGGATCGACCGCGCCGCGCCGCCCGATCGCGCTCGTCCTGCCCGCGGTCGACGGCGGCGAGGTCGACCTCGCCGCGCTGCGCGGCCAGGTCGTGGTGCTCCACGTGTTCGCGGTGTGGTCGCTGGAGGCGACGGGCGACGTGCCGCAGCTCACCGAGGCCGCGGCGCGCGACGGCGTCGAGGTCGTGGGGCTCGCGCTCGACCCCGAGGGCTACCAGGTGATCGCGCCGTGGCGGCGCGCCCTCGGGGTCCGCTACCTGCTGACCACGGCCGACGCCGCGGTGCGCGCCGGCGACAGCCCGCTCGGCGCGCTGCCGGTCGTCCCGACGACGCTGGTGCTCGACCGCCGGGGCGTCGTCGTGCGCCGGTTCGATCGCGCGCTGGCCGACGGCGAATTGGCGCGCACGCTCGACGAGGTCCTCGCGGCCCGGTGATATCGTGCCGCGGCGATGAGGTCGTCCGCGCCCGCCCGTCTGTCCGTGCTCGCCGCCGCCGGCGTGGCGCTCGCCGCCGTCGCCGGGCCGTGGACGCCGTTCGCGCCGTTCGCGCCTGGCCTCGCCCGCGCCGACGAGGCGCCGCCCACCGCCGCCCGCCACGCCGTCGTCGCGATCGAGATCCGCGGCGACGCCGACCCGCAGCTCCGCGCCCAGGTCGAGGCCGGCATCGCGTCGGGCGTCGAGCGCGCCGGCGCCACGGTGATCGCGTTCGACGACGTCCAGGCCGCGCTCGCCGACAAGCCGGCGCTCCAGGGCTGCGTGTCGACGACCTGCCTCGCCCAGATCGGCGCGCTCGTCGACGCCCGGGAGTTCGTCACCGCCGCGGTCTCGGCCAGCGGCGCCAACTACGACGTCGAGCTGGCGCGGCTCGACGCCGACGGCAACACCCGCCGCCGCACCGCGACCTGCACGGTGTGCACGATCACCGAGCTCGCCGAGCTGGTGGCCGATCGCGTGCACGACCTGATCACCGCGACCGCCGGCGCGCCGCAGCCGGTCACGATCGACTCGCGCCCCGGCGGCGCCCGCCTCACGATCCCCGGCCTCGGCGCGCACCCGGCGCCGTGGCACGGCGAGCTCGCCCCCGGCACCCACGTGATCGAGGCGCGCCTGGACGGCCACGCCACCGCGCGCCAGGAGATCACGCTCGACGACACCGGCGAGGAGCAGCGGTTCGAGATCCTGCTCGCGCCGGTCGACGTCTCGCCGTGGCGGCGGCGCACCCGGTGGGCCGTCGCCGGCGCCGCGGCCGCCGCGATCATCGGCGGCGTCGTGCTGCTCGCGCTCGACGGCGACCCGACCTGCGACGTCGACGGCGTGACCTGCCCCGAGGTCTACGGCACCGGCGGCGCCGGGCTCGGCCTGTCGGTGCTCGGCGTCGTCGCCGGCGGCACCGCGGGCTGGATGTTCTGGACCGACCGCTGACGCGGCCGCCGGTTGGCTCCCGTCACTTCTACGCTCGCTCCCGGCGCGGTGCCCGCGCCGGCCGGCGTCACTTCTTGTTCAGCCGCTCCGACGCCGCCTTCGCGGAGGTCTTGACCTCCTTGTTGTCGGGGTCGTTCTTGAGGACCTCTTCGTAGTAGATGAGCGCCTGGCGGTAGTTGCCCTTCTTGAAGTAGGCGTGGCCGAGGATCGTCTTGGCCGCGTCGCCGGCGCCGGCGCGCACCGCGGCCTGCGCGTGCTGGATCGCGAGGTCGACCTGGCTCTGCTGCCACGCGGCCTGCGCCATGCCGAGGTACGCCTGGCGGCGGTGGAAGCTCGACTTCGACAGCCGTGAGAAGCAGTCGTAGGCGTCGGCCCACGCCGCGGCCTTGAGCTTGTCCTGCGCCTGGTCGAGCAGCGCCTTGGCGTCGGCCGCGCTGGCCGGCACGCCGGTCACCGCGACCGCGGCGCCGGCGCCGTCGGGCTTCTTCGGATCCTTCTTCTTGTCGTCGCGCTTGTCGTCGCGCCGGTCGTCCTTCTTGTCGGCGCGGTCGCGGTCGTCCTTGTCGTCCCTGTCGGGGCGATCGCGGTCGTCCTTGCGCGGCTCGGCCGGGCCGTCCTTGCGATCGTCGCCGCGGGGCGGGACCGTGCCGTCCGTCGACGTCACGCCGGCGTCGGGGCCGACCGCCGAGCCAGCCGCGCCGCCGGCGGCGTCGAGCGCCTTGAGCCCGCCGGCCGCGGCGCCCTCGCGCTCGGTGCGCGCGTTCTGCTCGCCGACCGCGACGTAGAGCACGACGCCGACGCCGCCGAAGATCAGCGCCGCGAGCAGCAGCCACCCGAGCACGCGCGCGCCCGAGCGCTGGACCACCGGCTCGCTCGACAGGTCATGGCCGGCCGACAGATCCTCGTAGAGCCCCGGCTGCACGGCGGTGCGCCCCGTCGTGCGCAGCGCGGCCGGCGCCGCGACCCCGGCGCCCGGCGCCGTCGCGGCGACCGCGCGCGCCGCCGCGGCGTTGAGCGACGCGCCGCCCGGCTGCGACCCGGTCGGCGTCGACACCGTCGGCAGCCCGGCGATCGGGCTCGGGATCCGGTCGTGGTGGGGCGAGCCGCCGTGCGGCACCGCGCCGTCGTCGACGTGGCGCAGCGACAGGCCCGGGTTGAGCTGCGCGACCATCGCCGGGTCGGTGTTCATCCCCAGGATCTGCGCGACCGCGGCGCCGCGGCCGGCGAGGCACTTGGTCAGCTCGTACTCGAACGCCTCCATCCCGCGCGGGCGATCGTCGGGGTTGCGCGACATCGCCTGCAGCACGAGCTGGCCGACCGTCGCCGGGATCGTCGAGCGCAGGTGCGTCGGATCCACCGGATCGAGCGTCGCCTTCTTGGTCAGGATCTCCATGAAGTTCTCGCCCTGGTAGGGCGGGACCCCGGTGAGCATCTCGTAGAGGATCGCCCCGAGCGCGTAGACGTCGCAGCGCTGGTCGGCGGGGCGGCCCGCGGCCTGCTCCGGCGCCATGTACTCCGGCGTGCCCATCGCCATGCCCGGGCTGGTGAGGCGGCGATCGCGCGCCTCCTCGGCCTCGGTCGTCTTGGCGATGCCGAAGTCGAGCACCTTGACGAAGTCCGACGTGCCGCCGCGGACGGTGAGGAACACGTTCTCGGGCTTGAGGTCGCGGTGGATGATCCCGGCGGAGTGGGCGGCGGCGAGCGCGCGGCAGATCTGCGTGCCGATGCGCAGCGCGCGCGCGACGTCGAGCGCGCCCTCGCGCTCGATCACCGAGCCGAGCTCGACGCCCTCGAGGTACTCCATGACGAAGTACGCGGCGCCGTCGTCGGTCGAGCCGGAGTCGGTGACGTCGACGATGTTGGGGTGGCCGATCTTCGAGGCCGCGCGCGCCTCGCGGCGGAACCGCTCGACCAGATCCGGCATGCGGCTGTAGCTCTGGTGCAGGACCTTGAGCGCGACGCGCTTGCCGATCTCGACGTGCTCGGCGAGGAACACCTTGCCCATCCCGCCCTCGCCGATCAGCTCGACGATGCGGTAGCGACCGTCGACGATCGTGCCCGTCGCCAGCGACGGCGGCTCGGACTCGTCGAGGTCGAAGCTGGTCGCGGCGGCCTGCGCCGCGACGTTGGCGGCGAGCGGGCCGTCGGCCGTGGCCGGACGCGGGCGCGGCGGCGACACCGCGGCGCGCTGCCCCGACAGCGGGGCGTCGCGGCGGTCCGAGGCGCGGCGGCGATCGGCGGGGTTGTCACCGCGATCGGTGGCGCGGCGGCCGACGCTGCCCGGCGCGCGCACCGCGGGCTCGAGGTCGAACGCGCCCGCCCCGGGCTCGTCGATGTGGAACTCGCTCGACCGCTCGACGAGCTGGCGCAGCTCGTCCGTCGGCGGCAGCGTCTCCGCCCGTCGTTTGACGTTGGCCAGCATCGCGGTGCGCTCGGCGCGATCGCGCACGATGTCCTCGGCGAACAGGTCGGTGAGGAACGACTGGATCCGCGTCTGGTCGGTCGTCGGCGCGTTGACCGCGAGCCAGCCCTGGAGCGCGGCGCGCATCTCGTCGCACGTCTGGTAGCGCGCGTCGCGATCGGCCTGCAGCGCCCGGACGCACACCTCGTCGAGCTCGGGCGGCACGCGCGGCGCGCGCTTGCTCGGCCGCAGCACGTCGGGGTTCTTGGCCCGGGACAGCAGGTCCTGCGGCTGGTCCTTGCCGGGCGGGAACAGCTGGCGCCCGGTCAGCAGCTCCCACAGCACGATCCCGGCGGCATACTGATCGCTGCGGCCGTCGAGGCGCTCGCCGCGCGCCTGCTCCGGCGACATGTACGCGACCTTGCCGTAGATGATGCCCGGCGCGGTCTTCTCCAGCTTCAGCGTCGAGGACGCCAGCCCGAAGTCCGTCAGCTTGACCTCGCCGTTGTACGAGATCAGCACGTTGGGCGGAGAGATGTCGCGATGGACCAGCTCGAGGTCGGGGAACGTGTGGGCGTAGAACAGCCCGCGGCATAGCTCTTTGACGATGTAGACCGCGACGTCGATCGGGAACGCGACCTGTTTCTTCGCGCAGCGGTTCCACACCGCGCGCAGGTCCCGCCCCTCGACGAAGTCCATCGCGAGGAACAGCTCGCCCTCGACCTGGCCGGCGTCGAACACCGGGATCAGGTTGCCGTGGGACAGCTTGACGACGACCTTGGCCTCGTCCCGGAACCGCGCGACGTACTCGGCGTCGGCGAGGTGCGGGAGCACGGTCTTGATGACCATCAGCCGCTCGAGCCCGCGGTCGCCCGTGACCGCGAGGTAAAGCGCTCCCATCCCGCCCTGCGCCAGCGGCCCCAGCAGGTGGTACTTCCCGAACTTCCTCGGGTACTTGTCCCAGGTCTGGTCCTTGTCGGCCATGCGCGGGCGAACGCGAGCCTACCACGGGGTACCTCCCCTCTCCACATCCTGGCCGGCGCGTAACTCGTGTCAGTGCCCTGAGAAGATCACGGTCGACGGGCTTCGCCGGAGCCCCGCGTGGTTGAAACCACGGAAATGAAGATCGTAGGATGCCGGCGCCGCGGCGGAGGTGTGCCGCGGCGTGAGGGGATCCCGTACCTATGGCCGGTGAGCTCGTGCTCGTCATCGACGACAGCCCCACCATCGTGAAGGTGGTGCAGCTCGTGCTCACCAAGGCCGGCTACGAGGTCGTCACCGCCGGCGACGGCGAGCAGGGCCTGGCCGCCGCCCGGACGCGCCGCCCGGACCTGATCCTGCTCGACTTCGTGATGCCGCGGATGAACGGCTACCAGTTCTGCCGCGAGATGTCGGCGGACGCGGCCCTGCGAGAGATCCCGGTCGTCCTGATGAGCGCCAAGGGCGACCAGGTCGGCGAGCGGTTCGTCAAGGTGATGGGGATCGTCGACTACATCACCAAGCCGTTCTCGCCCGAGGCGATCACGGCGGTCGTCCAGCACACGATCACCAAGTACGGCGACCAGACGCGCGGGCTCGGCGACTCCACCGGCGCGGGCGAGCTCACCGGCGAGCTCGACGCCAGCACCGATCAACGCACCGAGCGCGAGGCGATGCTGCGCGCGGTCCGCGGCGAGATCGCCGACGTCGTCGGCGCGCGCGTCGCGGCGCTGTTCTCGCTCGCCGACGCGGCGCTCGACGATGTCGGCGGCGGCGCGCCGGGCGCCGCCGACGCGCGCGTGCCGACCGACGCCGCGGCGATCGCGGACGCGGCGCGCAGCGCGCTCGACGACGCGACGCTGCTGCGGATCCTCGCCAAGTACGACCCCGACGTCGCGACGGCAGGCGCGGGCGGCGCGGCGTCGCTGCGCGGCGACCTCCGCGTGATCCCGCTGGCCGAGGTGCTGCAGCTGCTCGACGTCCAGGAGCAGTCCGGCGTGCTGTTCGTCCAGCGCGGCACCAGCGTCGTCGAGATCTCGTTCCGCCGCGGCCGGATCGACCAGGCGATCGGCGAGGGCGTGCCCGACGATCTGCTGTTCGGGCGGTTCGTCGTGGACGCGGAGCTGATGCCGCGCGGCGACTTCGAGGCGTTCCTGTCGACGCGCAGCCGCGAGCCGGCGCGCCCCGCGGTGATCGGCGCGCAGCTGGTGAAGCTCGGTTACATCGGCGACGCGGATCTCCGCACGTGCCTCACGCGGCAGTCGAGCGAGCTGGTCTACGAGATCCTGCGCTGGCGCCACGGCACGTTCCGGTTCGCCGCCGGGCGCGAGCCGTCGCCGCTGGCGGTCGAGGCCGCGCTCGAGCTCGACGTCGAGGCGATCCTGATGGAAGGGTTCCGCCGCGTCGACGAGTGGCACCTGATCGAGCGGGCGATCGACGACTTCGACGTCGTGTTCCTGCGCAACGAGGACGCGGTGGCCCAGATGGGCCGCGGGCGGCTGACGCGCGAGGAGCTGGCGATCCTCGAGCTGGTCAACGGCAAGAACAGCGTCAAGGACATCATCCGCAAGTCGCGGATGGGCAGCTTCGAGGTGTCGAAGATGCTGTACCGCCTGCTGTCGATCAAGCTGCTGCGCCGCCGCGTGATGCCGGTCGCGGTGTGAGCCGCGGGGGCGCCGCGCTGGCGCGGTCGTGGTAAGGAAGGGGCGCCATGTCGCTCGAAGAAGACCTGCGCGCCCAGCTCACCGCGGCCCTCAAGGCCAAGGACCTCAAGACGGCCAACCTGATCCGCATGATCAACACCAAGATCATGGAGCGCCGCACCGCGCCCGGGTTCAAGGGGCAGGTCGACGACGCGCTGATCCTCGAGGTGATCGGCTCGTACCGCAAGGCGATGGACAAGGCGAAGGCCGAGTTCGCCGCCGCCGGCGACCGCGGCAAGGACCAGATCGCCGAGCTCGAGTTCGAGATCGAGTGGTGCAGCAAGTGGCTGCCCACGGCGCTGACCGAGGCCGAGCTTCGCGACGCGATCGCGACCGCGATCGCCGCGCTGCCCCCGGCGTCGCAGAAGGATCCGAAGCAGGCCGGCCGCGTCGTCGGCGCGATCAAGAAGCAGTTCGGCGAGCGCGCCGACGCCCTGCTCGTCAAGAAGGTCGCCGAGGAGCTGCTGTCGAGCTGACGCGGACCCCGGCGCGTCCGCGCGCCGCCGCCGCGGCGTCGGCTCGGGCGGCCCCTCGCCCTACCCGAACAGGCGCGACTGCGCGGCGACGGTGTGGCGCGGCCGGTGCTTGCCGCGGCGGGTCCGGCGGTGGCCCGCCTCCAGCATCTGCGTCGGCGACGTCACCGCCGGCGGCGTGAGCTGGAACGGCGTGACCGTCGGCGCCGACGGCGCGTCGTCGACCGCGTGCGGGACGGCCTGGACGTCCGCGCGGCCCGCCTCCGCCGGCGCCGCGGCGCCGACCTCGACGTCGACCGTGACCGCGACCTCGACGAACGGCGCGGCCGCGGCGTCGTGGAGCGCGCGCCCGAGCGCGTCGCCGAGGTCGCGCTCGTCGGCCGTGGGCGCGGCCAGCGCCACCGCGCGCTCGTCGTCGCCGGCGCGCACGACGACCGCGGCCGCCGCCCGGCCGCGACCGGCGAGCCGGCCGGCGACGCGCCGCGCCGCCAGGCCGACCGCGGCGGCGATGCCGACGTCGCCGCCGCACGCGACGCGCTCGACGATCGAGCTGGTCGGCCGGTACGGCGCCAGGCCGGCGGCGCCCTCGCCGCGCGCCAGCGCCTGGTAGTCGGCGTCCCACGGGTGCGACGTCGACGGCGGCGGCAGCGCCGCGAACTCGCCGAGCGTGCGCACGCCGAGCGCGCCGAGCACGTGCTGGACCTCCGGGCTGATCGCGAGCAGGGACAGCGGCAGCGGCGCGAGGAACGCCGCCGAGCCGCCGCGCGGCACCGAGACGACGCCGTCGCCGTCGGCGTCCGCGCCGGCGACGTACGACGCCGCGACCCAGGCGGTGAACCGATCGTCCGCGATGCCGACCCGCGCACGCAGGCCCTGGGCCTCGAGCACCTCGAGCACGCGGGCGCCGAACGTGGTGCCGCGGACCCGCGCCGGCACGGCGGCATAGATCGCGTGGTGCGCGGACAGCGGGCCGCCGAGATCGACCGCGGCGGCGACCGCGCCGAGCGCGTCCGCGGCGGCGCGCACCGCGGCCTCCTCGGCCTCGCGATCGCCCTGGGTGACGACGAGGTCCGGGTTCGCCTCGCGCGCGACCAGCGGGCTGGCGCCGAGGCGCACGCCGGCGGCCGCGGCCGCGCGCGACCGGGCGACGATCGACACGCGAGCGCCGGCCGCGGAGGTGACGGCGACCGGCGCGCCGATCAGCGCCGGGGCGCCGCGGAGGAAGACCTGGAGGGGAAGCGACGGCAGGTAGATGCACGCGATCCGCATGACCTTGTTCTAGCGCACTGGTCTGATGTTCAGTACTGCACAGATGTAACTCTTCGAAAGAACGCCTATATTCGGCGCATGTCGAGCCGCATCAGCCCCACCGCCCACTACACCGGCCGCGTCTGGCTCGAGCACGGGCTGTCCGATCCGGCGTTCGCGACCACCGAGGGCGCGCGGCTGCACCGGCTGATCGCGCCGCTCAACGCCGGCTCGCGCGCGCTCGGCGGCCCGACGCTCGACGGCATGCTGCTGGCCCGTCACCGCGTCATCGATCATCTGCTGGCGCGCGCGATCGAGGCGGGCGAGGTCTCGCAGGTCATCGAGGTCGCCGCCGGGCTATCGCCGCGCGGCTGGCGGATGACGCGCCGCTACCCTGCCCTGCGCTACGTCGAGGCCGACCTGCCGGGGATGGCCGCGCGCAAGCGCCGCGTGCTCGCCGCGGCCGAGCCCGCCGGCCCCGACCACGACGTCGTCGAGATCGACGCGCTCGCCGACGAGGGCGACCACTCGATCGGCGCGATCGCCGGCCGGCTCGACCGCGGCCGGGGCACGGCGATCATCACGGAGGGCCTGCTCAACTACTTTCCCGGCGCCCAGGCGGTCGGGATGTGGCGGCGGTTCGCCGCGGCGCTGCGGCGGTTCCCGTCGGGCGTCTACCTGTCGGAGCTGACGGTCGCCGCCGACGCCCGCGGCGTGCCGCTCCAGGTGTTCCGCCTCGCGCTCGGCGCGTTCGTGCGCGGCGGCGTCTACCTCGACTTCCCCGACGAGCTGGCGGCGCGCCGCGAGCTCGCGGTCGCCGGGTTCGACGCGGTCGAGATCCACCGCCCGACCGATCTCGCCGACGAGGTCGGCGCGATCGAGCGCGCCGGGGCGCGCCGGATCAAGATCATCGAGGCGCGCGTCGCGCCAGGCGCTACTTGAGGAGCACCAGCTCCTCGGCGACCGTGGGGTGGATCGCGATCGTGCGGTCGAAGTCCTCCTTGGTCGCGCCCATCGTCACGGCGATCGCCGCGGCCTGGACGATCTCCGGCGCGTCGTCGCCGGCCATGTGCACGCCGAGGACGCGCCGCGTGTCGGCCGCGACGACGAGCTTGATCAGCGCGCGCTCGGCGCGCCCGGTCAGGCCGTGGCGCAGCGGCCGGTACGCCGCCTTGTAGATCACGACCTCGCCGCGCGCCCGCGCCTCCTCCTCGGTCAACCCGACGGTGGCGATCGGCGGCTGGCTGAACACCGCGGTCGGGACGTGATCGGGCACGAACGGCGTCGCGCGGTCGCCGAACACGGTGTCGGCGAACGCCTGGCCCTCGCGGATCGCCACCGGCGTCAGCGCGTAGCGACCGGTGACGTCGCCCACGGCGTGGATGTGGGGCACGCTCGTGCGCTGCCACTCGTCGACGACGATCGCGCCGCGCGCGTCGAGGGCGACGCCCGCGCGGTCGAGGCCGAGCCCGGCGGTCGCCGGGGCGCGGCCGATCGCGGCGAGCACGACGTCGGCGTCGAGCGACTCGCCGCTGGCCAGGGTGACGCGCAGCCCGCCGGCGACGCGGTCGATCCGCACCGGCTCGGTGTCGCCGCGGCGCGCGACGCCGCGCCCGGCGAGGTTGTCGGCGCACGCCTGCCGGACGTCGGCGTCGAACCCGCGCAGCGGCAGCGCGCCGTGGTGGACGAGCGTGACCACGCTGCCCAGGCCCGCGAAGATGTGCGCCATCTCGACGCCGATGTAGCCCGCGCCGACGACGACCAGCCGCGCCGGCAAGGCCGGCAGCGTGAACATGTCGTCGGAGGTGATCGCCAGCGCGCCGCCCGGGACGTCGAGCCGGCGCGGCCCGCCGCCGGTGGCGATCAGGACGTGGCGCGCGCGGAACGTGTGGCCGCCGCACGCCACGGTGTGGGCGTCGAGCAGCTCGGCGCGCGCCTCGAGCACGCGGGCGCCGCGCCGCTCGAGCGCCCCGCGGTAGGCGCCGGAGATCCGCGTGACCTCGCGGTCGAGCGCGGCGGCGAACGCCGGCCAGTCGAACCGCGCGCCGTCGATCGTCCAGCCGTAGCCGCGCGCGTCGGCGAGGTGCGCCGACGCCATGCTGGCGTACATCATCAGCTTCTTGGGCACGCAGCCGCGCACGACGCACGTGCCGCCCCACTGCTTCGCCTCGGCGATCACGACGCGCGCGCCGTGATCCGCCGCGACGCGGCCGGCGCGGACGCCGCCCGAGCCTCCGCCGATGACGAACAGGTCGATCTCTTCCGCGCTGCCTGAGGACATCGCGGGCAGTCTACTGCGCGATCACGGCAGGTCGATGCCGTAGGCCGCGCACGTCTGGCGCGCGTTGTCGCGGCGGGCGCCCTTGAGCCCTCGAGGCGATCAAACATCACGCTCCAACGCCCCAACCCGCAGCGCCTCTCCAACGCGACCGACGAACTAGACGCTCCACAGAGGGCTGCGCTCCCATCCGAGCGGGAAGCCCATGCCATGACGGGGAATCGTCGGGTGCGCATCCAAGAGCGAAATCAACCGGTTCCTCCACCCGTGACCGTTGGCGACGAACCGGAGCAGGTAGTTGCTGATCGTCAGG
This sequence comes from Myxococcales bacterium, assembly GCA_011526095.1. Lineage (GTDB taxonomy): Bacteria > Myxococcota_A > Polyangia > Haliangiales > Haliangiaceae > WYBA01. The sequence goes on along the minus strand of WYBA01000515.1, from coordinate 6,283 downwards.
ACAGCGAAGACCTTGTCCGGGGCGATCCTGATGGGTGTGTGCCAATCAGGGAACCGGTCTGCAGGTGGGATCTTCGGCTTGATTCCGAGCGTGCGATTCCAGAGCCTGGCGTGGTGCGCACAGATGTTCCGCACCATGTTCAACGACAACAGCCACGACTCCAGAATCTGGTCGGGAACCTGGAACGGGGCAGCGATGGCGCGCCGGACAGCGCGCGCCGAGCCCGACAGGATCCGCAGAACAGCCCCTAGCGTCATGATCTCCGTCGCCATCCAGATGGGGGGCGCTTGGTGGTGGGAGCCGTACTTGTTCCTGAAGTGCGTGACGAACTCGTCCTTCGAAAGCCTCACCTGCCGATCCACCTCGTCACGGAAGTCCTGGTGACGACGAACCGCGGGAAGCGACCTCGGGTCGTCGTAGTAGCCAAACGGCCCCCATGCGTGCGCGTGGTGGTACGAGATCTGCGTTCGAACGGCGACCTCCAGCGGCTCGATCGCGTCGAGGACCAACAGCCGGAGCTTCCGATCGAACACGTACCGCTCCCAGATGTGTTCGAACCGAGTCCCTGGCTCGAGCGACTGATCCGTTCGCCGGAAGTTGTACCAGTACGCACTGAGCCGGTAGTAGTTCACTTGGGCAAGGCACGACTCCATCTCCGCCCTGTCGCCCACCATTCCGCGCGACAGCAGCAGGTCCACCTGCTGCTGGAACGTCAGTGCCGGCTTCAGATACTGCACCACTCGCCTTCTCCGAAAAGAAAAAAACCCACCGAGAGAAAGCTTGCTTGCGCAGAGGCCCGGCGGGTTTGTTGACGTCACACTACGCCCTGCTCCCCCTCCTGGCAAGCCCCCCACGATTTCTGGTCCTGCTCGCAGGGGTCGGGGATGCCCACGGGGACATCTCCACCAGCGCGATCACGGCAGGTCGATGCCGTAGGCCGCGCACGTCTGGCGCGCGTTGTCGCGGCGCGCGCCCTTGAGCCGGCCGGCCATCGCGCCGGCGCGGGCGGCGTCGCGGCCGCGGCACGCGGCGGTGACCGCGTCGTGGCGGTCGTCGGCCATGAGCTCGAGCTGGCCGACCGACTGGGCGCGCGGCATCCGGCTCGGGTCGCCGCGCTCGGCGCCGCCGGCGGCGCCCATGATCACGCTGTAGACGTCGCGACGATCGACGCCACGCGCGACCAGCGACCGCGCCTCGTCGAGCCGGGCCTCGACGATCAGCTTGATCTGGTCCCACGCCGCGGCGCCCTCGACCGGCGAGCCGTTGACGAACATCGTCGGCGTGCCCTCGACGCCGAGCGTCGCGCCGGCGGCGGCGTCGTCGGCGACCGCGGCGTGGTGGCGGCGCTCGTCGAGGGCGGCGCGGAACGCCGGCAGGTCGAGCCCGAGGTCGGTCGCGATCGCCTCGAGGTCGGCGCGGGTGAGGCGGTCCTGCGCGGCGAACAGCCGGTCGTGGAACGGCCAGAACTGGCCCTGCGCCGCGGCGGCGACCGCGGCCTCGGCGGCGAGCTGGGCGTGGGGGTGGCCCGGCAGCGGCAGGTGGCGGAACACGACCCGGACGTCGTCGGGGTACTCGGCGCGCAGCCGCGCGATCGTCGGCGCGTTGCGGGCGCAGTACGGACACTCGAAGTCGCTCCACTCGACCACCGTGACCAGCGCGTCGTCGGGGCCGAGCGCGTGGCCGTCGAGGCCGGTGCCGACCCGGTAGGTCGCCAGCGGATCGAGCACCGGGCGCGCGTAGCTCTCCTCGACGGTGCCGTCGGCGGTGGGCTTGCCGGCGGCGGTGAGGTGCTCGTAGACGCGCGCCGGCACCGCGCCGTCGACGACGAGCGCGGCGGCGCGGGCGAGCTCCTCGTCGACGACGCGGGTGAACACGCCGAGCGACTGGCTGCCGATCAGCGGGCGGCCGTTGACGAAGAACACCGGCGTGCCCTCGACCCCGAGCGCGACCGCGGCGGCGACGTCGTCGTCGATCGCGGCGCGGTGGGCGCGGCTGTCGAGGTCGCCGCGGAACCGGGTGAGGTCGAGGCCGAGGTCGGCGGCGATCAGCTCGACCGCGGCGCGATCGATCCGGCCGTGGATCGCGAACAGCCGGTCGTGCATCGGCCAGAACCGGCCCTGGGCGTGGGCCGCGAGCGACGCCTCGGCGGCGAGCGGGTCGTCGTAGTCGAGCGGGAGGTGGCGGAACACCCAGCGGATCTGTCCGGCGTAGCGACGCTCGAGGTGCTCGACAACGCGCTGCGCGCGGTTGCAGTACTTGCAGGAGAAGTCGCTGAACTCGACGATCGTGACCGGCGCGTCGGCGGGGCCGCGGGTCGGCGCCGCGCCGAGCGGGACGGCATAGGTCGCGGCCGGGTCGAAGAACGGGCCGTCGTCGGCGCGGGCGGGCGCCGCGCCGGCGGCGAGCGTGGCGAGCGTGGCGGCGATCAGGGCGAGCGGGAGCGGCCGCATGAGGCGGTCAGCCTAGCAGGTGCGGATGCTCCCGTGCCCGTGCCCGTGCCCGTGCCCGTGCCCGTGCCCGTGCCCGTGCAGCTAAGCTAATGGGTCAGCTTCTGGAACGCCTTCTCCAGGTCGTGCCAGGCGTGCTCGACGCCGTCCTTGAGCGTCTCCCACTTGTGGCCCCCGGCTGTGCGGGCCTCGTCGAGCTTGGCGCGCGCGGCGGCGAGCTTGGGCTTGAGCTGCTCGAGCTGGGCCTGCGACTCGACCTTGGCCTGGTGGCCCTTCTCGGCGGCGCGCTCGGCGGCCTGGTCGAGCCAGGTGGTCCACTCGAGAAGCTGGGCCTCGAGCCGGGCCATGGTCTTGGCGATGGTGTCGGTGGTGTTCATGGCGAGCCTCCTCGTGGTGGGCGAAGGAAGGAGAAGCATCGGGCGTGCCGCTCCGGCGCCGCGCGATCGCGTCGGTGCGCGCGCAACAACTGCGTTCATCACGCGCTGCGTCGCACGGCGTGCGCGTCCGCGCGGGTGGGAGACGGAGACGGAGACGGAGACGGAGACGGAGACGGAGACGGAGACGGAGACGGAGACGGAGACGGAGACGGAGACGGAGACGGAGACGGAGACGGAGGCGGAGACGGAGACGGAGACGGAGACGGAGGCGGAGGCGGAGACGGGCACGGGCACGGGACGAGGGACGCGGTGTAACGTGCTTTGTATGCGAGCGCGCCATCCGTGGGCCTGGGGCTTCGTCGACCGCTTCCCCGACGACGGCGCGCGCCGCGGCCTGGCGCAGCTCGCCTCCGCGCTGCTCGGCGGCGCGTTCGAGCCGGTGCCGCTGCGGCCGCTCGACGCCGCCCCCGACCTCCCCGCCTGCCGGATCACGCCGCCCTCGGCGCTCGCGCACCTGTGCGACCTCTCGCCTGCGGGGCGCGCCGCGCGCACCTACGGCCGCGCCTACCCGGACCTGGTCCGCGGCATGGACGGCGACTTCGCCGCGGCGCCCGACGTCGTCGCGCGGCCGCGCTCCGAGGACGACGTCGTCGCGCTGCTGGCGTGGTGCGACGCCGAGCGGCTCGCCGCGGTGCCGTTCGGCGGCGGCACCAGCGTCGTCGGCGGCGTCGAGTGCCCGCGCGACGTCGCGCGCGGCGTCGTCACGCTCGATCTCGGCGCGCTCGACCGCGTCCTCGAGGTCGATCCGGTGTCGCGCGCCGCGCGGATCGGCGCGGGCGCGTCGGGCCCGGTGCTCGACGCCCAGCTCGCCGCGCACGGCCTCACGCTGCGCCACTACCCGCAGTCGTACGAGCTGTCGACGCTCGGCGGGTGGCTGGCGACGCGCGCCGGCGGCCACTACGCCACGGTCTACACCCACATCGACGAGCTGTGCGAGGCGATGCGCGTCGTCACGCCGCGCGGGATCGTCGCGACGCCGCGGCTGCCCGCCTCCGGCGCCGGCCCGTCGCCCGACCGGCTGTTCCTCGGCTCCGAGGGCACGCTCGGCGTGATCACCGAGGCGTGGATGCGGGTGCAGCAGCGGCCGCGGTGGCGCGCGTCCGCCACGCTCAAGTTCGCGCGGTTCGCCGACGGCGTGACCGCGGCGCGGCGGCTGGCCCAGTCGGGCCTGTTCCCGACCAACTGCCGGCTGCTCGACGGCGACGAGGCGCGCCTGCACCGCGTCGGGTTCGACGGGGCGTCGGTGCTGATCCTCGGGTTCGAGTCGAGCGACCACCCGCTGACCGCGTGGCTCGCGCGCGCGGTCGAGCTGGCGCGCGACGCCGGCGGCGCGCTCGCCACCGGGCCGTCCGAGACGGACGACGGCGCGGAGGCCGGCGCGCAGGCGAGCCGGCGCGGCGAGGCCGGCTCGTGGCGCCAGGCGTTCCTCGACGCGCCGTACCTGCAGTCCGCGCTGATCTCGGTCGGCGTCCTGGTCGACACGTTCGAGACCGCGTGCACCTGGGACCGGTTCGAGGCGCTCGACGCCGCGGTGCGCGCGGCGGTGCGCGGCGCGCTCGACGCCGAGTGCGGCGGCGGCGTCGTGTCGTGCCGGTTCACCCACGTCTACCCCGACGGCCCGGCGCCGTACTACACGTTCCTGGGGCGCGCGCGGCGCGGCGCCGAGCTGGCGCAGTGGCGCACGATCAAACGCGCCGCGTCCGACGCGCTCGCCGCGCACGGCGGCACGATCACGCACCACCACGCGGTCGGCCGCACCCACCGCCCCTGGTACGACCGCGAGCGCCCGCCGCTGTTCGCCGAGGTCCTCGCCGCCGCCAAGCGCACGCTCGATCCCGGCGAGGTGCTCAACCCCGGCGTCGTCATCGGCGACCGCGGGACGCTGCCCGGCTGGTGATACGCTCGCGATCCGTTGCGCTTCCCGGGCCGTCGCAAGCACAAGCACTACTTCCCCGTCCACGCGCGCGATCCGCTGCTGACCGCCGCGGGGATCGACGCGCCGGCGGCGCGGACCCACGTCGTCGGCGTCGACCAGACGCTGGTCGACATCGACGCCCGCGTCCCCGACGAGCTGCTCGCGCGCCACGGCCTGCCCAAGGGCGCCTCGACCGTGATCCCGAGCGACAAGGCCGGCGCGCTCTACGACGAGCTGCTCGCCGACGGCCGGATCGCCTACGAGTTCGCCGGCGGCACCGTCGGCAACACGCTGCACAACTACTCGCTGCTCGCCGACGACGCGTCGATCCTGCTCGGGGTGATGAGCGCGTCGATCCGGCTCGGCACGTCGGGCTACCGCTACCTGTCGAACACCTCGAGCCGCGTCAACCTCGACCACCTCCAGCCGGTCGACGGGCCGATCGGCCGGTGCTTCGCGCTGGTCACGCCCGACGGCGAGCGCACGTTCGCGATCAGCGAGGGCATGATGAACGGGCTGCGCCCCGACAGCGTGCCGCCCGCGGTGTTCGACGACGCCTCGGCGCTGGTGATCTCGGCGTACCTGCTGCGGTGCCAGCCCGGGGATCCGATGCCCGCGGCCACGGCGCGCGCGATCGAGCTGGCCCGCGCGCGGGACGTGCCGGTCGTGCTCACGCTCGGCACCCGGTTCGTGATCGCCGAGCGCCCCGCGTTCTGGCAGGAGTTCATCCGCGAGCACGTCGACGTCGTGGCGATGAACGAGGAGGAGGGCGAGGCCCTCACCGGCGCCGCGGACCCGCTGCTGGCGTGCGAGCGCGCGCTCGAGCTGACCGATCTGGTGCTGTGCACCGCCGGGCCGGCGGGGCTGTACCTGGCCGGGTACACCGACGACGAGGTCAAGCGCGAGACCCGCTACCCGCTGCTGCCCGGCGCGATCCCCGAGTTCAACCGCTACGAGTTCAGCCGGCCGATGCGGCGGGCGCGGTGCACGACACCGCTCAAGGTGTTCGCGCACATCGCGCCCTACCACGGCGGCCCCGAGCGGATCACCAGCACCAACGGCGCCGGCGACGGCGCGCTCGCGGCGCTGCTCCACGACATGTCCGCCAACCGCTACCACCGCGCGCGCGTGCCCAACTCGAGCAAGCACGTCCGCGAGTTCCTGACCTACTCGTCGATGAGCCAGGTGTGCCGCTACGCCAACCGCGTCAGCTACCAGGTGCTCGCGCAGTCGGCGCCGCGGCTGACGCGCGGCCTGCCCGAGCGCGAGGAGGGCCTGGACGACGAGGCGTACTGGGCGCGGTGAGCCCGTCTCCGTCTCCGTCTCCGTCTCCGCCTCCGTCTCCGCCTCCGCCTCCGCCTCCGCCTCCGTCTCCGCCTCCGTCTCCGTCTCCGTCTCCGTCTGGGAGCCCCCGCTCGTCCTGAGCAGGGCCGAGCGCCAGCGAGGCCCGTGTCGAAGGACGCTGACAGTCGGCGATGCATGGC
>WYBA01000514.1 GCA_011526095.1 Myxococcales bacterium | reverse complement strand
TTCGAGGTGCGGGTGACGGACGCGGCGGGGAACCAGGCGTCGGCGACGCGGAGCTTCACGGTCGACACGGCGGCGCCGACGGTGACGATCACCGGCGGGCCGACGGGGGCGACGAACGACGCGACGCCGACGTTCACGTTCACCACCGGCGGGTCGCCGACGAGCACGCAGTGCCGGGTGGACACGGGCGCCTTCGCCGCGTGCACGTCGCCTCACACCACGGCGACGCTGGCCGACGGGGATCATGCGTTCGAGGTGCGGGTGACGGACGCGGCGGGGAACCAGGCGTCGGCGACGCGGAGCTTCACGGTCGACACGGCGGCGCCGACGGTGACGATCACCGGCGGGCCGACGGGGGCGACGAACGACTCGACGCCGACGTTCACGTTCACCACGGGCGGCTCGCCGACGACGGTGCAGTGCCGGATCGACTCTGCCACGCCGGTGAGCTGCACGTCCTCGTACACGCCGGCGGCGCTGGCCGACGGTGGGCACACCTTCTACGTCACCGTCACCGACGCGGCAGGGAACACGGCGTCGGCGAGCCGGATGTTCACGGTCGACACGGCGGCGCCGACGGTGACGATCACCGGCGGACCGACGGGCGCGACGAACGACTCGACGCCGACGTTCACGTTCACGACGGGCGGCTCGCCGACGAGCACGCAGTGCCGGATCGACTCGGCCACGCCGGTGAGCTGCACGTCGTCGTACACGCCGGCGACGCTGTCGAACGGCGCGCACACGTTCTACGTCACGGTGACCGACGCGGCCGGCAACTCCGCGACGGCGAGCCGCTCGTTCACCGTCGACACGGTCGCGCCGACGGTGACGGTCACCGGCGGCCCGGCCAACGGCTCGGTCATCTACAACGCGACCTCGGTGACCTACACGTTCACCTCGTCGGGCGCGAGCGGCACCCGTTGCCGGCTGTACATCACCGGCCAGACGGCGCCGTCGTACGCCGCATGCACGTCGCCGGCGACCTACTCGATCGGCTACAACTCGTACACGTTCCAGGTCCAGGCGTTCGACGCCGCCGGCAACACGGCGACGGTGACGCGCACGTTCCAGAACCAGTACTTCGGCGCGCACTGAGCGACGGACGGCGCGCCGGCGCGCCGCGAGCCGGCGTAGACTGCGCGCGCGATGCGCAACCTGCTGCTGCCCGCGACCCTCCTGCTCGCCGCCGCGTGCGGCTCCACCTCCGTCGGCTCGACCACGGCCGGCGAGCTGCCGGCGACGCCGGCGGCGATCGTCCCGGTGCTCGTCGTCACCGACCAGGCCGCGGCCGCCGACTGGTACGTCCGCACGTTCGGCGGCCAGAGCTCCGTCGTCGACGGCCAGGCCCAGCTCCGGTTCGACGACGCGGCGGTGCTCGTCGTCCCGCCGGACGCGGCGGTCGGGCGCGTCGCGCCGGGCGCGCGCGGCGCGGGCGGCTCGGTCCACCTCTACGTCAAGGACGTCGACGCGGTCGTGATGGCGGCGACCGCCGGCGGCGCGAAGGTGCGCATGCCCGCCGGCGACATGTTCTGGGGCGATCGGTTCGCCGAGATCGACGACCCGTTCGGCCACCGCTGGAGCTTCGCCACCCACCTCGAGGACGTGTCCGACGACGAGATGGCGCGTCGCCTCGACCTGATCGGCCAGGCGATGGCGAGCGGCGCCGAGATGCCGACGTTCCCGGCGCCCGCCGCGCGCCCGGGGTCGTTCGTCGCGCCCGGCTACCACCGCGTCACGCCCGCGCTCGTCGTCGCGGGCGCCGCCGACGCGCTCGGGTTCTACACCGGCACGCTCGGGTTCCAGGAGGTGTCGCGCATGCCGATGCCCGACGGCCGGATCATGCACGCCGAGCTCGAGCTGCCCGGCCACCCCGGCTGGCGCGTGATGGTCGCCGACGAGATGACCGACATGATGGGCCCGGCGGGCCCCGCCACCGACACCTGGTCGTTCGCGCTGCAGGTCCCCGCCAGCGTCGGCGCCGCGGCCACGCCCGGGCCCGACGGCACGTTCACCGACCCGCACGGCCAGCGCTGGCAGTTCGTGCGGTGACGGGCCGTCAAGTCGGGGAAGCGCTGGCGGAAGCGATGTCCGTCGCGATCGAGCTGCACCCAGGGAGGATCGCAGAGGTGCGCTAGGCCATCACCACGGCGCGGACGCGATCCGCCTCGTAGAGTCCCTACTCGCTCGTGGCCCCCGCACCTCGCAGTCGGATACCATCGCCTCGAGGCTAGCGTGGGGCTGCCGCTCCGCCCTTTCGCTTGACGCCATAACCGTAGCGATAGATGTCGGGCACGTCGATGCGTCCGTCAGCCCGGGTCTCCAAGACGCCGATGCGTAGCAACTCTTCGAATACGGACTCTCCGTCCTTCGAGAAGCCGTCAGTTTCCGCTGTCGGCTGCGACAACAAGCGAATCATCTCCTTGCGATCCATCAACATCGTTTTGTCGCGCAGGTTCGCGAGCCGCCCGACGAAGGGGTACTCCTCTCGCAACTCGTTGACACGATCCTTGGATGTCTCCTTCAGTGCTTGGACTAGCGATGGTGGCTCCATCAGTGGCCCACGTCCGGGTGGGTCGCGCAGCGCGTCCTTGGCTGCATAGGCGACGAGTCTCAAGAAGGAACGAGGAACGATGCGTCCACCCGCGTCCTTCAATCGAGCAGGAATCCATCGATGAGTGTATCCCTTCTTCGGCCCCTTCCCCATCACTTCGCCCGCTAGCTTCTTGGCGAAGTTGATCTGTCCGCGCTCGCCCATGTCATCGGGCATGACGCCGAAGGCGCTCCCTGCTGGGTGCACGGAGAGATCCACCCCAGCACTGCCAAGCCAATCGCGCATCGCCGCTATGCTCGGCCCCTCGTTCGCGAGGTGCCGCGTGAGAAGGCGGTAGAGCGACTCGACATCCCACTCCAGAGATACTGATCGAGGTCGGAGTTTGCTGGCGTCTGCAAAACTCCGCTCTGCTTCTTCGAACAGATCCGGTCGAAGGAAGATCTTGCCCCGGAGGTTTTTGTAACGCGTCGAGAAGGACAGCCAGAGCGCGACAAGTGCACGTGTCAGTCGCTGCCGAGTTGACCGATTCGCCTCGAGGAGCCCGAGCCGATCGAGGTGGTCGTATGAGGCAAAGACGAGCTTCTTCCGCGATGCGAGAGCGGAGTCCACAGCATCAAGCGCACCCATGATGGATGCAATCTCTCGCTCGGCCGTGGGAACCCAGCTTGAAAGAGCCTGAGGAGCACCGTCTCGGTCCTTTGCAATTGCGGCCGGCAAGACTGCGCTGGGGACGGACGCGCCCTGAAGGCGCGCCAACAAGTGAGCGGCCCAGAACGCCCGCAGAGGTGCATCGCTACCGGTGGTCGTCTTAGCGACGAGCTGATCGAGGACGTTGACCGAGGGATGAACCGCATGCTCCGAGAAGGCGTCAACCCAGGTAGCTGCTGGGATCGCCTTATCATCGAAAAACTCGCTGATGCGCTCACCCAGCTCGTTCACCAGATGAAACAGCGCCGTCTTCCCTGCTCCGCGGCTGCCCTCGATGATCACGATCTCGGGTCGCAATGCCAAGCGATGGCTCGGAAGGGGAAGGAATACGCGACTCGCGTTCACCACGGCGTCCGCGTCTGTCGCCAACGCAGCCATGTGGCCCAGAAGTGCTTTGCGGTCCAAGCTCACGCGCCCTCCGGGATGCAACGCTCCACGATGCGTTCCTTCACCCGAACGAAGTCCTCCGCGGTCAGCTCTGCGCGCACCGCCTGGAGCGAGGAAAAGTGAAGCAGGCGATGGTTGAACCGAATCACGGAGGGAAAGTGTGCAGCAGAGTCGTCGTCGACATCCGGGACGTCATCTGGATCGTCGCGGTCGTAGACGTGATCGGCAAACGCCGCGTGGCTTCGCGTGCGGTACTCGGTGGTGATCCGCTGGTACTCCAGAGACCCGGGATCATCCGGCGCCATCGCTTGCACCACGACGCAGCGGATATCCTCGAGCTCGCGACGGGCGCCCAGCGCGGCAACCGTGAGTTCCAACCCCGAGTAGGTTTGATCGGAATCGCGGCCAATCAAGACATCGACGTGAGCCAGGTCGTGAAGCGATAGTCCTGCGACGTCATGCAGTCCCGCGCGGGAGTCGATCAGGATGTAGTCCGGTGCGGGAATGCGACGCGAGAGCGCTTCGATGAGTGCTCTCAACGAGCCGCGCACCGGGCTCTGCGCGTTGGGCTCAACCAACCCTGAGCCCACGAAGTCAAGACGAGCTAGCTTCTCGAAGTAGGTCGCGTTCACAACGCCAGCAGGAACCACGTCGACCATCACCGACGCTGCATCGAGGGCTGTCGCCGCCCCCGCGAGACCGTCGATGTCAACCAAGCCCGTTGCGTAGTGATCGACGAGGAAATCGACGACTCCACGGCGTGCGGTCGCCCCAAGCAAGGTTGACACCCCTGGGGCTTCAACATCGAGATCGACCACAACGACGCGCCTACCTTCGGTCGCGAGCTGCAGAGCTGTCGACGCAAGCAAGGTCGTGCGTCCCACACCACCCTTGAACGAGTAGAACGTCACGATAGCCGGCCGCTGGGCTACCAGCGGCCACGGTGGCCGCGCAATCTCTGGCTGGGTCCAGGCCAGCTTCGAGAGATGTCGCTCAATCTTGTGCCACTTCCCTGCGACTGTTGCCTGCGTGGTTCCCGTGATCAGGTCGGTCCACGCTGCCATCCACGGCGCGTTCTGCCCGAGCACCGTGCCGCGCAAACGGGACATGTCTCGGCGAACGTCGGGGCCAAGGATGGGCCCCGCGAACCAGGCCCCGAGCGTCGCCGTTAGGTTGGCCTCAAGCGGAGCGACGTCGAAGGCTCGCCCTGCGACGAGATCGATCGCGAGACGAACGCATCCCTTCAGATCCCTCACAACGACCGCCTTCGATACATCGCCAAAGCCAGGAGATGTCTCGCAGATGCGGATCAGCTCCGGCAACACTTCGTCGAACGTCACCATGAGAAGTCGCTCGGGATCGCGCCGTCGGCCCAGAAGGCGAAGGTCATGACGTCGACGACCTCGCGAGCCTCACGGACAACGCTTGCTGCATCGTGATCGGATCGTGTACCGGTCGCCTCATAACGTGCGTTTTCGTTCCATCGCGCAAGCGCAGGGTACCGCCCCTGCCACCCCTCGATGTCGTAGCGGCGAGCGACAGGATCGACGGCCAGCGCAAACCTCAGCGCGAACTCAGCGGCGGCCCCGACCCCGTGGCCGATTGCTTGATCGTAGGTTCGTCGCGGCAACCCAGCTTTTCGGATGCACTCAGGCCCGAATCCCGCCACATGGAAAGCCTGGTCAGCTGAGCGATCAGGGTCGGGCGTCGTGGCGAGGTGCTCGGCGGTTCGCACATGACGCAAGGCCGCCGAGAACATGGCTAGGGCTCGCTCGTCCAGCATCAGCCGATGCGGAACGTACCGCGCCGCTCCGATCGCGCATAGCCCGCTGCGCATCCTTCGAGCCTCAGCCCGGCATCCCCGAGGGGAGCCCAGAGGACCGTCAGCGCTGGTTACTGGTCACCGGGCAGTATGTGCGCCCACCCAGAATCGTGCGTTCGCTACTCCTCGCCGGCGTAGTAGTCGACCTCGGCGCCCGCGGGGTAGACCGCGCGCGCCCACGGCTCGCGCGTCACCGGGTCGAGCGCGAACGCGGCGGTCTTCTTCGAGTCGGGGTAGCCGACGACCTCGACCGGGTGCATCGTCGAGATGCACAGGTACTGCAGCGGGGCGTCGCCGGTGTTGAGGAGCTGGTGCGTGCCCGCCGGCCCGGACGGCAGCGCGACGTAGTCGCCGGCGCGCACGGCGACGCGCGCCGCGCCGAGGCGCAGCGTGCCCGCGCCGGCGAGCACGTAGATCGCCTCCTCGTTGGCGCTGTGCCAGTGGTTGGGGAACGCGGTCTTGCCCGGCGCGAGCTCGAACCACGAGCAGCCCAGGCCCTTGCCGCCGGTCGGCACGCCGAGGCGACGCGCGGTGTACGCGAACCGGCCGTGCTCGGACGTGCCGGTCGGGATCTCGTCGAGGTTGATCACGTTCGGGTGGCGGCGCTCGGTCGACATGGGCTCCTCCGGACAGGTCAGTTCGGATCGACGCCGACGGGGATCTCCGCCAGGCGTCGCTGCGCGAGCTGCTTGATCGGCGGCGCGACGGCCTCGGCGATCGCGATCGCCAGCGGCGCCAGGCTCGTGGCGCCGGCGCCGAGGCGCTCCCACAGCCCGGCGTGGACGACCAGCACGCCGGCGAGCAGGCGCGCGGCGTCGGCGCCCGGGTCGCCCCACACCAGCGGCAGCTCGCGCGCGATCTCGCGCATCGTCACCGCCAGCAGCGGCGGCTCGTCCTCGGCGACGAGCTCGACCAGCGCGGCCGCCAGCGCCGGCGGGAACGGCTTGCCGAGCACGGCCGACGCCACCGGCGGCAGCGCGTGCGGACCGTCGACGAGCCGGCCGCGCGCGTCGAGCCGCGCGACGTCGGCCCACAGCTGGTCGGCCAGCCACAGCACGGCCCGCGTCTCGTCGCCGTCGCGGATCAGCCGCCGCGCGCCGGCGCCCGGGGCCGGCGCCTGCCACGCCACGCCGCCGAGGTAGAGCCGCTCGACGCCGTCGCGCAGGTGGACGACCGCGCGCGGCGCGACGCGCACGCGCTCGAACGGCGCGGGCGTGAACTCGTGCGGCAGCGGCGAGTCGTCGCCGCGCATCGCGCGGGCCATCGCCTCGCGCGTGAACTCGCCGACGTCGAGGCCGGCGGGCGCGCGGAAGCACGTCGCCAGGGAGGCCCACAGCGCCGCGGTCGGGTAGGGCCCGGCGTAGCGCAGCGTCGTGCCCGCGGCGCGCGCGGCGATCGCGAGCAGATCGAGCAGCAGCGTGCCGGCGCCGCCGGGCACGCGCGCCGGCGCGTCGATCGCCGGGATCCGCGCGGGGCGGCGCCAGTCGACCGCGCCGACGAACGCCACCGGCGCGGCGCCCGCCGTGATCGCGTGGACCGGACCGAGCAGCGGGTGCGCCGGCGCCGCCGCCACGATGACCGGCACGTCGAGCACGCCGTCGAGCGCGAGCGTCACGCGGTCGGGCTCGATCTCCGCGACGACCGCGCCGTCCGGCGCCAGCCACCGCCGCGGCGCACCTTCCGCGTCGAGCTCGATCACGCTGCCGTGCGGCATCTCGACGCGGGGCACGGCGCGCACGCTAACACGGTGCGCTACGCGCCGGATCGCCGCGGCCGGCCGCGGATCTTGAGACCTGCTTAGCCTTGCAGTGAGCCGACGGCGCCCCTATCGTCGGCGCCGAAAACCCCCCATGAAGCTCGGCATCGTCAAGGAGATCCGCCCCGACGAGCGGCGCGTTGCCGCCGCTCCGTCCACCGTCGGGCGCCTCGTCAAAGCAGGCTGGACGGTCCTGGTCGAGACCGACGCCGGCGCCGGCTCCAGCTACCCCGATCGCGAGTACGTCGCGGCCGGGGCGCAGATCGTGGCCACGGCCGCGGAGGTGTGGACCTCCGCCGACGTCGTCGCCAAGGTCCGCCCGCCCGAGCTGCGCGCCGACGGTACGTGCGAGGCCGACGGCCTGCGCGCCGGCGCCACGCTGATCTCGTTCCTGTTCCCGGCGCAGAATCCGGAGCTGGTCGCGCGCCTCGCCGAGCGCAAGGCGCACGTCGTCGCGGTCGACTGCATCCCCCGGATCAGCCGCGCCCAGAAGGTCGACGCGCTGTCGTCGATGGCGAACATCGCCGGCTACCGCGCGGTGGTCGAGGCGGCGAACAAGTTCGGCAGCTTCTTCACCGGCCAGTTCACGGCGGCCGGCAAGGTCCCGCCCGCGAAGGTCCTGGTCATCGGCGCCGGCGTCGCCGGCCTCGCGGCGATCGCCGCGGCCAAGGCGCTCGGCGCGATCGTCCGCGCGTTCGACGTGCGGCCCTCGGTCGCCGACCAGATCAAGAGCCTCGGCGGCGAGTTCCTCACCGTCCACATCGAGGAGTCGGGCGAGGGCCAGGGCGGCTACGCCAAGGAGATGAGCAAGGAGTTCATCGACGCCGAGATGGCGCTGTTCCGGGCGCAGGCGAAGGAGGTGAACATCGTCATCACCACCGCGCTGATCCCGGGCAAGCCGGCGCCGAAGCTGTGGCTGACCGACATGGTCCAGATGATGAAGCCGGGCTCGGTCGTCGTCGATCTGGCGGCCGAGAACGGCGGCAACTGCGAGCTGACGGTGCCGGGCCAGGCGGTGGTCGAGCACGGCGTGACCGTCATCGGCTACACCGACATGGCCAGCCGCATGGGCAACGTCGCCAGCGAGCTGTACGGCACGAACCTGTGGCACCTGCTCGACGAGATGGGCGGGGCCACCGGCTACAAGATCGACCTGGAGAACGACATCGTCCGCGGCGCGCTGGTGCTCGAGGCGGGCGAGAAGCGGTGGCCGCCGCCGCCGCCGAAGAAGGTCGAGCCCGAGGTCAAGGAGTCGCGCGAGGGCAAGCTGCCCGCGGCCGCGGCCGCCGCGCCCGTCGCGGCCAAGGCGGACGCGCCGACCAAGAAGCCGTCGGGCCACGGCCACGGGGCCGCGGTCCAGGCGCCGTCGAAGACCGCCGGCATGGTCATGGCCATCGTCGGCCTGATCGCCGCCGGCGCGTGGATGTACCTGCGCTACGGCTCGGACGACGCGCCGATCAGCCTCGGCACGACGAAGCTGCTCCAGCACTTCACGGTGTTCGTGATGGCGGTGTTCGTCGGCTGGCAGGTGGTGTGGAACGTCGCGCCGGCCCTGCACACACCCCTGATGAGCGTGACCAACGCGATCAGCGGGATCATCGTCGTCGGAGGCTTGATCGGCGGGTCGAGTGGACACCTCGAGGCCGCCGAGATCACGGCGATCGCCGCCACCCTGTTCGCCACCATCAACATCGCCGGCGGGTTCCTGGTGACCCGCCGGATGCTCGCGATGTTCAGGAAGTAACGCGCCATGGAAACCTTGAGATCCGAGGCGCTGTCCGACGTCGCGTACCTGACCGCGGCAGTGCTGTTCATCCTGTCGCTGCGCGGGCTGTCGTCGCAGGAGACCGCGCGGCGCGGCAACCTCTACGGCATCATCGGCATGGCGATCGCGATCGTCGCGACGCTGACCACGACGATCGGCGGCGCCTCGCTCGACCCGCACCCGATCCTGCTCGCCGCGATCGGCGGCGGCGCGGTCCTCGGCGCGCTCATGGCCGCGCGCGTCGGCATGACCCAGATGCCGGAGCTGGTCGCGCTGCTCCACAGCTTCGTCGGCGTCGCCGCCGTGCTCGTCGGCTACTCGCTCGAGCTGCACGGCGACGGTCCGGGCGACCTCAAGACCCGCATCGAGATCTACATCGACGTGCTGATCGGCGCGCTGACGTTCACGGGTTCGATCCTGGCGTTCCTCAAGCTGCGCGGCTCGGTCTCGGGGCGCCCGACGCTCTTGCCGATGCGCCACTGGTTCAACCTCGCGATGCTGGTCGGCTCGGTCGGGCTCGGCGTGCTGTACGCCCGCGAGGGCGAGCTGTGGGCGCTGGCCGGCGGCACCGCGATCGCCTGCGTGCTCGGCGTCCACCTCGTCGCCGCGATCGGCGGCGCCGACATGCCGGTCGTCGTCTCGATGCTCAACAGCTACTCGGGGTGGACCGCCTCCGCCGCCGGCTTCATGCTCGACAACGACCTGCTGATCGTCACCGGCGCGCTGGTCGGCTCGAGCGGCGCGATCCTCAGCTACATCATGTGCCGGGCGATGAACCGCTCGATCTGGAACGTGATCTTCGGCGGGTTCGGCGCCGAGCCGGCCAAGCCGGCGGCCGGCGCGCCCGCGGCCCCGCAGGGCGAGGTCGCGGACATCGACCACGAGACGCTCGCGACCAAGCTGCTCGAGGCCAAGAGCGTCGTCATCGTCCCGGGCTACGGCATGGCCGTGGCGCGCGCCCAGCACGCCGTGCGCGAGCTGACCGAGATCCTGCGCGGCCACGACAAGCTGGTCCGGTTCGCGATCCACCCGGTCGCCGGTCGCCTGCCGGGCCACATGAACGTGCTGCTCGCCGAGGCCAACGTCCCCTACGACATCGTCCTCGAGATGGACGAGATCAACGCCGACCTGCCGTCGACCGACGTCGTGATCGTCATCGGCGCCAACGACATCGTCAACCCGGCGGCCGAGGACGACCCGACCAGCCCGATCGCCGGCATGCCGGTGCTCCAGGTGTGGAAGTCCAAGCTGGTCGTGGTCAACAAGCGCAGCCGCGCCACCGGCTACGCCGGCATCGACAACCCGCTGTTCTACAAGCCGGTGACCAAGATGCTGTTCGGCGACGCGCGCCAGGCGATCGAGAAGGTCGTCACCGTGCTGCGCACGCGGTAGGCGCGGATCGAGCTGGAGCCCGGCGGCGCACGTGCGGTGTGCGGCGACGGGCGCGAGGGCCGAGGGCGACGCGCGCAACGGCCAGGTCGGGGCTCGCCCGGATCGGGACAGCCACCGGCCGCGCGCCCTCGTGGCGCTCGCGCGGACGCGTCCGGGAGGGCGCGGCCGCATCGTCGCGAGCGGCCGTGGCGACGTGTCGCATGGCCGCGTCACGCCCTCGGATGTAAGTAAGTACTTGCTAACTTCTGGCGGCGACCGAGGCGACCATGTCGAACAGGCTCACCCTCACCGCGCTCGCGTCCCTGTCCACGCTCGCCGCCGCGGTCGGCTGCGCAGACCCGGCGCCGCCGGCGCCGCCGCCGCGCGCCGTGCGCGTCGTCGAGGTCACCGCGGCGCCGCTGGCGCAGCCCCGCCGGTACTCGGGCTCGCTGCTGCCACACGCCCAGGTCGAGCTGTCGTTTCGCGTCGCGGGCCAGGTGGAGGGCGTCGCGCAGGTCGCCTCGGAGGGCCGCGCTCGGCCGCTGCAGGAGGGCGACGCGGTCCGGCGCGGCGACGTCCTGGCGACCCTCGATCCCCGGGACCTGCGTCACCATGCGACCGCGGCGTCGGCGGCGCTCGCCACCGCCCGCGCCGAGCTGGCCGCCGCGGAGGCCGCGCTGGGGCACGCGCAGACCGAAGTCAGCCGCGCGCGCAAGCTGCTCGCGACGCGCGCGATCCCGGCCGCGGACGCCGATCGCGCCGAGGCGGCGTTCGACGCCGCGCGCGGTCGCGTCGCGGCGGCGCGCAGCCAGCGCGACGCGCGCGCCGAGCAGGCCGCGGCGGCGCGCCGGGTGGTCGAGGACGCCCGCCTGATCAGCCCGATCGACGGCGTCGTGGCGCGGCAGGCGCTCGACGTCGGCGAGATCGTCGCGCCCGGCCGGGCCGTGTTCACGATCATCGACGACCGGCAGATGCGGCTCACCTTCGCCGTCCCGGACACGCGGCTGGCGGCGCTGCGCCTCGGCGAGCAGGTCCCGGTCCGCGTCGAGGCCCTCGGCGCGCGCGCGCTCCAGGGCGCGATCACCAAGATCGACCCGGTCGCCGACCCGACCCTCCGCACGTTCGCCGCCGAGGTGACGCTGGCCAACGAGGACCGGGCGCTGCGCGCCGGCATGGTCGCGAGCGTCGAGCTCCGCGGCGACGCTGCGGCGCCCGTGCTGCGCGTGCCCCTGTCGAGCGTGCTGCGCAGCCCCGACGGCGACGCGCTGCAGGTCTGGGTCGTGGGCGCGGACGGCGGGACCGTCACCCGGCGGGTCGTCGAGGTCGCCGATCTCGTCGGCGACGACGTCGTCGTCGAGGGCGGGCTCACCGCGGGGGAGCGCGTCGTGGTCGACGGCGCCGCGCTGCTGCACGAGGGCGCCGTGGTGGCGGTGCGACCATGACGTCGCGATGGAACCTGTCCCGCCTGTTCGTGGAGAAGCGACACATCGCCTGGGTCGCCCTGATCGCGACGCTGGGATGGGGCACGGTCTCGTTCCTCGCGCTGCCCCAGCGCAAGGACCCCGAGGTGGTCATCAAGACCGCCGTGATCACCGCGGGCTGGCCCGGCGCGACCGCCGCGGATCTCGAGGAGCTCGTGACCGAGCCGCTCGAGCAGCTGGCGCGCCAGGTGCCGCGGGTCGACCAGGTGACGTCGACGACCCGCGCGGGCCTCGCCACCGTGTTCGTCACGCTCGACGACGACGCCGAGCGCGCCGACCTCGACCCGGCCTGGGCCGACCTGCGGGCGCGGCTCGAGCTGTTCGAGCGCGCGATGCCGCCCGGGGCCGCGCCGCTCCAGCTCAACACCCACTTCGGCGACACCGCCACGGTCGTCTACACGGTCGCGAGCCCCGAGGTCGGCGACGTCGAGCTCGAGGTCCGCAGCCGCGCGATCGAGCGCGCCCTGGTCCGGCATCGCGCCGCGATCGGGGCCACGGGGCCTCGCCAGGCCACGGTGTTCGTGACCGCGCCCGACGTGCCGGACGACAGCGTGCTCGCCTACGCCCGGCGCTACCTGGCGGTCGGCGAGGCGATCGGCGGGCTGCGCGGTGGCGCGATCCTGCGGGGCGCCAGCTTCGTCGCGCTCGACTACGAGGTCGACGACCCGGAGGCCGGGGCGCGCGTGCTCGAGGCCTTCCGCGCGCAGGTCATGGGCGACGACCGACCTCACCCCGACGTGTGGGGTCCCGTGCTGGTCACCGAGCCCGGCGAGGTGCGGGGCGCGCTCGAGGGCGTCGCGGGCGCGCGCTACAGCTACCGCGCGCTCGACGCCTACACGGCGCTGCTGCGCGACGAGCTCGCGCGGCACCCCGAGGTGACGAGGGTGGATCGTCACGGCGTCGTCGCCGAGCGCGTCCACGTGCTGTACTCCCAGCAACGGCTGGCCTCGTTCGGGCTCTCGCCCCAGCAGCTCGGCGCGGCGCTGCGGACCCGGAACGTGAGCCAGGCCGGCGGCCGCATCGACGCCGGCGGCCGCGCGCTGCTCGTCGAGCCCGGCGGCGCGTTCGCGACGGTCGCCGACCTCGAGGAGGCGATCGTCGGCGCGGCCCCCTCCGGCCACGCCGTCACGGTCCGCGACGTCGCCGAGGTGATCCGCGGCTACGAGACGCCCGCGCCCGACACGACCTGGCTGACCCGTCGGGGCGCCGACGGCTGGGCGCGGACCCGCGGCGTCTCGCTCGCCGTCCAGGTCCGCAGCGGCGCGCAGGTGACGGCGGTCGGCGAGGCGCTCGACCAGCTCGTCGACCGCGTCGCCGAGCGCCTGCCCGCCGACCTGGAGATCGTCAAGACCAGCGACCAGCCCGAGTTGGTCCGGACCAAGATCGACGAGTTCCTGCGCAGCCTGCTCGAGGCGATCGCGATCGTCATCGCGATCGCCCTGGTGTTCATGGAGCGGCGCAGCGCGCTGCTGGTGGCGGCGAGCATCCCGATCACGCTGGCGATGACCTTCGGCTTCATGCAGCTGCTCGGGCTCGATCTGCAGCAGGTCTCGATCGCCGCGCTGATCATCGCGCTCGGCCTGCTGGTCGACGATCCCGTGATCGCGAGCGACGCGATCAACCGGGAGCTCGCCGCCGGCGTCCCGCGACGGCGCGCCGCGTGGCAGGGGCCGACCCGCCTCGCCAAGGCGATCTTCTTCGCGACGCTGACCAACGTGGTCGCGTTCGCGCCGCTGCTGCTCGTCAGCGGCTCGATGGGCGAGTTCATCTACTCGCTGCCGATGGTCGTGTCGCTCGCGCTCGTCTCGAGCCGGATCGTGTCGATGACGTTCATGCCGCTGCTCGGCTACTACCTGCTGCGGGGGCAGCGCGGGTACGAGGCGTCGCTCGAGGGCGACGGCCGGGGCGCGCGCCTCGCCCGCGGCTACAACGCGCTCACCGAGTGGACGCTGCGCCACAAGGGCAAGACGGCGCTGGCGTTCCTGGCGTTCCTGATCGTCGGCCTGGCGCCCGCGGTCCTGGTCCGCACCCAGTTCTTCCCTGACGAGGCGATGGCGCGCTTCTACGTGCACGTCCGGCTCCCCGAGGGCGCGGACGCGCGCGCGACCGACGCGCTGCTCCGCGAGGCCGAGGCCGCGCTGCTCGCCGCGGAGGGCGAGCGGATCGAGCGCGTGACCACCTACGCCGGCAGCGGCGGGCCGCGGTGGTGGAGCAACGTCGGCCCCGAGCCGCGGAACCCGGCGTACGGGATGATGCTCATCCAGGCCCGGGACGCCGACGCGACGCGCACGATGGTCGGCCGGATCCAGCGGCGGTTGACCGGTGAGGTTCCGGGCGCGCGCTTCGAGGTCTATCGGGTGTCCTCGGGCAAGCCGGCCGTGGTGCCGGTCGAGGTCCGCATCAGCGGGCCCGACGTGGCGACGCTGCGGCGGCTCGCGGAGGCGGTCGCGGCGGTGCTGCGCGCGGCGCCCGAGACCTCCGACGTGTTCGACGACTGGGGGCCGGAGGCGATGAACCTCGAGCTCTCGCTCGATCCCGCCCGGGCGGCCGCAGCCGGGGTGACCGCGACCGACGTCGCGCGCTCGTCCGCGCTCGCGCTCGCCGGCGCCCGCGAGACCCAGCTGCGCGTCGGAGACCGGCTGATCGACGTCGTCGTGAGGCTCCGGCCCGACGAGCGCGGCGCGGCCGGGCAGGTCGGCGAGCTCTACGTGTGGAGCGAGCGGACGGGGCGCGCGGTGCCGCTCGAGCAGGTCGCCCGCGTCGGCACCGCGTTCGCGCCGCCGAAGATCGTGCGTCACGACCTCGAGCGGACGATCACGATCGGCGCGCTCCCGCGAGACGGCGCGCTGCCGTCGGCGCTGCTCGCCTCGGCGGAGGCCGGGCTCGCCGCGCTCGAGCTGCCGCCGGGCTATCACCTCGAGCTCGGCGGCGAGCACGAGCTCCAGGCCAAGGCGTTCGCGTCGGTCGGGATCGCGCTGAAGGTCTCGGTCGCGCTGATCTTCCTCGTCCTGGTCTGGCAGTTCGCCCACGTGTTCAAGCCGCTCATCGTGTTCGCGGCGATCCCGTTCGGGCTGGTCGGCGTCGTCCTGGGGCTCACGGTCACCCACACCCACTTCGGCTTCATGGCCTTCCTCGGCGTCGCGAGCCTGATCGGCGTCATCGTCAGCCACATCATCGTGCTGTTCGACTTCATCGAGGAGGCGCGCGAGCACGGCGTCGAGCTCCACCGCGCCGTCATCGACGCCGGCCTGGTGCGCCTGCGCCCGGTGCTGGTCACCGTGCTCGCGACGGTGGGCGGGCTCATCCCGCTCGCGATCGAGGGCGGGCCGATGTGGCGCCAACTGGTCTACGTGCAGATCGGCGGCCTGCTGCTCGCAACCGTGGTGACCAAGGGCGTCGTGCCGCTGCTCTACGTCGTCTTCACCGAGACCTTCCGTCTCATCCGCTGGGAGCGCGAGGACGCCGACGCGCTCGACGGCGGAGCGGCCGCGCCCGCGCCGCGGCCCGACGAGGCGTCGAGGAGCGCCACATGAGCCGCTCGACCCAGCGACCCGCCCCTCCGCGACGGCAGCGCACCGAGGATCGCCGCCCGCAGATCGCGGACGCGGCGCTCCGCATCCTGGCCTCGAAGGGCGCCGCCCACCTCACCGCGGCCGAGCTCGGCCGCGAGGTCGGCATCGCCGACTCCACGATCTTTCGCCACTACCGCGACATGGACGAGGTGGTCCTCGCCGGGATCGATCGCGTCCGGGCGCTGCTCGACCAGACGTTCCCCCCGCCGGAAGACCCTCCGCTCGCCCGCCTGCGCGCGCTGTTCCTCGGGCGCCTCGCGCTCATGCACGAGCACCCCGCGGTGCTCCGCCTCGCGTCGAGTGATCGCCTCGAGCAGGTCGCGGGGCCCGAGGGCGCGCGCCGGCTCCGCGAGACGATCTTGCGGTCGCGCCGGTACATCGAGGCGTGCCTGCGCGAGGCCCAGGCGCGCGGCGAGATCCCGGCGCAGCTCGACGCCACCGTCCTCGGCTGGATGGTGCGAGGCACGCTGCAGGTCGCGGTCGCCTCGACCGCCGGGCCGCGGTCGTCCGAGTCTCGGACGCCAGAGGCCGTGTGGGAGGTCGTCGAGGCGCTCCTGCGCGGGGCGCGCCACCACGTCACGGCAGGAGAGTCCCCATGACCCATGGATCCGCCAGCACCACCCCGGCCCGCCGCCCCGCGTGGCTCCTCGCCGTCGCGGCCGCCGCCACGGGCTTCGGCGTCTTGACCCTGGTCGCCAGCAGCCGCGTGCTGTTCGGCTCCGCGGCGGCCCGCGCCGCCGAGGGCGACTACGTCCCGTTCGTGCTGTGGTTCAACTTCCTGGCCGGCTTCGCGTACGTCACCGCCGGCGTCGCGCTCGGGCTCGCCCGCCCCTGGGCCGCGCGGCTCGCCCTGGGCATCGCGGCGGCGACCGCGCTCGTGTACGCGGCCTTCGGCGCGCACGTGCTGCTCGGGGGGCGCTTCACGCTCCACACCGCGCAGGCCATGGCCGTGCGGACGGTCGCGTGGGGTGGCATCGCCGCGATCGCTTGCCGTCGCTTCGGCTGCGTGCGCGTCAAGCGCGCGCTCGGCGTCGCCGCGCTCGCGGCGGTCACCGTGGTCGGCGCGTCGACCTGCGGCGGCCCGGCCGACACGGTGCGCGTGCACGCGGGGCGCGGCGGCGCGGGCCGGGCGGGTCCAACGGGACGCGCGCCCGCGCCGCGCATGACCGTCGAGGACCACTGGGGCCGCGCGCTCGACGTGCCGGCGCCCGGGCAGGTCACGGTCCTGTCGTTCGCGTCGAGGTCGACGGCCGACCTCGCCAGCGCGCGCTGCCGCGCCGTCCGGGTGGCGCACCCGGACGTCGTGATCGTGGAGATCATGGACGTCTCGAGCGCGCCCGGCTTCCTCGCCGGCAAGGTCGAGGGCAAGCTCGCCGCGCGGCACGAGACGCTCGTGGCCGACACCCGGGCGGCGTTCGACACGGCGGGGATCGCCGCGCCCGCCGACCTCGAGGACCGGCTTCACATCGTCGCCGACTGGCACGCCGCGGCGTTCGAGGCGTACGGCGCCACCGACGCCGACTCCCAGGCTCAGATCGCCGTCGTCGCCCAAGACGGCTCGCTGGCGTCGTTCTTCGCGGTCACGCCGGAAGAGGACGAGCTCGTGGCCGCCGTGGCGCGCGCGGCCGCGTCGCGCTGACGGCGGACGATCGAGGCAGACCACATCACGGAAAGGAAGATCTCATGTCGACCGGTCGATGGAACATCGCAGTGGGGCTCCTGGTGATCGCTGGGTTCATGGCCTACGGCTTCCTGCTCGTCTACCTGCGCGACTTCGCGCCAGGCAAGGAGGCGTGGGTGGCCAGCTACTCGACGGGCAAGCACTTCGAGGCGCGCCTCGCCCACGCGCACGGCAACCTCTTCGCCGTCCTCAACCTCGCCGTGGGGCTGCTGCTCCCGCGCCTGCCGGTCTCGGACGGGCGGCGTCGCGCGCTCGGCTGGCTGGCGATCACCGGTCTGCTGATGCCGACGGGCATCCTGGCCGAGGTCTACCTCGGCGCGCCGCCGGCCTTCGTGCTGCTCGGCGGCGCCTCGATGCTGGCGGCGATGGCCTGGGCGGGGCTGATCGTCGCGCGGCGCGGGCTCACCTCGGCGTCCGGCGGCGCGAGCTGACCGCCGCCCGGCGAGCTGATCGCGGCGTTCCCGGGGGGGCCGACAGACCGCGACAGGCGCGGTCACTTGGTCCGGCGCGAGGACACATCCAGCGTGGTGGTTGGCCCCGCCGGGCCGGTCCCTGGAGGTTCGTCGATGCGCGCGATCTGTCTCTTCACGCCCCTGGCCGTCGTCGCGGCCGCCTGTGGCCCCAGCTCCTCGGGCGGCGACGCCGGCGGCGACGACGACGCCTCGGACGCCGCACCGGGCGCGATCGACGCCGCGCCGCGGATCGACGCCGGCCCGTTCGTCGACGCCAGCTGCGGCGCGCAGACCGAGCCGATCGGCGTGGTCGAGGTCGGCGACCCGCCGGATCTCCTCGTCGTCCTCGATCGCTCGGGCTCGATGGACTCGCCGATCATCAGCATCCCGATCGATCTCACGCCGAAGTGGACGATCATGCGCAACGCGCTCGAGGCGCTGACCTCCGACTACGACGACAACATCCGGTTCGGCCTGCTCGAGTTCCCCACCGACGAGGACTGCGCGGTCGCCGGCGGCACGGCGGTGCGCGTGCCGATCGACCTCGGCCAGGCGCCGGAGATCGCGTCGTACTTCGCCGGGCGCGCGGCTGGCGGCAACACCCCCGCCCAGCTCGGCCTGGCGGCCGCCCTCGATCACTACGCGTCGATCCCGGTCAACCCCGCCGGGCGTTACGTGCTCTTCGCCACCGACGGCGAGCCCAACTGCTCGAGCGGCGACGCGATGGCCGAGACCGTCGCCGCGGTCGAGGCGCTCGCCGGGGCCGGGATCAAGACGTTCGTGCTCGGCTTCGGCGGCGGCTTCGCCGACGTCTCGGTGCTGAACGACGCGGCGCTCGCCGGTGAGGTGCCGCGCGCCGGCGGCCCGCCGCACTACTACGCCGCCAACAGCGCCGCCGAGCTCGCGACCGTGCTCGACACGATCTCCGGCGGGATCATCGTGCCGTCGTGCTCGTACGCGCTGGACTCGGCGCCGCCCGACCCCGACGCGGTGACCGTGACGCTCGGCGGCGTGGTCGTGCCGCGCTCCACCTCGCACACCAACGGCTGGGACTACCACCCGGACGCGATGACGATCACGTTCTTCGGCTCGTACTGCGACCAGATCCAGAGCGGCGCCGTCGCCGAGGTCAGCTTCGTCTACGGCTGCCCGGGGCCGGTCGTGGACTGACAAAGCTGCGTACCGCTCACCGCCGCTCGCACACCACCAGCGCGAAGCCCGGCGAGCGCAGCGGCTTGCACCTCGTCCGCGCGAAGCCGGCGTCGCGCGCGAGGTCGCCGAGCTCCTCGTGCGAGTACGTGGTGCCGCTGGCCTGGTGCAGCAGGTTCAGCGCCATGAACGACGTGGTCGCGCGCGCTAGCTGGGTCGAGCCGCCCGTCCCCTTCACCTGGTCGAGCACGGCGAGCACGCCGCCGGGGCGGAGCGCGCGGTGGGCCTTGGCGAACAGCGCCCGGTTCCCGTCCGCGTCCATGCCATGCACGATGTTGAAGGCGAGCACGACGTCGTTGCCGGCCGGTAGCTCCTCGGTCTCGAAGTTGCCCTCGACGAAGCTGACGCGCGCCGCGGCGCCATGACGCGCGATGCACTCGTCGGCGTAGCGCCGGACCGGCGCGAGATCGAGGACCCGCGCGGTCAGCCCGGGGTGCCGCTCGCACAGCGCGATGCTGTACTGGCCGTGGGCGCCGCCGACGTCGAGGAGCGCGCGCGCGCCCGGCGGGACCGGGACCAGCTTCGTGACCTCGGCGACGTTGGTCGAGGAGATCTCGATCATCGCACGCGAGAACAGCTCCCACTCGCGCTCGCCGAGCGCCTCGATCATGCTCCCCGCCGCGCGCCGGCCGTGCCGGATCGTCTCGTCGAGATCGACGTAGCCACGCTGGAGCCAGTCGCAGAACTGGATGAAGTAGCGCAGGCCGTCCTTCGAGCCGGCGGCGAGGTACTTGCGGCCTCGGCGCGTGAACGCGTAGCCGGCGTCGACGCGCGCCACGTAGCCGAGCGCCTCGAGGCAGTCGAGAACCAGGGTCGTGCCCTTCTCGCTGAGCCCTGCGTCGCCGGCGATCTGCGAGGCCGGGCGGGGCGCGTCGCCGAGGTGGTCGACGATCCCGAGCCGCACGGCGGCCGCGAGCGCGTGGTTGAGCCCCATCATCGCGCCCGCGTCCACGAACGGGTGGGGGATCACGTTCATCGACAGGAGGGCGCGCTCGAGCATGGAGAAGCGGTGGATCATCGTCCCCTCGTCTCAGCACGATCGGGAGGCCACGGGCTTGGACGGATCGGACATCGCGGCCCGCGCGCGCGGTCGTCACGGGACGAAGTGCCCCGGCGGCCCGTTGCGCCGCCGGAGGTAGTCACCGGGGCTCGTCGCGGTGAATCGGCGGAACTCGCGGTTCAGGTGCGCCTGATCACAGTAGCCGGCCGAGGCGGCGACGTCGGCCAGCGAGCGAGCGCCCTCCATCGCGGCGATCGCCGTCACGAACCGGTGGAGCCGGAGCAGCTCGCCGGGCCCTGCCCCGTGCCACTCCCGGAGGCCGCGGAGGTAGTGCCGCGGCGAGAGCCCGACCGCGGCCGCCGCGCGCGCGACGGGCGCCCCCGGACGCACGCCGCCGATCTCGTCGCACGCGAGCAGCCGGTCGAGCGCGAACCGAGCGTCGAGGCCGCGGCCGGCCGCGCGCGCGGCGAGGAACGCCTCGAGCCGCGCCACCCGCCGGTCGAGCGAGGTGGTCTCCACGAGCGCCGCGTGCAGGCGGCGCAGCTCGGGCGTGAGGTCGCCGCCGTCGACGACGCGGCCGGCCACCTCTTCGCTCGAGACGCCGAACAGCAGCCGCGGCGCGTGGGAGGCGAGCTGAGCGCCGAAGAACCGCTGGTGCCCGCCGAACGCGAGGTCGACGTGCCGGAGCTTGAGCCCGTTGACCAGGCACGAAGGGAGCCGGCCGAACGCATCGCCGCCGACCCGGAAGCGATGCCCCGCGGGCGACAGGTCGAACAGCAGCTCCACGACGCCGGCGTCGACGATCCGGTCGAGGTCCCCTGGTGCGCGCGGGACATCCGCCATCCACAGGCGTCGCACCAGCCCGCGCAGCCGTGGGTCGCGCGGCGGGGCGCTCCAGGAAGCGACGCGCGACCCAGCCGCGCCAGCGCCTCCCCGGGCCGTGGTCAGCGTGGCGTCGATCATCGTCCTCCCCTACGTGCCGCTCGGCACCCCGCCATTGTCGCCGAGGTGCGCGAGCGTGGCCACGGCGAAGGTGCGTGGACGCGCGGCCGGGGCGGGCCGCGCGCGGCGCGGAGTTGGCGTATCCTGGCGCGGGACCCTGGGGAATGTCGCGCCGCGATCGCACGCCCGCCGCCGGTTCGCCGACCGATCCGCTCGCGGCGACCGCGGCCTCCGCGCCGCGCGGCGCGGCGACGGTCGACCCCGACGCGCTGGCGGCGACGGCCGCGACGCCGGGGCTGCCGTCCTCGGGCAGCGCGCCGGGGAGCGCGCCCGACGCGGCGCTCGCGACGCTGCCGGTGGACAGCGCGCAGGTCCCGGCGCCCGCCTCGCAGGGCCCGGTGCGGCGCGCGCCGGACGACCTGCCGGCGCTGCCCGAGGTGCCGCGCGAGGTCTACCGCGTCGACGGCGAGCTGGCGCGCGGCGGGATGGGGCGGATCCTGCGCGCGCGCGATCGCCGCGTCGGCCGCGCGGTCGCGATCAAGGAGTCGCTGGCGCCGGGCGGCCCGCTCGCCGCGCGGTTCGAGCGCGAGGCGCTGATCACCGCGCGGCTGCAGCACCCGGCGATCGTCCCGGTCTACGAGGCCGGGCGGTGGCCCGACGGCGAGGCGTTCTACACGATGAAGCTCGTCGCCGGGCGGCCGCTCGACGAGGTGATCGCGGGCGCGCGCACGTTCGAGGCGCGCGCGGCGCTCTTGCCCCACGTCATCGCGGCGTGCGAGGCGCTCGCCTACGCGCACGACCGCGGGATCGTCCACCGCGACCTCAAGCCCGGCAACCTCCTCGTCGGCGACTACGGCGAGACCGTGGTCATCGACTGGGGGCTGGCCAAGGACCTGGCCGACGCGAGCGACGCGCCCGGGCCGGCCCCGGGCGCCGCGCTCGCGCACGCCGACGACGCCTCCTCCGGCGCGCTCACCGCCTACGGCAGCGCGATCGGCACGCCGGCGTACATGCCGCCGGAGCAGGCGCGCGGCGAGCCCGTCGACGCGCGCGCCGACGTCTACGCGCTGGGCGCGCTGCTCTACCACCTGCTCGCCGGCGGGATGCCCTACGTCGGCGCGCGCCGCGTCGACGATCTGATCGCGCTGGTGCTGCGCGGGCCGCCGCCGGCGCTGGCGGCGCGCGCGCCCGAGGTGCCGCGCGAGCTCGTCGCGATCGTCGAGCGCGCGATGGCGCGCGCGCCCGACGAGCGCTACCCGAGCGCCAAGGAGCTCGCCGCCGACCTGCGGCGGTTCCAGACCGGGCAGCTCGTCTCGGCCCACCGCTACACCGCGCGCGAGCGGCTGTGGCGGTGGGTGCGGCGACACCGCGGCGCGGTCGCGACCGCGGCCGTGCTGCTCGCCGTGCTCGCGGTCGTCGCGATCGTCAGCGTGCGCTCGGTCGTGCGGGCGCGCGACGTCGCCGAGGCGCGGCGCGCCGCCGTGCTCGAGGAGCAGGGGCGGCAGGAGCTGCTCGACGGGCGGCCGGCGCGCGCGCTGCCGTACCTGGTCGAGGCGTGGCGGGCGGGGCGGCGGACGCCGTCGCTGGCGCTGCTGCTGGGCGAGGCGACGCGCGCGACCGAGGCGATCGCCGGCGTCGTCACGCACGGCGAGGTGCCGGTGGCGCTCGTCGCGCCCGGGCCGGGCGGCGCGCTCGCCACCGCCGACGACTCGGGCACGGTGCGGCTGTGGCGCCCCGACGGCGCGGCGGGCCCGACGCTGACCGGCCACGCCGGCGAGGTCCACGCGATCGCGTGGTCGCCCGACGGCGCGTGGCTCGCGACCGCGGGCGACGACACCACCGTCCGGCTGTGGGACGCGGCGACCGGGGCCGCGCGCGCCGTGCTGCCCGACCACGGCCACGTCGTCGAGGACGTCCGGTTCTCGGACGACGGGGCGCGGCTGTCGAGCCGCGGCCACGACGGCGCCCGGCTGTGGGCGATCGAGCCGGGCGGCGCGCCGCGTGCGCTCGCGGTGGCGCCGGACGCGACGCTCGCCGGGTTCGCGCCGCACCGGGGCGAGCCGGCGTGGTTCACCTGGGCGCCGCCGCCCTACGCGCCCGGCGACGACCCGTCCGCCCCTGGCGCGCCGCTGGTGGCGCGGCGCCTCGCCGACGGCGCGGTCGCCGGCGAGTGGCCGACGGCGCCCGACGCCATCGTCGTGCTCGCGCGCGATCGCCCGGTCGCGCTGATCGTCGCCCTGGTCGACGCCCACTGCCTCTACACGCTGCTCGATCTCGACACCGGCGCGCGCGTGGACACGTTCTGGCCCTCGGACTCATCGTGCACGATCACCGCGGTCCTCGGCGCGGGCGACGCGCTCGCCGCGCACGACGATCGGGAGCTGGCGCGGCGCGAGCCGTCGACCGGCGACGCCGTCGGCGTGCCCTGGGTGTCCGACGGCGAGCCGATCCTCGCCGCCGTCGCGCTGACGCTGGCCGGGCGCGACGCGCTCGCCGCGCGGGTCGGCGACGAGGTCGTCGTCATCGACCCGGCCACCGGCACGACGCTCGACCGGCTCGACGGCCACGTCGGCGGCGTCACCGCGCTCGCCGCGACCGCCGACGGCGCGGGGCTGGTCACCGGCGGCGACGACGGCCGCGCGGTGACGTGGCGCCCGCGGCCGTGGCTGCGCGCGCGGCAGGACGGCGTCGTCGCCGCCGCGCCCGATGGTCGCGCCGTCCACTTCGACGGCGGCGCGCCGTGGCGCGACGGCGCCCCGCCCGCCGAGGTCCGCCTGGCCGCGGGCGGCGCCGCGCTCGCGCTCGACGTCGCGTGGGACGTCGGGCGCGCCGCGACGCTCGGCCCCGACGACAAGCTGCGGGTGTGGGACCTCGCGACCTCGCGCGAGCTCGCCGCGGTGTCCGTCCTCGCCACGGCGGTCGCGATCGACCCGACCGGGCGGTGGATCGCGACCACCGCGGGCGCCGACGTCCGGCTGTGGCGCCCCGACGGCGCGCCGGGCCCGCAGCTCGCCGGCCACGACCACCTCGTCACCGCGCTGGCGTGGCGGCCGGACGGCGGCGCGCTCGTGACCGCGTCGCGCGACGGCACGGTGCGGCGGTGGGACCCGGCGACCGGGCAGGGCGAGGTGCTCGGCCGCGCCGACGACGCGGCGGGCGCGGTCGCGTGGTCGCGCGACGGCGCGCGGCTGGCCTTCGGGCTCGGCGGGGGCGAGGTCCACGTCCTCGACGCGCGCGGCGGCGCGCCGCGCGTGCTGCGCGGCCACGGCGACACCGTCGACGCGCTCGCGTTCAGCGGCGACGGCGCGCGCTTGGTCACAGGCGGCCGCGACGGCGTCGCGCGGGTGTGGGACCTGGCGCGCGGCACCGCGGTCGCCGTGGAGCACGACGCGCCGGTCGTCGGCGTCGCGCTGCGCGGCGACGGCGCGGTGCTGGCGACCGTCACCCGGCCGCTCGCCGCCCCCACGGTCGCGATGATCGACGACGACGGCATGACCACGGCCGACGCGGTGGTCGCGTCGGCCGTGCGGCTGTGGGACGCGGCGACCGGGGCGCTGCTGCTGGTGCGACCCGGCGCCGGCGCGCCGGCGTTCGTCGGAGACGACGCGCTCGCGCTGCACGCGCGCGACGGCGGCCGCAGCGAGGAGGTGGGCCGCAGCGTGTGGGCGATCGAGCCCGAGCGGCGCGCGCCGCGGGCGCTGGCGGCGGCGCTGGCGGCGGTGCCGTGGCGGCTCGACGCGGGCCGGCTCGTCGCCACCGCGACGTCGTGGCGGCGCGCGGCGGTGGCCCGCCCCGGGCGGACCTACGACTTCTCGCCCGACCCGATCGAGGGCGCCGTGCCGGCGATCGACGTCGCGCTCGCGCCGGCGCCGGACGTCGCGCCGTCGCCGGCGCGGGACGCGGCGGTCGCGCTGCGCGCGGCG
>WYBA01000513.1 GCA_011526095.1 Myxococcales bacterium | reverse complement strand
GTCGGGCGCGAGGTCGCGCAGCGCCGCGTCGATCACGCCGGCGGCGCGGCCGGCGTGGCGGACGTGCGCGACCAGGCCCGCCGCGGACCCGGCGAGCGCGGCGGCGCCGAGCCAGCCGTGCGGCGCGTCGAGCCCGCCGCCGGTGACGAGGACGACCGCCGCGGCCGCGTGGAGGGCGAGGACGTGGACGGGGAGCTCGCTGATCAGCCACCCGGGGAACCAGCCGATCAGCGCGAGCGTGCCGGGGCGGCGCGGCGGCCACAGCGACACCGCGGTGAGCACCGCGCACGTCAGGCCGGTCGCGAGCAGGACCGTGGGCACGCTGGCAGTAGGCCGCGGTCGCCGGGTGGTGGCAAGCGTGATCGCGCCGACGCGGCTTCAGGCGGTCAGCTCGGGCGCGGCAGGCTCGCCGGGAACACCTGCGCATCGATCACCGCGACGTCCATGTCCGCGTCGCCGAGGCCGAACGCGTGCTGCATCATCGCCAGGAACGGGATCACCCGCCAGCTCGTGACCGAGCCCGGCGCCTCGGCGGCGACGGCGTAGACGACCATCCACCACCGGTCGACCGGATCGGGCAGGTACTGCGCCAGCACGCTCAGCTCGCTGTAGACGTCGCCGGTGCGCGGCTTGCGGAACGCCTGGAACAGCGCGGCGTCGAGGTCGTCCTTGGGCAGCGCCATGTCCGGCAGCGCGAGCAGGAAGTCGCGCACCGCGAACCGGTGGTCGTCGACGGCGCGGCCGAGCGCGTGGGCGCGCAGCGTGAACAGCTCGATCACGAACGGTACGAGCGAGCGGATGCGCAGCAGCCGGTCCTCGAGGTGCGCGGCGAGCTGCCCGGCGTGGAGCGCGTGGAACACGTGCTGCGCCTCGTGGGTGGCGATCCGCAGGTGCTGGCGCAGCAGCTCGAGGAACGCCATCTCGTCGTGGCTGAGCTCGGCGTCGGCGGCCGAGATCTCGCACGCCATCGCGTAGCCGGCGATGCGGTGGATGCGGGA
Source organism: Myxococcales bacterium (assembly GCA_011526095.1). Taxonomy (GTDB): domain Bacteria; phylum Myxococcota_A; class Polyangia; order Haliangiales; family Haliangiaceae; genus WYBA01. The sequence goes on along the minus strand of WYBA01000513.1, from coordinate 17,180 downwards.
CGGCAGCCCCTTGGCGATCGCCGGCACCCGCGCCGCGGCCGAGCCGGCGAACTTGATCGCGTCGGTGGCGAGCTCGATCAAGGTGCGGGACGCGGCGGCGTTGACCCCGGCGAACAGCGGGTGCGCGGCGAGGTGCGCCTCGAGCACCCCGGCCTCGCGCGCGTCGAGCGCGCCGTCGGCGTGCATCGCGCCGATCATCGCCTCGACCAGGAACCGCCGCGGATCGTTCGGGCGCAGCGCGCCGCCGATGACTTCGCGGACCCGGTTGTCCATGGACGGTGCGACGGTAGCACGCGGCCGCGTCACGGGCCCAGCGCGTCGAGGACCGCGACCAGCGCGACCGCGGCGGCGGCGGCGGCGAGCGCGGCCGCGACGGCGCGGCCGCTCGGGGGGGACGACGGCGGGGCCGGCGGGGCGGTCGGGCCCCGGCGGGGCCGGCCGACGCCGACCGCGGCGGCGAGCCCGATCGCGCCGATCAGCGTCGGGCCGAACGGCAGCTGGCGGTGGCGGCGCCGCGCGGCCTGCTGCGCGCGCGCGCCCGCGGCGGCGTCGAGCGGCTGGCCGGCGCGCTCGGCCGAGGCGACGGCGATCGCCACGTCGCGGGCCGCGGCGCGCTCGCCCTCGGTCCGCATCACGGCGCGGTACGTCGGGTCGGCGCGGACCGCGACCTCGGCCGCGGTGAGCGCCGCGTGGGCGCCGAGCCCGAGGCCGACCGCCGCCGCGATCGCCGCGAGCTGCCGGCGCGGCGTCGACGCCGGGGCGAGCGCGCGCAGCCGGGCGCCGAGCCCCCGACCGGCCCCCCACGCCGCCGCGACGCACGCCGCGCCGACCGCGAGCGCGACCGGCGCGCGCGCCTCGCCGAGCGCGCGGTGGAGCACCGCGCCGTCGCCGAAGCCGTGGAACGCGCCGGCCGCGAGGTACCAGCCGCCGTGGATCGCCAGACCCCACGCCGCCGCGGCGAGCGCCAGGCCGGCGGCGCCGGCGGCGCGCCGGGCGAGCAGGGCGCACCCGGCCGCGAGCGTCAGCTCGACCGCGATCCCGCCGAGCGTGATCACCCACGGCGCGGCGGCGGACAGCGGCCCGGGGTGGTCGTAGCGGATCCACCCGCCGCCGAACCAGAACAGCCCCCACGCGGAGACGTCCGAGCCCATCGCCTCGGCGGCGGCGCCGTGGCCGATCAGCTCGTGGGCGACCAGGCCGAGCCGCGAGACCGTGAGCGCGATCGCGCCGACCAGGGCCGCGAGCGCGAGCAGGTGGCGGGCGCGCACGGGGCGACCGTAGCACCGCGGCGAACGTCCGATGGATCCCGGCCGTTGTGGAGTAGGATCGCGGCGATGCGCATCGTCGCGATCCTCGCGATGGTCACGGCGGCGTGGCTCGGCGCCGCGTCGACCGCCGCCGCGGCCGACAAGGGCGTCGCGGTGCGGATCGAGACCAACCCCGACGGCGCGCTGGTCTACCTCGGCGACCAGGACGCCGGGGCGCTCGGCCAGACCCCGCTCGAGCTGACGCTGCCGCCGGGCGAGCACGTCGTGATCCTCCAGGCGCCCGGGCGCGTGCCGCTGTTCGAGACGATCGTGGTCGAGCCGCGCAAGGGCAAGGCGGCGAAGCAGGCCCAGGTGTTCTCGTTCTTCTTGCCGCCGGCGACCGGCACGCTGGTGATCGAGGGCGACGGGCTCCCCGACGACGCGCGCGTGGTGATCGACGGCGAGGACGCGGGCGCGCCGCCGATCGAGCGCGAGATCGACGCCGGCGCCCACCAGGTCCAGGTGCTCGCGCCGGGGCGCGAGCCGTACGAGGAGTGGGTCGAGGTCGAGGGCGGCGCGCGCCACGAGATGTCGATCGCCGGCACGTCGCTGGTCGAGGCCGGCGGCGCGGTCGTCGAGGGGCCGCCGCCGCCGCGGACGCGCGCGCCCGCCGCCGCGGGCCCGACGCTCGGGACGGCGCGCGCCGGGGTCGAGGTCGGGTGGCGCCGGTTCGCCTACGAGGACGCCGACAACGCGGCGCTGCGGCCGTTCGACGCCAGCTCGCGGGTGATGCCGTACGTCGAGGTCGAGCTCCACCCGTGGCGGCGGAGCGTCCGGCACCCCGTGCTCGACCGCCTGTCACTCACCGCGATGGCCGGGCTCGCGCCGGCGTTCACCGCCACCAACGACTCGGGCGCGTCGGTCGACGTGTTCTGGCGCGAGCAGGCGGCGGGGGTGCGCGGCCGCGCGACGCCGCACCCCCGCGTCGCGATCGACATCGACGTCGGCTGGATGCGCACGCTCTACGTGTTCCGCGGGCCGTCGAGCGAGCTCGTCCCGGGCGCGCCGGACGTCGACTACCACCTGCTCCGGCTCGGCGCGCGCGGCGTCGCGCGCGCCGGCGCCGCCGAGGCGTGGCTCGGCGTCGAGAACCGGCTCGTGCTGTCGGCCGGGCCGATCGAGGACCGGTTCGACACCACCGACGTCGATGGCGTCGCGGCCCGCGCCGGCGCCGCGTACCGCCTGCTCGCCGGCCGGCTCGAGGCGCGCGTCGAGGGCGCGGTCGAGCGGCTCGGCTGGACGTTCTCCGACGACGACACCGGCAGCTTCGACGGCAGCGACACCTACTACGGCGTGTCGCTGACGCTCGGCGCGAGCTACTGACCCGCGCCGCGCCGGCTCACCAGATCTCGCACGCCTGGGCGGGCGCCATCGGCGCGCCCTCGGCGCACGCGAACGCGGCGCGGAACTCGGGCAGGTTGCGCAGCGCGCCGTTGACTCGCCACCGCGGCGGCGAGTGCGGATCCGTCGTCAGCCGCTGGAGCGCCTCGTCCTCGCGGTCCTCGTAGCACCACGCCTGGCCGACGCCGAGGAAGAACTGCTGGTCCTCGGTGAAGCCATCGGCGACGAACCGCTGCGCCGCGGCCTCGCGCAGCGCGCGGTACGCATGGAACGCGAGCTTGATCCCGCCGACGTCGGCGATGTTCTCGCCCAGCGTGAGCTGGCCGTTGACGAACTTGCCGGGCAGCGCCTCGAACGTGCCGTACTGGTCGACGAGGCACTGGCCGCCTGCCTGGAACTTCTCGTAGTCGGCGGGCTGCCACCACATCGACATGTTGCCCTGGGCGTCGAACTGCGCGCCCTGGTCGTCGAAGCCGTGGGTCAGCTCGTGGCCGATCACCATGCCGATGCCGCCGGCGTTGGCGGCGACGCCGCGGTCGTGGCCGAAGAACGGCGGCTGGAGGATGCCGGCCGGCAGCGCCGTGTTGTTGGCGAGCGGGTTGTAGTAGGCGTTGACGATGAACGCCGGCATCAGCCACTCGTCGCGGTCGACCGGCTGACCGGCCTGGGCGAACTTGCGCCGCACCTCGAACTGGTCGCCGGCGAGCACGTTGGCCGCGAAGTTGGTGGGCGAGACCGCGAACGTGTACTGCCGCCAGGTGTCCGGGTAGCCGATCATCTTCTCGAGGCTGGCGAGCTTCTCCTTGGCCTTGGCCTTGGTCTCGGGGCTCATCCACGTCAGCCCGTCGAGGTTGCGCTCGAACGCCGCGGCGATCGCGTTGACGATGTCGGTCGCGGCCTGCTTGGAGTCGCCGGGGAACATCCGCGCGACGTAGGGCTGGCCGAGCGCCTCGGGCAGCGCGCCGCCGACGGCGTCGATGCAGCGCTTGTGGCGCGGGCGCTGCTCGGCGACGCCGGTGAGCGCCTGGGTCAGCGCGAACCGCTCCTCGTCGAACTTCTTGGGCAGCGCGAACGCCATGCGGTCGACGAGCCGGGCGGTGAGGTAGCTCTGCCACGCCTTCGCCGGCGTGCCGCCCATCAGCTCGTCGAGCCGGGGGAAGTACGCGGGGGAGGCGACGATGACCTTGGCCAGGCCGGGCTTGCCGCGCGCGGCGAAGTAGGCGTTCCAGTCGAGCCCCGGCGTCAGCTTGGCCAGCGCGGCGGCGTCGTGCGGGTTGTACATCTTGGTGATGTCGCGGCGCTCGACCGCGGTCTTGGTCACCTTCGCCAGCTCGGTCTCGAGCGCGAGCGTGTCGGCGGCGGCGGCCTCGGCCGCCTTCGGATCCTTGCCGAGCAGGCCGAACAGCCGGACGAGGTGCGCGCGGTAGGCGTCGAGCTTGGGCGCGAAGTCCGCCTCGAAGTAGTAGTCGCGGTCGGGCAGGCCGAGCCCGGCCGACTCGATCCACATCACGTTCTGCGTCGAGTTGGTGAAGTCGGCCTCGCTCGACGCGGCGAATGCGGCGTTGATGCCGGCGTCGTGGAGCGCGATCAACGCCGCGACCAGCGTCGCCTTGTCCTTGACCTTGCCGATCGTGTCGAGCATCGGCTGGATGCCGGTGAGCCCGGCCGCCTCGATCCCCGCCTCGTCCATGCACGAGCCGTAGAACGCGCCGAGCTGCTGCATCACCGGGTCGTCGCCGCCCTTGCCGGCGCGCGCGTCCTCGAGGATCTGGTGGAGCGCGACGTCGGCCTCCTCGTCGATCTCCGACATCCGGCCCCACCGCGCGCGGTCCGCCGGGATCTCGGCCGCGGCGTTCCAGCCGCCGCAGGCGAACTGGTAGAAGTCCGCGCACGGGTCGGCGGTGGTGTCGAGCGAGGCGGCCTCGAGGCCGACCTCGGCGAGCGACACCTGGACGGCGTCGCCGCCGGTGGGCTTGACGGAGGTGCCGCCGCCGGGGCAGGCAGCGAGGCTGGCGCCGGCGGCGAGCCCGAGGCCCAGGCCGAGGGTGGCGCGGAGGCGAGGGAGACGAGGAGCCTTCATGGCGCGCTCGTACCACAGGCCGGGCGGCCTGTATTCCCGCTTTTGCCGGGGTTCACCGCGCCTGGCGCTGGCAGCTCCTCACCGCGGGGCGAGTCCTCCGACTCACACGGAGTGATCGAGTCGGAGGACTTCTGGGCGGGGTGGGGCCCGAGGGCTTCACCGGCCGAGGCGCTCGCGATACGTCTGCTTGCTGCTCGAGTAGGTGAACCCGTCCTCGATCAGGTAGGCGCGGTCAGGGTCGACCAGGCGCGAGGTCAGCATCACCGCGACCTCGATCCGGGTGTCCTCGAAGCTGCACGCCTTCATCAGGGCGACGACCTGGTCGGCGGTGAACGCGTTGGTGCCGGCGGCGGTCTTGATCAGCGCGAGCTGGTCGTCGGCGAAGCTGGCGTCGTCGACCCGTGTGCGCAGGGCCTGGAAGTCGCGGTCGCTCATCGCGTACGTGCCGTAGCCGTCGCGGTCGTCGCGGTCGTCGCGGTCGTGATCGCGGTCGTACTCGAGCTCGTCGAGGTGCTCGCCGGCGCGCTCGCGGCTGTCGCGCACGATCTGCAGCAGCTGCTGCTTGACCCGGCGGTCGCGGACGCGGCGCGACGCCTTCTCGATCCGCGTCAGGCCGTCCGACAGCTCGTCGGCGGCGGCGCGGACGTCGCGCAGGTCCTGGCGCAGGCGCTTGTTCTCGGCGCGGAGCGAGGCGAGGTCGTCGCGGTAGACCGGCTTGGCGACGGCGTCGCCGTCGGGGACGAGGCCGGAGACGGCGACGGTGGTGGCGGCGGCGATGGCGGCGATGGCGAGGCGGGACTGGAGGAGGCGCATGGGCCGACTGACGAACGTGGGTGTCAGGCATTCACCGGTCGCGGGTCGCCGCGCCGGTCGCGCGGGGCGGTCGTGCTAAGACCGCCGGGTGCGCTGGCTCCGCAGGATCGTGACGGGCGTCGCAGCCCTCGCCGGGCTGTGGCTGGTCGCGCTGCTGGTCATCGGGTGGACCGCCGACGGCTGCGTCCGCGATCGCGCGCGCGACCGGCTCGCCGCGTCGATGCGGGCGCAGGTCACGATCGGCGCGCTCGACCTCGGGCTCGTCGACGGCTCGGTCGCGATCGACGAGCTGAAGGTGCTCAAGGACGACCGCGGGCTGTTCCGCATGTCGATCCGCCGGGTCGACGTCGACCTGCAGCCGCTCGGGCTGGCGCTGGTGCAGGACTCGGTCGGCGCGATCCACGCGCGCGGCGTCGAGGTCGAGCTGTCGGCGCTGGGCGCGCTCGACCTCGGCGGCGAGGGCCGCGGCGAGCCGATCACGTTCGACCGGCTGGTGCTGGAGGACCTGAAGGTGTCGATCGCGCCGACCAGCCTGCTGCCGGTGGGCAAGATCGACGTGACGATCGAGCGCGCGGTCGCGGGGCGGACGACCTTGCGCACGCCGATGTCGTGGTTGTTCGCGCTGCAGGAGCTGCGCGCGCGGATCGCGCTGCCGCTCGACATCACCGCGCGCCTCGAGTACCGCGCCGGCAAGCTGCGGCTGTCGGGCGAGCTGTTCGACACGCCGGTCGAGGTGCCGTTCGACATCCCGGTGCTCGAGCCCGCGCGCGAGCTCGACCAGCTCGCCGAGCTCGGCAAGCGGCTGGCGATCGAGCTCGGCAAGGAGGGCGTCGAGCGGTGGCTGAAGGCGCAGGCGGAGAAGCAGCTCGACAAGCTCGTGCCGTGAGCGCCGGCGGGCGCCGGCCGCGGCCGCCGGGCTACTTCGAGACGGTGTGGCGCGGGTACAGCACGATCTCGATCCGGCGGTTCTTCGCCTTCACCCGCGACGCCGGGCGGTGCTCGCCGAACGCGACCGCGGCGAGCAGCTTCGGATCGATGCCGGCCTCGTCCTCGAGGTAGTGGACGACGGTGAGCGCGCGCGCCGCGCTCAGCTCCCAGTTCGACGCGAACCGCGGCGGCACGCCCTTGACCGCGCGCATCGGCGCGTCGTCGGTGTGGCCCTGCACCCAGACCTGCTTGTCGACGAGGTCGCCGATCGCGGCGCCGAGCTTGGACAGCACCGCCTTGCCCCGCGGCGTCAGCTCGGCCTCGCCGAGGCGGAACAGCACCTTGTCGACGAGCTGCAGGTGGATCTCCTCGCCGTGGGTCGAGACGTCGCCGGAGGCGCCGACGAGCTCGGCGAGCTGCTGCTCGAGCGCGACCGCGGCGGCGGCCTTGGCGGCGAGCTTGTCGCGCTCGGCCTCGGCCTCGGCGGCCGCCTCCTGCTGGGTCACCAGCGCGGCGCGCGCCGCGTCGAGCTCGCCCTGCAGCTCGGCGATCCGCCGCTCGGCCGCGTCGACGTCGAGCTCGGCGGCGATCGCCGCGCTGCGCGCGAGGTCGCCGTCGGCGACGACGCCGTGGCGCGGCCACAGCAGCAGGTAGCCGGCGATCGCGCCGCCGACGAGCGCGGCCGCGCCGATCGTCCACGGCAGCCACCGCGGGATCCGGCGGCCGTGGGGGACGACGTCGGTGCGCTCCGGCGCGCGGCCGCGCACCTCGGTGCGCTGCTTGCTGGACGCCCGGCCGGCCTTGCCGCCCGGCCGGCCGGACGACGGCATCACGAGGATCCCGCTCTCGTCGCTCGCGGTGTGGATCGCCATGGAGCGGTCCATAGCAAGCCCGGTTCCCGGCGTATCCGCGCGGAATCACGCGGGGGATCGGCGCGGCCGTGGGGTGGCCGGGCCCCGGCCCGAGGCGGCCCGCTCACCCGCGGTAGCTGTCGTCCTGCTCGATCTTCGACAGGACCCAGTCGAACTCGCCCGAGGTGACGTGGGCGCCGCAGAACTCGCAGCCGCCGGTCATCCCCACCTTGGCGGGGGCGCCGCAGTTGCCGCACGCCTTGTCGGTGCGGGCCGGCCCGCGGCGCTCGGCGCTGCGGATCAGCGTCCAGTACTCGCTGTAGGCGCGGTCGCGGGAGCGCGAGCCGCGGACGACCGAGCCGTCCGAACGCCGGACGACGTAGTCCTTGCCGGTGCCCCAGATCCGGATCGTGACCGCGTCGTACCACCGGTCGCGCGTGATCTTGGCGAGCACCGAGTGGGTGATGTGCATGCCGTCGAGGTGGTTCTTCAGGCCCTGCTGCTTGTAGGCCTCGATCCAGTAGGTGAGGTAGTCGTACAGGCCGTCGGAGACGTACGGGCGCGCGGCCGTCAGGTCGTTCTGCGCCCACGCCGCGTACAGCTCGGTGTAGATGATGCCGAGCCGGGTCTGCACCGCCGCCTCGGTGAGCTGCGGATCGTCGGACAGGAGCTGGGTCCACCGCCGGTCGACGTCGTCCTGGCGGTAGGTCGGCAGGTCGGTGCCCCGCTCGGGCACGTCGCCGGTGAGCGTCGGCGGCTTGTCGACGGCGTGCTCGAGCTGGGTGTCGATCACCTGCCAGTCGAACCGCCCGTTGTCGACGACCTGATCGCAGTACGGGCACTTCTGGACGTCGTGGGTCGACTTGGCCTGCCACGGCGCGCCGCAGTTGGGGCACGGGAAGCCGGCCGACAGGTCGCGGCGCTTCGTCCGGGCGCCGGACGCGCGGGCCAGGCGCCAGTTCTCGATCACGTAGAAGGTGCGCAGCCCGCCGTCGGTCTGGACGGTGTAGTTGGCCTCGAACTGCAGCCCGACGATGACGCGGCCCTGCGGGTCGTTCGGGTCGGTGGGGAAGGTGGCGTGGGTCGGGCGCATCGCGCCGACGACGACGCCGGTGACCGGGCCGCGCGGCTCGCGCTGCGCGAGCTGGCGGCGCGCGGCCTCGGACACGTACGGCGCGAGGCCGTCGAGCACCGCGTCGGCGTGGCGCGCCTCGTGGCACGTCGCGTACAGCCGGAAGCAGAAGTCCTCGAACAGCACCGGCGAGAAGTCGGGATCGAACTTGTGCACGCGGTCGAGCGAGACCGCGCGCTGCAGCACGACCTGCGGGATCGGGTTGCCCTCGGCGGAGTCCCAGTCGGTCTGGAGCTGCTTGGCGCGGTAGTGCCAGATCAGGAAGCCGATGATGATGACCGTCAGCGGGATCCCGACCTCGGGCCAGTAGATGCAGAGGCGGATCAGGTGGAACAGCAGCTCGAACAGCACGGCGACGCCCTCGCCGTCGCCGCCGCCGCCGCCGCCGTGGCCGCCGCCGCCCGAATAGCTGTCGCCGCCGCCGGGGCGGGCCTCGGCCAGCGCGCCGAGCCCGAACAGCCCGACGAGCCCGACCGCGCCCGCGATCGCGACGATCCACGGCAGCGCGCGGCGCGCCGTCACGGCCGCACCTCCGGTCCGGCCGTCATCGATCGATCGGCCGGGCGCAGACGCCCGCCCGATCTCCGTCCGACCCAGATGCCGTTCGCGGCGCTCACGGTGGGGCCTCGCCGTCGACGTCGGGGCCGGGCGCCGCGGTGGCGCCGTCGACGTGCTCGCCGACGTGGAGGTCGTCGGACAGCTCGTTGACGTCGTCGGGGCTGCGGGGCAGGGCGGCGGCGAGCGCGGGCGCGAGCGCGGCGAACGCGCGCGCCGTGGCGACGCCGCCGCGCGCCACCGCCTGGTCGATCTCGGCCACCGCGCGCGCCCACTCGGCGGCGGGCGTCGCAGCGTCGACCGCGTCGTCGATCACGACCTCCGCCATCTGCTCGGCGATCGAGATGTAGAGCAACAGGCCGGTCTGCCCGCGCGTGCGCCGGATCCCCTTGTCGTAGAACGCGGCGCGCGCCGCGGTCTGGACCGCCTTGCGCAGGGCGCGGCGCGGCGTCAGCCAGCGCTTGACCCCGAGCACGACGGTCGACGCCAGCCCGACCAGCACGCCGGCGACGATCGGGTCGATCAGCAGCGACAAGAGCGCGAACGGGTGATCGCTGTAGAGCATGAACGCGTGGGCGATCACCGCGCCGACGCAGCCGACGAGGATGTGGGCGTGGACCCACGACGCCGACTGGCGCCGCACCGTGACCACGGCCTCGGCGGCCGACTCGCGCTCGATCGCCCGGACCGCCTCCCCGAAGGCGGCGCGGGCGGCGTCATCGACGAACCCGTGCACTGGCCGGTGAATGTATCACGCGGGCTCGAGCTGACGCGCCACCGCGCGCCGGTCGACCTTGCCGGTCGGGCCCAGCGGCAGCGCGTCGACGACGACGAGCCGGCGCGGGCGGTGGTGCGACGGCAGCCGCGCGTCGATCCACGCCGCGAGCGCGGCGCGGTCGAGCCCGGGCGCGGCCACGATCGCCGCGGCCACGACCTGGCCCCACCGCGGATCGGGGACGCCGACGGCGCACGCCGCGGCGACCCCGGGCGCGCCGGCGAGCGCGGCCTCGACCTGCGCCGGGTGCACGTTCTCGCCCCCGGTGATGATCACGTCGTCGGCGCGCCCGACGACGTGGACGCCGCCGTCGCCGTCGAGCCAGCCGAGATCGGTCGTGACCACCGGCGCGCCGGGCGGGCGCGGCGGCTCGCCCAGCCAGCCGGTGAGCGCCCACGGCGCGTCGATCACGATCGGCGCGGGCGCCTCGGCGGTGCCGGCGCGCAGCGTCACGCCGGACAGCGCGCGCGGCGCGGCGCCGGCCGCCGGCGCGGTCGCGACCTGGCCCCACGTCTCGGTGAGCCCGTAGGTCCGGCGCACCGGGACGCCGCGCGCCGCGGCGCGGTCGAGCAGCGCGGGCGCCGCGGCCGCGCCGCCGAGCAGCACCGCGCGCAGCGTCGGCGGCGGCCACGACGGCGACGCGAGCAGCGCGTCGAGCTGGGTCGGGACGAGCGACGCCAGCGTCACGCGGTGATCGGCGGCGAGGCGCGCGACCGCGGCGGCGTCGAACGGCGCGTCGTGCAGCACCAGCGGCGCGCGGGCGATCAGCGCGCGCAGCACGACCGTCAGCCCGCCGGTGTGCGCGAGCGGCAGGCAGCCGAGCCAGCGGTCACCGCCGGGCGGGGGCGCGCCGAGGTTGGCCGCGCTCGCCGCCGCGGACGCGACGATCCCGGCGCGCGGCAGCACCGCGCCGCGCGGCGTCCCGGTCGAGCCCGACGTGAAGACGATCGCGAGCGTACCGGGCGGCGCCGGGTGCGCCGCGACCGCGGCGCGCGCGACGTCGAGCTCGGCGGCGGCGGCGCGCGGGTGGAGCAGCGCCACCGGGCGGCGCGCCGCGAGCGCCGCGTACAGCGTCAGCACCGTCGCCGCCTCGGGGTGGGCGGCGACGGCGATCGCGCGGTCGTCGGCGGCGGGCGGCGCGAGCGTCACGCTCGCGCACGCCGCCGCCAGCTCGGCGAACGTCCACGTCCGGCGCGCGGTGATCAGCCCCGGGCGGTCGCCGGCCTCGGCCGCGGCGGCGTGGATCGAGAGGTGGTCGTCGTCGATCATGGAGGCGCCTCCAGGCGCCGCGCCGCGGCGAGCGTCCGGTCCACGGACAGGACGCTTCCGCGTCGCGCCGGCGCGTCGGTCAGCCACGCCTCGCCGATCGTCGGGATCGGGACGTCCCACGCGACGAGCCCGGCATGGGCGGCGAGCCCGGCGGCCGGCGGCGACGGATCGGCCCCCGCGAGCGCGAGCGCCAGCTCCCCGGCGGCGGCGGTCGAGACCGGGCCGTCGAGCGTGTGGGTCACGACGACCGCGACGCCGGCGGCGCGGGCGCGCGCGGCGAGCGCGAGCGCGCGCCGCGGCCCGACGACGGTCGGCTTGATCACCAGCGCCGCGACGGCGCCCGAGCCCAAGGCGCGGTCGAGCCAGGCGTCGGCGGCGGGCGGCGCGGCGCTCTCGTCGAGCGCGACCGGGGGCGCCCACGGGCCGGCGCCGGACGCGATCGCCTCGCCTGCGCCCGCCGCCGGCTCCTCGACGTACGCCACGCCGTGCGGCGCGAGCGCGGCGAGCAGCGCGGGGACGTCGGCGAGCGCGAACGCGCGGTTGGCGTCGGCGCGCAGCTCGATCCCGGGGCCGATCGCGGCGCGGACCGCGGCGACCGCGCGCGCCGCGGTCGCGATCGAGCGGTCCCCACCCGCGCCCAGCTTGATCTTCACGCACCGCACGCCGCGCGCCACCGCGGCGCGAGCCTCGTCGGGGCCGGCGCACAGCGCGCCCAGCGGCACGCGCACGCGTCTGTCTCCGTCTCCGCCTCCGTCTCCGCCTCCGTCTCCGCCTCCGTCTCCGCCTCCGCCTCCGCCTCCGCCTCCGTCTCCGTCTCCGTCTCCGTCTCCGTCTCCGTCTCCGCCTCCGCCTCCGCCTCCCAGCAACCACGCCAGCGACCGCCCCCGCGCCCGCGCCACCGCGTCGAGCACCGCGCACGCCGCGCCCCACGCCGCCGCCGGCGCGCCGGCGCACGCCGCCTCGGCCGCGCCGATCACCGCGGCCGCGACGCGGTCGTCCGGCGCGTCCACCGGCCACGCCGCCACGCCGGCCGCGGCGCGTGCCAGCGCCGCGGCGCAGCCGTCGACGTCGTCCGCCGACATCCCCGGCAGCGGCGACGCCTCGCCGAGCCCGGTCGCGCCCGCGGCGTCGGCGACGACGAGCAGCCCGCGCCGCTCGGTCCAGGCGCCGAGCGCCGTCGCGACCGCCGGCATCGCCCACGCGACGCGGATCACGCGCAGCGCCGGGCGCGGCGCGGTCACGACGCCAGCACCACGCCGAGCGCGGCCAGCACCGAGTGCGCGAGCAACAGCCGCGCGGTCGCACCGAGCAGCGGGTTGAGCGCCGCGCCGTCGACCCGCGCCACCCGCCGCGCCAGCTCGAACGCCCACGGCGCCGTCGCCCACGGCAGCGCCAGCCATGGCGCGTCGTGCGCGACCGCGAGCCCGAGCGGCACCGCGTAGCTCGCGATCAGCAGCAGCGCGTACTCGGCGATCGCGCCGCCGCGGCCGAGCCGCACCGCGAGCGTGCGCTTGCCGACGACGGCGTCGCCCTTGCGATCGCGCAGGTTGTTGACGACGAGGATCGCGGTGGCCAGCGATCCGACCGGCACCGCGAGCCACACGGCCAGCGCCGGCACGTGCCCGAGCTGGACGAACGCGGTGCCGCACACCGCGACGAACCCGAAGAACGCCATCACGAACACGTCGCCCAGGCCGTGGTAGCCGAGCGGGTAGGGGCCGCCGGTGTAGGCGATCGCCGCGCCCACCGACGCGACGCCGATCGCGACGATCGACCAGCCGGCGACCCACGTCAGGTAGACGCCGCACGCGGTCGCCGCCGCGAACGCCAGGATCATCGCGCGCCGCACCGCGCCCGCGGACAACAGGCCCGCCGCGACCGCGCGCGTCGGCCCGAGCCGCCCCGGGCCGTCCGCGCCCTTCTCGGCGTCGAACACGTCGTTGGCGAAGTTGGCGCCGATCTGCAGCCACATCGCGCCGAGCAGCGCCGCGAGCGCCGGGCCGACGGCGACGCCGCCCGCGGCGTGCGCGCACGCCGTCCCGACGGCGACCGGCGCCGCGGCCGCGGTCAGCGTCGCGGGGCGGGCGGTCTTGATCCACAGCGCGGCGGACATCACCGGGCTCCGCTCACGGGAACCGCGGGAACTTGCCGAAGTCCGGCTTGCGCTTCTCGAGGAACGCCTCCTTGCCCTCCTGGCCCTCCTCGGTGAGGTAGTAGAGCAAGGTGGCCGAACCGGCGAGGTCGACCAGGCCGGCCTGGCCGTCGCAGTCGGCGTTCATCGCGGCCTTGAGGAACCGCAGCGCGGTCGGCGAGTGCGCCAGCATCTCGCGGCACCACTGGATCGTCGTGCGCTCGAGCTCGGCGAGCGGCACGACCGTGTTGACCAGGCCCATGTCGAGCGCCTGCTGCGCGTCGTACTGCCGGCACAGGAACCAGATCTCGCGCGCCTTCTTCTGGCCGACGACGCGCGCCAGGTACGAGCTGCCGAACCCGGCGTCGAACGAGCCGACCTTGGGGCCGGTCTGGCCGAACCGCGCGTTGTCGGCGGCGATCGTCAGATCGCACACCAGGTGCAGCACGTGGCCGCCGCCGATCGCGTAGCCCGCGACCTGCGCGACGACCGGCTTGGGCAGCTGACGGATCCGCTTCTGCAGGTCGAGCACGTTGAGCCGCGGCACGCCGTCGGCGCCGACGTAGCCGCCCTGGCCGCGGACGCGCTGGTCGCCGCCGGAGCAGAACGCGTCCGGCCCCTCGCCGGTGAGGATCACGACGCCGACCTTCATGTCGTCGCGCGCGGCGTCGAACGCGCGGATCAGCTCGTGGACGGTCTGCGGGCGGAACGCGTTGCGGACCTCGGGGCGGCAGATCGTCACGCGCGCGATGCCCTCGGGGCAGGTCTCGTAGCGGACGTCCTCGTAGCCGGGGTGACGGGTCCAGACGGGATCGGGTGCGGTCGCGGTCATGACGTGGCTCCTGGTTCGGGCGTGCCGGCGCGCGGCGGCGCGCGCTCGGGGACGAGGGTGGGCTCCGGCGCGCCGCCGGTGCGCGCGCCGCCGAGCGCCGCGGAGATCCGCGCGATCGCCTCGGCGCGCACCGCGCGCGCCGACGACGGCGCGACCGGGACGTGCAGCACCGCGGTGCCGAGGCGCGGCGCGGCGGCGACGTGGGCGCGCAGCTCGTCCGCGGACCGGACGACGCGCGCCGGCACGCCGAACGCGCGGGCGACCGCGACGACGTCGAGCGCCGGCGGGGTCAGCCACAGCTGCTCGAACCGCGCCGCCGCGACCGCGCCCGCGACCGGCAGCGCCTCGAAGATCCGGCCGCCGCCGTTGTCGATCACGACGACGAGCACCGGCGTCGCGCGCGGCGCGCGCAGCAGGGCGAGCGCGCCGACGTCGTGGGCGAAGCTGACGTCGCCGAGGACGAGCACGACCGGGCGCCCGGCCGCGGCGGCGCCGGCCGCGCCGGCGACGAGGCCGTCGATCCCGGCGGCGCCGCGCTGGGCGAGCACGCGCGCGGGGCGGCGCGGCCGCCACACCTGGTCGACGACGCGGACCGGCAGGCTGTTGCCGAGCGCCAGCGTCGCGTCGCCGAGCGCCTCGACGACCGCGCGGACGGCCGCGCCCTCGTCGAGCGCGCCGTCGCCCGGCGCGGCGCGCGCGAGCAGCTCGTCGATCACCGCCCACGCGGTGGCGTCGGCGGTGCGCACCGCGGCCAGCCACGCGTCGTGGTCGAGCGCGCCGGTCACCGCGGGCGGCGCGGCCGCGCCGCGCGGCGGCACGGTCGCCGCGACGTGATCGAGCGTCGTGCCGACGTCGCCGATCACCAGCCCGGCGGCGGTCGACTCGGCGTCGGGCCACGGGTGGGCCGCGACCACCCACCGCGGGACGTCGGCCCACGCCGTCGCCGTCGCCGACCAGCTCGCGGCGACCGGCTCGGCGCCGAGGCGGACGATCACGTCGGGGGCGAGGCGCGCGCGCGCCTCGGGCACCGCGAGCACCAGGTCGTGGGCGTCGAGCGTGACGACGTCGTCGTCGAGCGCGCCGCGCACGCCGCTGGTCACCTCGGCGACGACGACCGCGCCGAGCCGGCGGGCGAGCCGCGACACCGCGGGCGCCGCGCCGCCGAGGTCGCCCGGTCCGACGACGATCATCGGCCGGCGCGCCCGCGCCAGCGTCGCGGCGAGCGCCGCGATCGCGTCGTCGGCCGCGGCCGCGGCGCGCGGCGCCGGCACGACCGGCGCGCGCGTCGCGATCGCCTCGGCGCGCGCGAGCAGCGCGGCCTCGGCCTCGGTCTCGGCCGCCGCCGGCTCGAGCGGCTTGCGCAAGGGGACGTTGAGGTGGACCGGGCCGCGGCGCGGCGCGGTCGCCGCGAGCACGGTCTGGGCGACGCGGCGGCGCAGCGCGCGCAGCGCCAGGTCGCTGCCGTCGGGCGGGCCGAGGTCGACGAACGCCCGGACGTGCGCGCCGAACAGCCGGGTCTGATCGATCGTCTGGGACGCTCCGCCGTCGTGCAGCTCCGGCGGTCGGTCGGCGCTGACGACGACCAGCGGCAGCTCCGCCATCGCCGCCTCGATCACGGCCGGGTAGTAGTGCGCCGGCGCGGTGCCGCTGGTGCACACGACCGCGACCGGCGCGCGCGTGGCGCGCGCCAGCCCGAGCGCGAAGAACCCCGCGGCCCGCTCGTCGACGACGACGTGGACCGCGATCTCGTCCTGCGCGGCGAGCGCCGCGGCGAGCGGCGTCGACCGCGAGCCGGGGCTGATCACCGCGTGCGCGACGCCGGCGTCGCCGAGCGCGCACACCAGCACCCGCGCCCACGCGGTCTGCACGATCGCCGGGCGCACGGTCACGCGCCGGCCTCCAGGGCGCCGAGCAGCGCGCGCAGCTTGACCCGCGTCTCGTCGAGCTCGGCGTCGGCGTCGGACGCGCCGACGATCCCGGCGCCGACGAACAGCGTCGCGCGGCGGCCGGCGACCAGGCCCGAGCGGATCGCGACCGCGAGCTCGCCGTCGCCGTCGGCGTCGAACCACCCGACCGGCGCGGCGTACCACCCGCGCGGCGTCGGCTCGCGCGCGGCGATCCACGCGAGCGCGACCGTCGTCGGCACGCCCGCCACCGCCGGCGTCGGGTGCAGCGCCGCGGCGAGCTCGAGCACGTGGCGCGGCGCCGCGAGCACGCCGCGCACCGGGGTGTGGAGGTGGTGGATGTTGCGCAGCGTGCGCACCGCCGGGGTCGCCGGCGCGTCGAGCCGCGCGCACGCCGGCGCCAGCGCGGTCGTGATCATCCGGGTCACGAGGTCGTGCTCCTCGCGGTCCTTCGCGCTCGCGATCAGCCGCGCGGTCGCGACCGCGTCCGCCGCCGCGTCGGCGCCGCGCGCGATCGACCCGGCGAGCGCGTCGCACGCGACCGCGTCGCCGCGGACCGCGACCAGCCGCTCGGGCGACGCGCCGACGAACACGCGATCGGTCACGCGATCGGCTCCGCGGTCGGCGAGCCGGATCGCGAACCGCGTGCACTCCGGCTGGCGCTCGCCGAGCCGGCGCAGCACCGCGGCCGGATCGGCCGGCGCCGCGAGCTCGACCTCGCACGCGCGCGCCGCGACGATCTTCGCCGCCGCGCCGCCGGCGATCGCCGCGCGGATCTCGGCGATGTGGTGGCGCCAGGTCGCCGCGTCGTCCTCGGCGACGCGCACGACCGGCGCGCCCGCCGCGGCCGGCCCGGCGGCGAACGCCGCGCGCAGCTCGGCGAGCTCGCCGTGCCAGCCATCGCGCGTGGCGGGCGCCCGCGCGTCGCCGTCGACGACGGCGACGAGCCACGCCGCGTCGCCGCGCCGCGCGTAGGTCCAGCGCGGCAGCACGAACCGGGCGTCGCCGAACCCGCGCCACGCGTCGCCGTCGGCCGCGCCGGGCGCGAACGCCAGCCCGCCGACGAACCGCGGCGCCGGGGCGTCGGCGTCGCCGACCCGCACCAGCCGCGCGTACGCGGCGCGCGCCGCGGCGATCACCTGCGCGAACCGCGCCTCGCCCGCGCCGGTCGCCACCGCGGCGACGCCGGCGGTCGCGAACGCGACCGGATCGATCGCGCCGCGTTCGGCATCGCCCGCGCCGCGCGCGCCCGCGCCGCGCGGC
>WYBA01000512.1 GCA_011526095.1 Myxococcales bacterium | reverse complement strand
TCGCCGCATACCCCGTCAAGCCCAAAGTGCACGCCCGCGCGAGAATCGACCGGCCCCTCCATCCCTGCTGTCCGGTTCTCGGACCCTCCGCGGCGATCGCTCGAGCATCGAGGCGCCGGGCCCCTACTTGGCCCGGCGCCGGTGTTCGCGGTCTCCCGGACGGTCGTGGGACGCACGCCACGCCACGGCGCCTGGCACCGCCACGCCGACGCCGTCTCGCGCGTCCGTGGTCGGCTCGTCGGGCTGGCGCTCGCGACGCCGAACGTCCGCGTACTGCGGGCGTCGATGGTGCGCGGCGACGCGAGCCATCACTGCCACCATCGTCGTGCGCCGCCCTCAACGTCGACGCGGTTGCTCAGGCGTGCTCGGGACGGGCGCACCGCAAGCCCCTGCGGGCCTGACCATGCTGCCAGATCGACCGCTCACGACGAGCGGAGGGGGATCCGGCGGACTTGAGCTCCTTCAGTCGTCCAGGCCGGTGGCCCACGAGTAGTTCGGCTTGGTGTCGAAGTGGTGCGTCGACTTGATCACGCGCACCGTGCCCGACTTGCTGCGCATGACGATCGACTCGGTGCGCGCGCCGCCGCCGAAGAAGTGGACGCCGTCGAGCAGATAGCCCTGGGTGACGCCGGTCGCCGCGAACATGACGTTGCCGCTGGCGAGATCCTCGGTCGAGTAGACGTAGTCCTCGGGCTTGACGCCCATCTTGACCGCGCGCGCGCGCTCCTCGTCGTGGCGGAACTTGAGCCGGCCCTGCAGCTCGCCGCCGACGCACCGCATCGCCGCCGCCGCGATCACGCCCTCGGGCGCGCCGCCGATGCCGAACAGCACGTCGATGCCCGACTCCTCCTTGCAGGTCATCACCGCGGCGGAGACGTCGCCGTCGCCGATCAGCCGGATCCGCGCGCCGCACTGCCGCACCTCGCCGATCAGGTCGGCGTGACGCGGGCGCTCGAGGATGATCGCGGTGACGTCCTCGACCCGCTTGCCCTTCGCCTTGGCGATCCGCTGCAGGTTCCACGTCGGGCTCTCGCGCAGATCGATCACGCCCTTGCACTCGGGCCCGACCGCGATCTTCTCCATGTACGTGTCGGGCGCGTTGAGGAACTGCCCGTCGTCGGCCAGCGCGATCACCGCGATCGCGTCCGGCTCGCCCGTCGCGCACAGGTTCGTGCCCTCGAGCGGATCGACCGCGATGTCGACCTTCGGCGAGCCCTCGTCGTTGGTCGCCCAGCCCGCGCCGACGCGCTCGCCGATGAACAGCATCGGCGCCTCGTCGCGCTCGCCCTCGCCGATCACGACGGTGCCGCGCATGTCGATCGCGTCGAACGCGCGGCGCATCGCCTCGACCGCGACGTGGTCGGCGGCCTTGCGGTCACCGCGGCCCATCAGGCGCGCCGACGCCAGCGCGGCGGCCTCGGTGATACGGATGGCTTCGAGGGCGAGGTTGCGGTCGTTCATGGCGAGCGCCACTCAACCACGCGGGCGCACCACGATCAACTGGGCCAGCTCGTCCGGCACCCGCCGCGGCCGGCCGTCCGGCCCGATCACCGCGTGGCGGGTCATCCCCTCGGCCAGGACCTCGCCGTCGCGCCGGACCGTGTAGACGAACCGCATCGAGGCCCCGCGCAGCTCGTCGACCTCGACGTCGATCGCCAGCAGGTCCTCGTAGCGCGCGGGCTTGCGGTACCGGCACTGCGCCTCGACCACCGGGAGCGCCACGCCCCAGGCGTCGAGGTCCTTGTGCGACCGGCCGTGCGCCCGCAGGTAGGCGGCGCGCGAGGCCTCGAAGAACCGCAGGTAGTTGGCGTAGTACACGACCCCCATCTGGTCGGTGTCGCCGAAGATGACGCGGATCTCGTGGATCACTCGAACACCCGGATCAGCCGCGCGGGCGAGGTGACCGCGGGCAGCGAGCTGATCGTCGCGAGCGCGGCGCGCACGTCGCGCTCGCGCGCCTCGTGCGTCAAGACGACGACGTGGACCGGGCCGCCGCCGTCGGCGCCGCCCGAGCCGTGCTGGACGACCTGTCGGATCGACACGTCGCGCTCGCCCAGCACCGTCGTCAGCCGGCCGAGCACGCCCGGCTTGTCCGCGACCGTGAACCGCAGGTAGTAGCGCGACCGGACATCGCCCGGATCGAGCAGCGGCTTGCGCGCGATCGCGCGGTGGCGGCGCGCCGGGCGGGCGCCGCCCGACTGCGCCTGGATGTTGCGGGCGATCTCGATGACGTCGGACACGACCGCCATCGCCGTCGGCATCATCCCGGCGCCGGCGCCGTAGTACATCGACGGGCCGAGCGCGTAGGAGTGGACGTAGAGCGCGTTCCTGGCGCCCGCGACGTCGGCGAGCATCCACCGGTCCGGCACCATCGCCGGGTGGACGCGCGCCTCGACGCCGCCCGCATGTTCGTGGCCGTAGACCACCGGCTTGATCACGTAGCCGAACCGCTTCGCGTACTCGAAGTCGATCGGGTCGAGCGTGTCGATGCCCTCGCGCGGGATCGCCGCGGCGTCGACCGTCGTCCCGAACGCGAGCATCAGCAGGATCGCGAGCTTGTGCGCGGCGTCGCCGCCGGAGACGTCGAGCGTCGGGTCGGCCTCGGCGTAGCCCTTGTCCTGCGCCTCCTTGAGCACGTCGCCGAACGCGCGGCCCTTGTCGGCCATCTCGGTGAGGATGTAGTTCGACGTGCCGTTGACGATGCCGAGCAGCCACTCGACGCGGTCCGAGGCCAGGCCCTCGCGCAGCGCGCGGATGATCGGGACCCCACCGCACACCGCCGCCTCGTAGTAGACGTCGACGCCGCGCGCCTCGGCGGCGGCGAAGATCTCCTCGCCGTGCGCGGCGAGCAGCGCCTTGTTGGCGGTGACGACGTGCTTGCCGCGCTCGATCGCGCGCAGCACCGCGGCGCGCGCCTCGGTCTCGCCGCCGATCAGCTCGCACACGACGTCGACGTCGTCGCGATCGATCGTCGCGTTGATGTCGGTGGTGAGCAGCGCCGGGTCGACCTCGACCAGGCGCTTCTTCTTGCCGGGCGCGCGCACGGCGATCGCCCGGACGACGATGCGCGCGCCGAGGCGGTCGCGGATCGCCGCGGCGTTGTCCTCGAGCAGCTTGACGACGCCCGCGCCGACGTTCCCCAGGCCGAGCAGCGCGATGCCGATGTCACGGTCTTCCTGCTTGCGAGGCACGGCGCACGGTACCACGCACGCCGCGGCCGCCCGAAGCCCCAGGCGTCGGCGCCCGACGCCCTCAGCCCGCCGTGCGCGGGTATGAATAGTGCTCGCTGACGATGACCCACGTCCCGTCGGGGCGCGACCGGATCGCCAGCGTGAGCGCGCCTCGCTCGGAGATCGTCGTGACGCCGTCGGAGGCGTCGCGCGTGATCGACGCGGTGACGACCGCCGCGCCGTCGTCGAGCGCGACGACCTGGACGTCGGCGAGCTGGATGTGGATCTCCTTGGCCGCGCCGATCGTCGTCGACAGGTACGTCTCGACCGCGGTCCAGCCGAGGTAGGCGACGCCCTGGGCGACGACGACGACGTCGAGGTCCTGGCTGTACAGCGGCGCCAGGCCGTCGACCGCGCGCACCTCCCACGCCTGGCGCCACGACTCGACCAGGCGCTGGCCGGCGTCGACGACCTCGGCCGGCGTCCGTGACGCGGCGGCGGGCCCCGTGTCGTCGCCGGCGGGGCCGGCCTTGCCCGGGCACCCGGCGGCGAGCGCCGCGGCGAGGACGGCGATTGCTGCGATCGAGGCGCGGCGCATCATGCGCTTTGCTTACCACGGCTCGCGCGGCGAGCCGCCCCGTCGTGGTAATCCCGCGGCATGACCGAGATCGTCTTCATCCACGCTCGCGAGGTCCTCGACTCGCGAGGCAACCCCACGGTGGAGGCCGAGGTCGGCCTCGACGGCGGCGGCTTCGGTCGCGCGATCGTCCCGTCCGGCGCGTCGACCGGCGAGCACGAGGCCCTCGAGCTGCGCGACGGCGACGCGGCGCGGTTCCTCGGCAAGGGCGTCCAGAAGGCCGCGGCGAACGTGCGCGACGTGATCGCGCCGGCGCTCGTCGGGATGGACGCCTCGGACCAGGCCGCGATCGACGGCACGATGCTCGAGCTCGACGGCACGCCGGCGAAGTCGAACCTCGGCGCCAACGCGCTGCTCGCGGTGTCGATGGCGACCGCGCGCGCCGCCGCCGACGCCCACGACCTGCCGCTGTACCGCTACCTCGGCGGCGTCGGCGCGGTGACGCTGCCGGTGCCGCTGATGAACATCATCAACGGCGGCGCCCACGCCGACAACAACCTGGACATCCAGGAGTTCATGATCGCCCCCGCCGGCTTCGACCGGTTCGGCGACGCGCTGCGCGCCGGCGTCGAGGTGTTCCACAACCTCAAGAAGCTGCTGTCGTCGCGCGGCAAGGCGACCAACGTCGGCGACGAGGGTGGGTTCGCGCCGTCGCTCGACTCCGCGGAGGAGGCGCTCGGCGTGATCCTCGAGGCGATCGGCAAGGCCGGCTACGAGCCGGGCAAGCAGATCTTCCTCGCGCTCGACGTCGCGGCCTCGGAGTTCTTCGACAAGAAGACGAATACGTACGACTACGAGGGCAAGCACCGGACCGCGGCCGAGATGGTCGAGCTGTACGCGGGGTGGGCCGAGCGCTACCCGATGGTGTCGATCGAGGACGGCCTGGCCGAGGACGACTGGGATGGCTGGGCGCTCTTGTCCGAGAAGCTCGATCGCAAGTGCCAGCTCGTCGGCGACGATCTGTTCGTCACCCAGACCGCGCGCCTGGTCCGCGGCATCGACGCGGGCATCGCCAACTCGATCCTGGTCAAGGTCAACCAGATCGGCACGCTGACCGAGACGCTCGACGCCGTGCGCACGGCGCAGCACGCCGGCTACACCGCCGTCATCTCGCACCGCTCGGGCGAGAGCGAGGACAGCTTCATCGCCGACCTCGCGGTCGCGACCAACGCCGGCCAGATCAAGACCGGCTCGGCCTCGCGCTCGGATCGGATCGCCAAGTACAACCAGCTGCTGCGCATCGCCGATCAGCTCGGCGACGCCGGCCGGTTCGCCGGCATCCGCCCGTTCCGCCGGTAGCGGAGGCGGAGGGGCCCGCGGCGCCGCGACGCAGGCGCGCGCCGCGGTGCGACGATCTGGCGCGAAATCCGACGAGCCTGGATTGTTGCAACGTGGCTGCACGGAGCGCTGTCGCTCCCGTAGCGAGCGCAACGTTTGGGGGTTCCGGCGGGCGGTGACAGGCGGCTAGATTCGATCTGTCCCCGGAACGGCTCCGCGGACAGACAACGCCGCGCCGAGCTCGCGGCTCCAAGGGGGGGAACCAGGTGATGGCGCTCAACGTGCTGATGGTGGACGACGACGCACAGTTCCTCGCGTACGCCCGCGACGGACTGGACGGGACCGTGACGCTGGCGCGCACGCCGCTCGAGGCGATGTGGCGGCTCGAGCGCGAGCGGTTCGACGTGGTGGTGTGCGATCTGTGCCTCGGCTCGCTCGACGGCACCTCGCTGCTCGACGAGGTGCGCGAGCGATGGCCGACGACCTCGCGGGTGCTGGTGACCGGCTTCGGCGACAAGCTGGGCCGCGACGATCTGTTCCCCGCGGCCCAGGCCGTGATCCAGAAGCCGTGCGACCTGTCCGCGCTCAACGCGCTGCTCGACGCGCTGCCGGGGCGCGCGCGCCGCGAGACGCTGCCGCCCTGAGCGAGCGGGCGAGCGACGCCCCTGCTCGGCCTATCGGCCGAGCAGGTTGCGCGCGATGACGACGCGCTGGATCTGCGAGGTGCCCTCGTAGATCTGCAGCAGCTTGGCGTCGCGCATCAGCTTCTCGACCGGGTACTCCTTGGTGTACCCGTAGCCGCCGAACACCTGGACGGCGTCGGTCGTGACGCGCATCGCGGCGTCGGCGCCGTAGGCCTTGGCGTAGGCCGAGACGATGCTGGCGATGTCGCCCTTGTCGACCGACCACGCCGCCTTCCACGTCAGCAGGCGCGTCGTCTCGTAGGCGATCGCCATCTCGGCGAGGATGAACTGGATCGCCTGGTGCTGCGCGATCGGCACGCCGAACGTCTTGCGCTCGAGCGCGTAGGCGCGGCTCTCGTCGAGCGCGCGGCGGATCACGCCGGCGGCGCCCGCCGCGATCCACGGCCGCGACCGGTCGAACGTCTTCATCGCGATCTTGAAGCCCGCGTCCTCGGCCCCGATCAGCGCCGACTTCGGCAGCTTGACGTCCTCGAACAGCACGTCGCACGTGTTCGACGCGCGCTGCCCCATCTTGTCTTCCTTGCGGCCGGTGCGGACGCCGGGGGTCTTGGCGTCGACGACGAAGCACGCGATGCCCTTGTGCTTGAGGCCGCGATCGAACGTGGCGAGCACGGTGTACCAGTCGGCGACGCCGCCGTTGGTGATCCACCGCTTCTGGCCGTTGAGCACGTACTCGTCGCCGTGGCGCGTGACCTTGGTCGACAGCGCGGCGACGTCGGAGCCGGCGTCGGGCTCGGAGCAGCAGTACGCGGCGATCTGGCCGTCGCGCGTCAGCCGCCCCAACCACTCCTGCTTCTGCGCGTCGGTGCCGGCGATGATCACCGGCATCGAGCCGAGCATGTTGGCGGCGAGCGAGGTGTTGAACGCCAGGCAGCCGTACGCGATCTCCTCCTGGATCAGGCAGTGCTCCAGGCACGACCCGCCGAGCCCGCCGTACGCCTCGGGTACCTCGATGTTGGTGAGCCCGGTCTTCCACGCCTTGTCGAGGATCTTGCGGGGGAACTCCCCGGTCTCGTCGTGGTGGGCGGCGACCGGGATGATCTCCTTCTTGGTGAAGTCCCGCGCCGTCTGGATCAGCGCCTCTTGTTCCTCGGTGAGCGACAGGTCGAAGGCCATAGGCCGCGCATGCTAGCCCCGGCGCGGCCAGCGGAACAGAGCGAACTCGCCGATGCGCTACTCTGTCTCACATGGACGAGCCGTTCGGCCCGTGGCGCCTGGTCCGGCGCATCGCCGTCGGCGACCTCGCCGATCTGAGCGAGGCGGCGCCGCGCCCCGGCGGCGCCGCGCCCATCGTGGTGAAGCGGCTCCACGCCCACGCCGCGCGCGAGCCGGCGGTGCGCGCGCTGTTCGCGCGCGAGCAGCAGGTGACGTGCACGCTGCCGCCCCACCCCGCCCTGGTCCGGGGCCTCGACGCCGGCGAGGTCGACGGGCGGCCGTGGCTGGCGCTCGGCCTGGCGCCGGGGCTCGACCTGCGGCGCCGGCTCGACGCCGGTGAGGCGCCGTCGCCGGCGGCGGCGCGCCGGCTCGTGCTCGACCTGCTCGACGCGCTCGCCCACGTCCACGCCCATGGCTGGCTCCATGGCGACGTCAACCCGTCGAACCTGGTCGTCGCCGACGACGGCGCCGCGGTGCTGTGCGACCTCGGCGTGTGCCGCCCGCCCGGCGAGCCCGGCCCGGTGCGCGGCACCCACGCGTACATGGCGCCCGAGCAGGCGCGCGGCGAGCCGTGGTCGCCCGCGACCGACGTGTTCGCCGCCGCCGTGATCCTGTGGGAGCTGCGCGCCGGCCGCCGCCTGTTCAAGCGCGACGCCCACTGGCTGACGCTCGCCGCGGTCGTCGAAGATCCGGCGCCGCCGCTCGGCGACGCCGCGCTCGACGCGCTGCTCGGCGACGCGCTCGCCAAGGATCCGGCGGCGAGGCTGCCGGACGCCGCGACGTTCGCGGCGGCGCTGCGCGCGAGCTGATCAGGCGTCGTCGCCGGGCCTGCCCGCGGCCTTGGCGGCGCGCCGGGCCTCGCGCTCGGCCTTGGCCGCGGCGCGCTCGGCGTCGCGGCGCTGCTGCAGGTCGTAGGCGTTGCGCGCGGCGCGCGCGCCGAGGACGAACCCGATGAGCACGCCGCCCATCATCGCCATCGGGATGTAGAGGACGTGGTTCCAGCTCATCGCGCGCTCCTAGGCGTCGGCGTCCTTGGCGCCGCGCGCGATGTCCGACTTGAGCCGCGCCAGCTCGCCCGCGAGCTTGCCGTGGCGCAGCCACATCAGGAACGCGAAGCCGACGGTCAGCACCCAGATCGCCGCGTACGCGATGATCACGTGCTTGTTGTTGCGCTGGAACGTCGCGTACTCGTCCTGGTGGACGTCGTCCTTGAGCTGGAGCTTGAGCTCGGCGTACCAGCCAGCGTCCTTGCGCAGCTCGGCCTCGCACCGCGCGCGGTCGGGGCTGGCGTAGCCGTCGGTGGTCACAGCCGCCGGCGGCGCGTAGGGCTGCGCCGCGGGCTGGGCCGAGGCGGTCGCGGCGCCGAGCGCCAGACCGAGCGTGAGGAGGAGTGGGATCAGGGGCTTGTGCATGGTGATCACCCGTCGAGGAGGCCCGCGTCGTCGGCGCGCTCGCGCAGCTCGCGCAGCTCGCGCTCGGCGCGCGCGGTGCGGACGCGCAGCAGCAGCAGCACGGTGAGCACCGCGCCGATCGTGAGGAAGCTCAGCCAGAACGTCGGCTTCATCGCCGGGTCGAGCGTGCTCACGACCTCGGCCTTGGGGTGCACGGTGCGCCAGATCTTGACGCTGAAGTAGATCAGCGGGACGTCGACCATGCCGAACACGGCGAGGCCGGCGGCGAGCCGCTCCGAGCCGGGGCCGCCGAACCGGCGCACCAGCACGTAGCCGACCATCACCAGCCACAACAGCAGCGAGGTGGTGAGCCGCATGTCCCACTGCCACCACACGCCCCACGCCGCGCGCCCCCACACCGAGCCGGTGATCAGCACGATCGCGCCGAACAGCACGCTGAGCTCGCCGCCGGCGAGCGCGACGTCGTCCCACGTGCCCTTGCGGTTGCGCAGGTAGCCGAACGAGGCGATGCCGCACACGAACACCGTGGCGAACATCAGCATCGCGTGGGGCACGTGGTAGTAGAAGATCTTCTGGTTGAAGAACAGCTGCTCCTCGAGCGGCGTCCCGTAGAAGACCTGCCAGATCGTGTACGGCAGGCCGATCGCCGCGATCGCCGCCGCGATCGCGAACGCGATCGTGCCGGCGCCGAGGCGCTGCGTGCCCGCGGTGGAGGTAGGCGTGCTGGTCATGACGGCTCCGTCATTCGATCACGAGGCTCTCGAAGGTCCACATCGACACGACGAGGAACGCCGCGTCGAAGATGCCGAGGAACTGCACCCAGTACCAGGCCGCGGCCAGGTCCGGCACGTCGGCGACGAGCGCCGCGGTGCCCTTGGTCCCGGCGATGAACATCGGCACCAGGATCGGGTAGAGGACGACCGGCAGCAGCACGTCGCGCGACCGCACGCGCAGCAGCATCGCCGCGAACGCGGTGCCGACCAGCGAGAACCCGAGCGCCCCGAGCACGAGCAGGATCAAGAGCGGCAGCGGGTGCGCGAACAGCGGCGCGCCGAACAACAGCGTCACCAGCGGGACGACGACGAGCGACACCGCGGCGATCAGCACGGTGATCGCGACCGACTTGCCGAGGAACACGCTGAGCCGGCTCGCCGGCGTGAGCAGCAGCGCGCGCATCGTGTCGCCCTCGCGCTCGCGGTCGAACGCGCGGCCCAGGCCGACCGTCCCGGCGAACGCGATCGTCGTCCACACGATGCCCGGGGTCGCCTCGGCCACGACGCCCTGATCCTTGACGAACGCGAACGAGAAGATCACCACCAGCAGCGCCGCGAAGAACGCCATCGTGTAGACGATCTCGCGGCTGCGCAGCTCGACGCGGAGGTCCTTCCACGCCACCGCGCCGACATGGCGGACGAAGCTCACGGGTGCTGTTCTAGCCGATCTGGCCCCGTCCGAGGGCGCCCCGGGCAGGGCGTCCGGGGCGATCGCCGCGCCGCCCGCCGCGCGCCTGGCGGCCTCAGGCGGCGTCGGTGTGCTCATGGTAGATGGCCTTGAGCTCGTCGTACGCGAACCCGCCGTCGCGGTGGCCGCGCGCCGCCGCCCGGTGCTCGGCGAACGCGACCTGGCCGCGGCGCAGGACGACGACGTGGTCGGCCAGGCCGGCGATCGCCTCGAGGTCGTGGGTGACGACCAGGACGATCGCGCCGGTCTCCTTGACCTGGGCGAGGCGCCGCCCGAGCGCGAGCGCGCCGCCGCGGTCGAGCCCGGTGAACGGCTCGTCGAGCAGCAGCAGCGACGGCCGGGCCAGCAGGGCCCGCGCCAGCGCCAGCCGCTGGACCATGCCGCGCGAGTAGGTGCGCGCCGGCTGGGTCCGGGCCCGCGGCTCGAGCCCGACCTCGTCGAGCAGCGCGCCGATCCGCGCCTCGGCGTCGGCGAGGTCGTAGAGCCGCGCGAACAGGCGCAGGTTCTCGATCGCGTCGAGCTCGCCGTAGCACAGGCTGGCGTGGGCGAGCACGCCGATGTCGCGGCGCAGCTCGTCGTCCTGGTCGCGGACCTGCGCGCCCTCGTGGTAGCGGACCTCGCCGGCGGTGGCGCGGACCAGGGTCGACAGGATGCCGAGCAGGGTCGACTTGCCGGCGCCGTTGGGCCCGAGCAGGGCGCACGCGCTGCCCGCCGCCAGCTCCAGGTCGACCTGGTGCAGCGCCCGATGGTGACCGTAGCGCTTGCCGACGCGGGCGACGGTCACGCGGTCCAGCATGTTCAGGCCTTCTCTGGGGCCTTCTCGGCGGCCTTCTCGGCGGCGCGCTCGTCGGCTCGGTACAGCGCCTCGAGCTCGGCGACGAGCTGGTCGCGGCGGGCGGTGCTGGCGGTGCTCTCGCCGCGCTCGCGGTCGAGCGCGGCGACCTGATCGAGCAGCTCCTCGATCCGCGCCTTGCGCTGCTTGCGCGCGGCCCGCGCCTCGGCCGCGGGCGACGCGCCCGCACCGTCGGCCTCGGGCTTGCGCGCCCAGGCGATGACGAAGAACGCGCCGATCCCGAGCATCAGCAGCACGGCGATGCCGGCGCCGATCCGCGCGACCCGCGGCCACCCCGGCGGCACCGGCAGGCCGTGGATGCGGAACACCATGCGCTGCTTGGGCTGGATCGTGATGCTGCGCAGCGCGTGGAACGTACGGCTGCCGTCCATCGACGGCACGCGGTCGACCTTCTGGGTCGTCGGCACGTCGAGCCGCATGCCCGGGTTGTCGAGGATGCCGAGCGAGCTCTCGTAGGAGCCGAACGGTAGCTGCAGATCCCACGTCATCGTGCCGTCGGAGATCGGCAGCGAGAACGCGCCGCGGAACGAGCCGCCCCACGGCGGCACCGGGCGGGTGAGCCGAAAGTCCGACGGCTCGGCGACCACCCACTCCTTGTCCATGTCGGCGAGCACCAGCCCGGTCGCGCCGGACGGCATCGGGATGCGGATGCCCTCGGACGGGCCGGCGTACGGCGACCAGCCGAAGTTCTGGACGATGAATGTGCCCTGGAACGCGAAGTACTCGTCGTCGACGCGGCCGTCGAGCTCGAACGTGACCGCGACGCGCGGCAGGATGTACAGCGGCACCGCCGCGCCGCGCGTCATGCCCAGCATCACCGCGCCGGAGCGGTAGAGCTGGTCGTGCATCCGGGTCTGGACGAGGTAGGCGGTCTCCTTGGTGAAGTCGACGCCGTCGAACACCGCCTGGTACATGCCGAGCACCTGCCAGTCGGCGGTGATCTCGAGCGCGGCGCCGGCCGCCTTGTCGACGACGAACCGGCTCGACGAGAACGGGCGGCCCTCGACCACCACGGTGACCTCGACCTCGGCGCCGGGGCGCAGGCCGGCGAGCGTGGCGACGCCGGCGGCGTCGGTCGCGCCGGTCGCGACGGTGGTGCGCTGCACCTCGGGGCCCGCCGCGCCGGCGGCGGGCCCCGGCGAGACCTCGCTGACGTGCAGGGCGATGCCCTGCAGCGGGGCCGCGCCGCGGCCGCCGCCCTTGTGCTTCACCGTCACCGCGAGCGTGCCCGGCGCCGCGCCCGCGACCGGAGCGACCGGTCCGAACTGCGCGGCGATCGTCGAGGGCAGCGCGCGCGACCGCTCGATCGGCTTCGACGCGACGACCTGGTTGGTGGACAGGTCGTACAGCTCGGCGACGGCGCCCTCCTGGGGCGCGCCGACGAACGCGGCGACCACCTGCCCCGGCGGCAACGTCGGCTGGGGCAGGACCTTGGACAGGTCGTCGACGGGCGCCGCGGTGCCGCGGTCGCCCGAGAGCATGACGCGGACGCCGGCCTCGGCGCCGGGCAGGATCGGGTCCGACATCAGCCGGTCCTCCGCGCCCGTCCGGGTCAGCAGCGTCATCGCGTAGTAGGCGGTGTTGCCCGAGGTGTCGAGGCCCGAGAACACGGCCCGCCCGCCGGCGTCGGTGCGCACGACCTTGAGTGCGACGCGGTCGTCGGAGGCGAGCGCGGCCATGATCACCGGCCGGTCCGCGAGGCCGGCGGTGTCGTCCCAGTCGTTGAACGACAGCCGCACGGTGACCTGCCCGACGGGGTCGCCCTGCTCGGGGCGGGGCTTGCCGGCCATCTGGCGCGGCGGCGGCCGCTGCCCCGGCGCCATCGCGCCCGGCCCGGCCCCGCCCATCGGCTCGGCGAACGGCTTGGTCGAGAGCATGACCGCGACGCCGCCGGCCGCCGGCACGGCGAACTCGAGCGAGCTGACGGGGCCGGAGGCGCCGGCGATCTGGGCCTGGACCTTGGCGCCCGGCGGCAGGTCCGCGAACGTGGCGCGACCACTCTCGTTGGTGCGAGCGGCCCGCGGCTTGCCGTCGACGAGCAGCGTGACGTCGGCGCCGATCACGGGCGAGGAGATCTCGCCGTCGACCACGCGCACGGTCATCGTGCCGGTGGGCAGGTCGCTCTTGGGCAACGGCTTGCCGAGGGCGTCCGCCATCGTTTGAGCTTGTGCCTGCGCCGGCGCCGCGGCGCCGACCGCGAGCGCGCCGAGCAGCAGGACGAGCCATGCGCGCTTCATGCGGTCCGAGCCTCCGTGTCCTTGGACGTCGACGCCGTCTCCGTCTCCGACGCCGTCTCCGTCTCCGGTACCGACTCCGTCTCCGTCGCCGACTCCGACGCCGTCTCCGTCTCCGTCGCCGTCTCCGCCTCCGACGCCGTCTCCGCCTCCGTCTCCGTCTTCGCGGCCGGCTTGTCCGCCTTGCCCGCCGCGGCCTTCTTCTTGCCGTCCTTGGCCTTCTTGCCCTTACCGTCGGCCTTGCCGCCCGCGGCCGCCCGGTCGACCTGGGCGCGCGCCCGGACCTCGCGCTCGATCCGCTCGCGCACGCTGTCGCCCCCGCCCCCGCCCGCGCCGCCCTCGGCCGCCTCGAGCGACTTGATCACCTCGATCGCCTGGCCGCGGTAGCGGGCGATCAGCTCGGCCGCGTCCTGCGCCGACAGCTTGCCCATCTCGCGGTCCTGCTCGGTCTCCTTGATCGCCTTGAGCAGGCTGCGCTTCTCGCGCTGCAGCTCCTCGACGCGCCCCGCCGCCCGCCACCAGTCCTCGCGGTCGTCGAGGTCGGCGTTGTCCGCGGTGCGCCAGAAGAAGTAGACGGTGGACAGCACCGCCGCCCACCCCAGCATCAGCACCACGACGGGCGCGGTGACGCGGAAGCGGTGGTGCCACAGCACGAACACCCAGCCCGCGATCAACGCCACCGCGGCGACCGCCAGGACCAGGGTCACGCGCCCGCGCGCGCGGCGATCAGTCGATGTCCCGGAGCTCGTCATCCAGCTTCTCGGCGTACGTCTCGTCCTCGGTTGCCTTGGGCGCACCCGCCGTCGCGTCGCGACGGCCGCGCTTCACCCAGCCACGGCCCAGCACGAAGATCAGGGCCAGCCCGCCGGCGATCGCGACGTACGGCAGGATCCACGACAGCTGGTTGCGCGGCGTCGCGAGCACGTGCTCGCCGCCGTAGCGCTTCATGAACACCGCCACGATCTCGTCGTGCGCCTGGTCGCGCGCCGCCGCGGTCGACAGGTCGCGCTCGCCCAGCAGCCCCAGGACGATCTCGCGCTCCTGGGCGGCATAGGCGCACTTGCAGTCGTAGAGGCTCTCGCGCTGGCAGCCGCCGCACAGGCACACCAGCTCCTTCATCAGCCGCGCGGCGAGCGACCGCGCGCCCGGATCCGACAGCGACTCGGGGCGGTACTTGTGGGCGTGGCCGGTGCCGTCGTCGTGCGCGCCGCCGGGGCCGCTCGAGTCATCGTGCTCCATGCCGCTGGGCGGCCCGGCCTGCGCGACCCGGACCTCGCCGGCGCCGCGGGCTGCGGGCTCGCCCGCCTCGGCCGCGCGAACCGAGGCGAACGTGGTCGCGCCGATGATCAGCAAGAGGCCCGCGACGTCGGCGGCGCGCCCGAGCCGCGTGCGCGGCCGGCTCGACACCAGATCGACGACGCTCTGCGGGATCAGGCAGATCAGCGTGCCGATGCCGAGCAGCACGAAGCCGAGCCACACCCAGTTGATCAGCGGGTTGATGTAGATCCGGAACGTCGCCGCCTTGGCCTCCGGATCGAACCCGGTGAGCACGATGTAGACGTCCTCGCCCAGGCGCGGGTGGATGCTGACCTCGGTCGTCGGCTGCTCGCCCTTGTGGAAGTCCCACCGCGCCGGGTGCATCGTCGTCAGCAGCTCGTCGCCGTCGTAGAGCTTGACCACCGCGGTCGTCGCCGACTTGTGATCGTCGGAGACCATCTCGAGGTCGGTGTACACGAAGCGGTAGCCCTTGACGTAGAAGGTGGCGAGCCGCTCCTCCTCGGTCGTGAGCTTCACGTCCTGGCCCTTGGCGTCGAGCGCCTTCTTGGCCAGCATCACCTTCGTCGGCACCGGCATCTCGCGGTCGGTCATCGTGTCCCACGCCTTGCCGGCGAAGCCGAGGAACATCAGCGCGATGCCGAGGTGGACGACGTAGCCGCCGTACTTGCGGCGCTTGACCAGCACCATGCCGACCAGCGAGGTGAACGGGTCCGAGCCGGTCTGCTTCATCCGCACGCGCAGCCCCGCCCAGTACTCCTGCGCGATCGACGCGAGCGTGAACGCGACGAAGCCGAAGCAGATGAGCTGCATCGGCAGCCGCACCCGGTCGTGGAAGATCGACGTCATCGTCCGCGTCTCGGGCACCGCCGCGGCGAGCCCGGCGATGATGACCAGCAGCGTGCCCGCCGGGAACGCGAACTGCCGGATCAGCCGCTCGCGCGTGGTCCGCCGCCACGCCAAGAGCGGCGCGACGCCGGACAGCAGCAGCAGCAGCAGCCCCAGCGGGACCATGAACTTGTTGAAGAACGGGATGCCGACCGAGATCCGCTTGTCCTGGAACGCCTCGGTGATCGTCGGGAACATCGTCGCGAACAGGACGAAGAACGCGCAGCCGAGGAGGATCCAGTTGTTCAGCAGGAACGCGAACTCGCGCGACCAGAACGACTCGAACTGGGTCTGCGCCTTGAGCTTGGGCCCGCGCCACACGACCAGGCCGAACGCGATGATCGCGACGGCGGCCATGAACAGGATGAACGTCAGCGCCAGCTCGTCGTCCTTGCCGAACGCGTGGACCGACTGGACCACGCCGCTGCGGGTCATGAACGTCCCGAAGATCGTCAGCAGGAACGTCAGGATGACGAGGACGAGGTTCCAGGACTTCAGCATCCCTCGCTGTTCCTGGATGATCGCGGAGTGCAGGAACGCGACGGCGGTGAACCACGGGAACAGCCCGGCGTTCTCGACCGGGTCCCACGCCCAGTACCCGCCCCAGCCCAGCTCCTCGTACGCCCACCGGCCGCCGAGGATCAGGCCGAACGACAGGAAGAAGAAGCACACCAGCGTCCACGACCGCACCGACGACAGCCACAGGTCGTCGAGCCGCCCCGACGCCAGCGCCGCGATCCCGAACGCGAACGGGATCGTCGCGGAGACGTAGCCGATGTACAGCGACGGCGGATGGATGACCATCCAGTAGTTCTGCAGCAGCGGGTTGAGCCCCTGCCCGTCGGGCGGCGGCGGCGTCAGCCCGGTGGCGAACGGGTTCTTGACGTAGATGAGCAGCGCCAGGAAGAACAGCTGCACCACCATGATCGTCGCGACGACGTAGCCGATCATGTCGCGGTGGCGGTGCTGGTTGACGCGCACCGCGATCGCCGCGAACGCCGCGAGGATCAGCACCCAGAACAGCAGCGAGCCGTCGAGACCACCCCAGAACGCGGTGATCTTGTAGGACAGCGGCATCGACGTGTCGCTCGTCATCGCGACGTACTTGATCGAGTAGTCGTGGGTGACGAACGCGTAGATGATCAGCGCCGACGACAGCCCGACGAGCGCGAAGAAGCCGTAGAGGCCGTAGACGGCCGACAGCACCAGCCGCCGGCTCTGGCGCGCGTTGCCGGCGATGCCGGCGGCGACGCACCAGGCGGCGACCAGGAACGCCACCAGCAGGCTGACGGTGCCGACGATCGCGATCGGCGAGGCTGGCGCCGCGGCCGACGGCACCGCCGTGGCCGCGGTCGCCGCGACGTGAGCTAGAGGAGCCACAGCTCTTGTCTACCCTTCTTCTGGAGGCGTGGGGAGGGCGGCGGTGGCGTGGATCGTTCGGAAATTTCGACCCTGTGGTGCACGCGCCGGCGTCGGCGCGGTCAGAACAGCTCCTGGTTCGACTGCGCGCCTTTGTACTTCGAGGGGCACTTGGCCATGATCTCGTTCGAGCGCAGCACCAGCTTGCCGTCGGCGAACGTGTGGAGCTTGCCCTGCGCGACGACCTCGGAGCGATCCTTGAGGTTGTCGGGCTTGACGCCCTGGAAGTCGATCGCGACCTTCTCGCCGTTGCGCTCGAGCACGAACGACCAGTGCGTGCCGCCGCCCTCGTCCTTGATCGTGCCGGGCACGACGTAGCCGTGGAGCTTCAGGTCACGCCCCTCCCACTTCTCGGGCTGCTTGGCGACGACGTCGACGAACTCGTAGTACTGCGCGTCGTCGAGCGACGCGTACACCAGGAACCCGCCGCCGGCGACGACCAGCGAGGCGGTGAGGACGATCTTGAGAACGGTGCTGTTCCGCATGGGGGACGCTGCCTCCGTGGGTGCTCGTGGTCACCAACCTAGCACGCTGCGGGCCAATTCCCGGGGGCCCGCCCGGCCTCGCTGGCGAGGCGAATGGGCGCACGCCTTGCGCGTCGCCCCGGGAGATCTGGGGGAGATATCACCAGTTGTGCGGGCACGACCGGGACGGCCTGGCGCAAGGGATGCGCAGCGGTCGTACAGCCTGGGGGCCGGCTGGGGTCAGCCACCGATCGACACCATGTGCTTGGTGGGGCCACCCGCCCCCGACCGCTGGAACTCGTGCCCTGCCCGCTTGCCGCTGACCGCGGCGGCGATCGCGCGCTCGACCGCGGCGTCGTCGCCGCCGGCGCGCAGCACGTCGCGCAGGCTGGTCGCGTCGTCGTGGCCGAGGCAGGCGTGGAGCTCGCCGCTGGCGGTGAGGCGCAGGCGGTTGCAGTCGTCGCAGAAGTGCTCGGTCATCGCCGAGATGATCCCGACCTCGCGCGCCGGCGCGTCGACGAGGCGCCAGTAGCGCGACGGCCCGCGCGGCGGCCCGCTCCGCGGCGGCGCCGGCTCGAGCGCGCCGAACGCGGCGGCGACGGTGGCGCGGATCCGCGCGGCGGTGACCTCGCGGCCGTCGCCGAACAGCTCGCCGCCCGACATCGGCATGTGCTCGATGAACCGCACGACCGTGCCGCGCGCCCACGCGAACTCGCACAGCCCGACGATGTCGCGATCGACCTCGGCGTCGGACAGGCCGCGCTCGGCGAGCGCGACCGCGTTGAGCTTGACCTCGAGCCCGGCCGCGAGCGCCGCGTCGATCCCGGCGACGACGCGGGCGAGATCGCCGCGGTGGGTGAGGCGGTGGAAGCGGTCGGCGTCGACGGTGTCGAGGGACACGTTGACCGCGCGCAGGCCGGCCGCGGCCAGCGGCCCGGCCAGCTCGGGCAGGCGGTGGCCGTTGCTCGTCATGACGAGCTCGTCGAGGCCGGGCACCGCGGCGAGGCGCGCGACGAGGTCGACGACGCCGTTGCGCACCGTCGGCTCGCCGCCGGTGAGGCGGACGCGGCGGACGCCGAGGCGCGCGAACACCGTCAGCAGGCGGAGGATCTCCTCGAACGTGAGCAGCTCGGCGCGGGGCCGGAACGTCACGTCCTCGGGCATGCAGTAGACGCAGCGGTAGTTGCAGCGGTCGGTCAGCGACAGCCGCAGGTAGCGGATGCGCCGCGCGAACGGATCCAGCAGCGGATCGGCCGGGACCGGGCCGTCGCCGAGCGCCGCCGGCGCCGGCGACACCGTCGACGCCGCGACGGCCGACGGCGCGTCGGGTGGCAGCACGGGGAGGCGAAAGCCGGCCATGGGATCTCGGGAGGTGTCGCGCCGTGGCGGCGCCGCGGCAAGCCGCCAATGGTTACCGCGATCTGGATCGCGTGGCGAGGTGCCCGCGTGTCGCGGACGATCTCCACGTCACGGAGATTTGGCTTGACTCAGGGGCCGAAACGCGGCACCAAACCCCGCGTAAAAGTGGAAGTTCCAAGGAGATCTGGATGCATCCAGTGAGCGGTCAGGACCCGACGCGGCGCCGACCCACGACCCAGACCGGCGCCACCGCCGCGTCCAACATCCCGACGTCGATCGAGGGCCTGTGGGTCCTGCTGGTCGCCAACGAAGGCGAGCTGCCCGTCAGCGACGCCGAGGGCCGCGTGCCGATGATGGCGCGGGCGGGAGACAACCAGACGTACCTGCTCGCGTTCAAGAACGTGGTCAAGGCGCGCGCGTTCCTCGCCGCGTGCGAGACCTCGGCCGACCCGCGCATGGTCGTCCGCGGCAACCGCGCCGAGGTCGAGCGGATCGCCGCCGCGGCCCGCGTCGCCGGCGTGCTGGTCGACTACGACCCGGTCACGCAGGGCTACCTGGCCGCGATTCCGTTGTGATCGCGCGGGCGGCCCGCGCATCTGCGCGGGCGGGAGTCCGCCCGCTCCGAACCAGCGCCGAGCGGCCGACGGCTATGCCGACGGCCCGAAGGCGCGATCGATCAGCCGAGCGCGAGGCGCGAGGCCTGGACAGGAACGCGCCGACCCACGGTCGGCGCGCTCCTGACTAGAAGCCGCCCATGACGATCACCTCGTCGACGTCGCCTCGCTTGGCGGCGTTGCAGTTGATCGCGCGCGCGCACTGGACGCGATCGACGCGGAAGCCCTTGTAGAGCGAGCGGACGAACGGGGTGTCGCTGTTCGACAGCACCACCTTGCAGCCGCGCGCGACGAGCCCGCGCGCGAGGTCGGCGAGCTCGCGCTGCTGGTCGGGGCCGAACGCGGCCTTGGTGTAGCTGGTGAAGCTCGCGGTCGTGCTGACCGGATCGTACGGCGGGTCGAAGTAGACGAGATCGCCTTCGGCGGCGTCGGCGACCGCGGCGCGATAGTCGCCGGAGCGCAGGTCGGCGCGCGCGAGCACGCGCGACGCCGCGCGCAGCGCGTCGGGCACGCAGATCGGCGGGTCGACGTAGCGGCCCATCGGCACGTTGAACGCGCCGCCGCGGTTGACCCGCCACAGCCCGTTGAAGCAGGTCTTGTTGAGGTAGATGAACGCCGCGGCGCGATCGACCGGGGACCACGACACCGCGCGGTCGTTCCACCGCGCGCGCACGTCGTAGTAATGCGCCTCGGCGTGGTGGCGGCGGTGGACGTCGAGCCGGCGGATCACCGCGTCGGCGTCGCGCGCGACCGCGCGGTAGGTCGCGACGAGGTCGGCGTTGAAGTCGTTGAGCACCGCGGCGCGCGGGCGCAGCCGGAAGAACAGCGCGGCGCCGCCGGCGAACGGCTCGAAGTAGCGGCCGTAGGTCGCGGGCAGGCGGGACAGCAGCGCGGGCAAGAGGCGCGTCTTGCCGCCGACCCACTTCACGATCGGGCCGACGTCACCGTCGAGCGCGGTCTCGGGCGCGGGGCGCAGGGCCGGCGCGAGGTTCGCGGCGGTCGCGCGGCGCGCGGTCTTGCCAGCGACGAGGGCGGGACGAACGGCGATGCGCGAGCGACCCCGCGAGCGATCCGACATGCTCGCATCGTCGAGGCGCGATCGATCGTGGGCCAGTTTCCGGATTGGCCGCCGTGCACTTCGATAAGCGCTTCAAGCAGCGCGCGCCGCGGCGGTCACTTCACCGACACGGCCGCGTACTCCTCGAGCACGCGCATGTCGCCCTCGGGGAAGTGCACGACCTGGACGCGGTGGCGCGGCAGGCCGCGCTCGTCGAGCGTCAGCTCCACCTCGCCGATCGGCGCGCCGGAGAACACGAGCTGGCCGGTCAGCGTGCGGCTCGCCGGGACGCCGTGCTGCCACGCCAGCTCGGTCACCTCCATCGCCGCGCGCACGTCGACGTCCGGATCGCCGCCGACCACCATCCGCGCCCAGTTGTGGAGCACGCCCATCCGCGTCCAGCCGACCAGGATGCCGTCGGCCCAGGTCGGCGGCGGGGTGTCGATCGCCTTGGCCGCGCTCGACGCCCACCGCGCCTCGAGCTCGTTGCCGTCGAACGTGCCGTCGATGACGATCGACGCCTCGAGCTGCGGCTCGACGACGATCGTGCCGGTCAGCTCGGCCGTCACCGCGCCCGAGGCCGAGACCACGGCGGTCAGCTCGACGCGGTCGGCGTCGAGCAGCCGCTGCTCGAGCCGGTCGAACACCGCGCGCGGCTCGCCGGCGAACGGGTCGGGGCCGGGGTGAGGAACCGGCGACGGCGGCGCGCCGCCGCAGCCCGCGACGAGCGCGAGGCCCACCACCGCGACCGCCCGCGTCGCCACGCTCAGCCCTCCAGCGTCCCGTACGCGTCGAACGTCATCGCGTACGTGGCGCGGCCCTCGGACAGGCTGCGCATCCGCGTCGAGTAGCCGAACATGTTGCGCAGCGGCACGCGCGCCGTGACCAGCCGCTTGGTGCCGCGCTGCGCGACGTCCTGGATGTGGCCGCGGCGCTGGTTGAGGTCGCCGATGATCGCGCCGAGGAACTCGTCGTCGGTCGTGACCTCGACGTTCATGATCGGCTCGAGCCGGACCGGGCCGGCAGCGACGACGGCGCGGCGGAACGCCTCGGCCGCGGCGGCGCGCGCGCCGATCACCGGGTCCGCGCCCTCGCGGATCCCGACCGCGAGCAGCGTGACCTCGACGTCGACCAGCGGGAACCCGTCGGCGCCCGACGACGCGGCGTCCTTGAGCCCCTGCATCGCCGCCGCGACGACCTCGTCGGGCAGCATCGGCACGGGCGGCAGCTTCTTCTCGACCACGATGCCGGCGCCGCGCGGGCGCGCCGCGACCTTGCAGGTCGCCTCGCCGTAGAGGTGCTTGGACTCCAGCTCGCGCTCGAACACCGCCGTGCCCTCGGCCTCGCCGGTCACGGTCTCGCGGTAGACGACCTGCGGCTTGCCGACGTTGGCCTGCACGCCGTACTCGCGGCGCATCCGGTCGACGATGATCTCGAGGTGGAGCTCGCCCATCCCGCGGATGATCGTCTGGCCGGTCTCGGAATCCTCGTTGGTGCGGAACGTCGGATCCTCCTCGACCATCTTGCCGAGCGCGAAGTCGAGCCGCTCCTTGGCCTGGCTGTTCTCGGCCTCGATCGCCTGGCTGATCACCGGCTCGTAGGTGTCGATCCGCTCGAGCAGGATCGGCGCGGTGGCGACGCACATCGTGTCGCCGGTGGTCGCGTCCTTGAGCCCCGCCGCCGCGACGATCTCGCCGGCGACGCCCTTGTCGAGGCGCTCGCGCTTGTCGGCGTGGATGCGGAACAGCCGCGAGATCTTCTCCTTCTTGCCGGTGCGGACGTTGAGGATCTCGGCGCCGGCCTCGACCGTGCCGGAGAAGATGCGCAGGAACACGACCTTGCGCCCCTCGTCCATCGCGACCTTGAACGCCAGCGCGGCGAACGGCTCGCTGTTCTTGGGCGCGCGCGACAGCTCCTTGGTCGGGTCGCGCGGGTCGACGCCGTGGACCGGCGGGACGTCGGCCGGCGACGGCAGGTAGCCGATGACCGCGTCGAGCAGCGGGTGGATGCCCTTGTTGCGCAGCGCGGTGCCGCCGAGCACGGGCACCATCTTCACCGCGCACGTCGCCTTGCGGATCACCGCGTCGAGCTCGGCGACGGACAGCTCGCCGCCCTCGAGGTACCTCTCGGCGAGCGCGTCGTCGAGATCGGCGAGCGAGTTGATCATCGCGTCGCGCGCCGTCGCCGCGGCCTCGGCCAGCTCGGCCGGGATGTCCTCGACCCGCGGCGTGTCGTTGAGCTCGCCCGAGAAGTACAGGGCGCGCATGCGGACGAGGTCGATCACGCCCTCGAACGCGTCCTCGGTGCCGATCGGCAGCTGGATCGGCACGGCGTTGGCGCCGAGGCGCTCGCGGATCTCGGCGACGACCGCGGCGAAGTCGGCGCCGACGCGGTCGAGCTTGTTGATGAACGCCAGGCGCGGGACCTTGAACTTGTCGGCCTGGTGCCAGACGGTCTCGGACTGGGGCTGGACGCCGCCGACGGCGCAGAACACGACGACGCAGCCGTCGAGCACGCGCAGCGAGCGCTCGACCTCGATCGTGAAGTCGACGTGGCCCGGGGTGTCGATCAGGTGGATCTCGTGCTTGGCCCACTCGAACGTCGTCGCGGCGGCGGTGATCGTGATGCCGCGCTCGCGCTCCTGGGCCATCCAGTCCATCTGGGTCTCCCCGTCGTGGACCTCGCCCGCCTTGTGGATCTTGCCCGAGTGGTAGAGGAAGCGCTCCGAGACGGTCGTCTTGCCCGCGTCGATGTGAGCGACGATCCCGATGTTGCGAACCTGGTCGATCTTGGCCATGACGACTGCGGCTCCTATATCACGGCAGTTGTCCCGTGGCCGTCGCCGGGGCTAGGATCGCGGCGATGAGGAAGCACGGCTCCCTGGTGGTGTCCCTTGCCCTGGCCCTCGCCGCCCCTGCCCTGGTCGCGCCCAGATACGTCGCGGCCGAGGAGGACCCGAAGGTGGAGGCGAAGCGGCACTTCGAGATCGGGCAGCAGGCCGAGAAGGAGGGGCGCTACGACGCCGCCGCGGCCGAGTACGGCATCGCCTACGACCTGATCAAGAAGCCCTGGCTGTTCTTCTACCTCGGCCAGGCGTTCCAGAAGGCCGGCAAGTGCGACGCGGCGCTGCGCTACTACCGTCGGTACCTCAAGGAGGCGCAGTACGGCGAGGACGAGCGCAAGGCGACCGAGCGCGGGATCGAGGCGTGCGGGGGCAGCGTGGGGACGGGGGCGGAGGGCGGATCGGGCACGGGCATGGGCACGGGCACGGGCACGGGCACCGGAGACGGAACCGGAGACGGAGTCGGAACCGGAGACGGAGTCGGAGACGGAACCGGAGACGGAACCGGAGTCGGAGACGGAACCGGAGTCGGAGACGGAACCGGAGACGGAACCGGAGCCGGAGACGGAACCGGAGTCGGAGACGGAGTCGGCGACGGCGCCGTCGTCGGCGGAACCGATCCCAGCTTCCTCGACACCAAGCCCTCCACCAAGAAGACCGTCGGCTGGATCGCCGTCGGCGCGACCGTCGCGTTCGGCACCGCCGGCGCGATCTTCGCGATGTCCGCCTCCTCGCGGAAGGAGGACCTCGAGGGCCTCGCCGACTTCCGCGACCCCGCTACCGAGCTGCCTGCCTCGTACGAGGGCACGGTGCGCGAGAACTACGAGAACCTCGCCGACGAGGGCGAGAAGTTCGACACGTGGTCGACGATCGCGTTCGCCGCGGCCGGCGCCAGCGCGGCGCTCGCGGTCACGATGTTCGTCCTCGACCGCGGCTCGAACGCCGAGAGCGGCTCGGCCCTCTCGATCAGCCCCGCGATCGCACCCGGCCAGGCCGGCGTGCTGACGTCGTTGCGCTTCTAGCGCGCGCTGGCGCTCCGACCTCTGGGCGGGGTGGGTCCCGACGAGCTGTGCTCGTCGGGCGGGGCGGCGAGCCCCGTATGATCGAGGCGACGTGCCGTGCCGGAGCAGAATGCGACGGTCACGGCACTAGCGCGCGACCAGCAGGCCGTCGCGGATCCCGAAGCCCTCGGTCGCGGGCCCGACGAGGGCCGAGCGGACCTTGTCCGCGGCGTCGCCCAGCGGGTGCTTGTGCTGGGCCAGCAGCTCGGCGAGGAACCGCTTGAACCGCCCCGCCTCCTCCTCCGGGTTGACCAGCGCGGCGAGCAGGTGGTCGCCGACCTCGGGGCTCCAGTGCCGGGCGATGCCCTCGGCCGCGAAGTACCGCACGTCCTCGCTGTGGTCCTTGAGGTACGGCGCCAGCCGCGGCACCACGTCCGCCGCGGTCGCCTGCTTCCACTCGCCCAGCCACTTGATCACGTCGAGCCGGCGCTCGGGATCGCGCGTGTAGCCCGGCTCCTCGGTCGCCAGCACGTCGTCGATGACCTCGAGCGCCTTGTCCTTGTCGACGATCTGACCGAGCACGGCGAGCGCGAACGCGAGCTGAGCCTGGTTCTTGAGGTAGCGGCGCAGCGGCGCCAGGGCGAGCGGCCCCTTGGCGACCAGCACGTCGACGACCCAGGCCTTCTCGGCCTCGTCCTCGGACGCCTTCTGGCAGACGATGGCGAACCGGCGGCACAGGCCGAACAGCGCCTCCTCCGAACCGTCCTCGCGCAGCTTCTCCATCGCCGCCCACCGGTCGGGCTGCTGGGACAGCTTGTTGGTGGCGCGCTCGATCGTCTTCTGCAGCGCCTTTTCTTTGTTCGAGAACAGCCCGAAGACCATGTTGGGCCGGAAGCTAACTCCCAGGGCGGCGATCGGCAACGCCCGAGGTGCCCATGGCATGGATCGTTCACCTTCCGGCTGTGATAAAGACCGCCCATGCCGCGCCGCCCTGACCTGGCGTCTGTCCTCATCATCGGGTCCGGGCCGATCGTGATCGGCCAGGCCTGCGAGTTCGACTACTCCGGCACCCAGGCGTGCAAGGCCCTCCGCGAGGAGGGGCTGCGCGTCATCCTGATCAACTCCAACCCGGCGACGATCATGACGGACCCGGAGCTGGCCGACGCGACGTACGTCGAGCCGCTCACGGTCGACGTGCTCGACAAGGTGCTCGAGCGCGAGAAGCCCGACGCGATCCTGCCGACGCTCGGCGGCCAGACCGGGCTCAACCTGGCGATGGCCGCGGCCAAGGCCGGCGTGCTCGAGCGCCACGGCGTCGAGCTGCTCGGCGCGACGGTGCGGTCGATCGAGATGGCCGAGGACCGCGAGCAGTTCAAGCAGGCGATGCAGCGGATCGGCCTGCAGTGCCCGACCTCGTTCCTGGTGTCCTCGGTCGAGGAGGCGCGCGCGATCATCGACGAGGTCGGGTTCCCCGCGATCCTGCGCCCGTCGTTCACGCTCGGCGGCTCCGGCGGCGGGATCGCGTACAACGCGCGCGAGCTCGACCGGATGGTCCAGTTCGCGCTCGACCAGAGCCCGGTCCACCAGGTGCTGATCGAGCAGTCGGTGCTCGGCTGGAAGGAGTACGAGCTCGAGGTCGTCCGCGACAGCAAGGACAACTCGATCATCATCTGCTCGATCGAGAACCTCGACCCGATGGGCGTGCACACCGGCGACTCGATCACGGTCGCGCCGGCGATGACGCTGACCGACAAGGAGTACCAGCGCATGCGCGACGCCTCGCTCGCGATCATGCGCGAGATCGGCGTCACGACCGGCGGCAGCAACGTCCAGTTCGCGGTCGACCCGGCGACCGGCCGCCAGATCGTCATCGAGATGAACCCGCGCGTGTCGCGGTCGAGCGCGCTGGCGAGCAAGGCCACGGGCTTCCCGATCGCCAAGATCGCCGCCAAGCTGGCGATCGGCTACACGCTCGACGAGCTGCAGAACGACATCACCCGGGTCACGCCGGCGTCGTTCGAGCCGACGATCGACTACGTCGTCGTCAAGTGGCCGCGGTTCGCGTTCGAGAAGTTCCCGGGCGCGCGCTCGGTGCTCGGCCCGCAGATGAAGTCGGTCGGCGAGGCGATGGCGATCGGCCGGACGTTCCGCGAGGCGCTGGGCAAGGCGATCCGCTCGCTCGAGACCGGGCGCGACGGGTTCGACCTGCCGCTCGGGCCGCTCGCCGACGACCTGCCGCTGCTCGAGCGGGCGATGGCGATCCCCGGCCCCGACCGGCTGTTCCAGGTCGCGCGCGGGTTCCAGCTCGGGATGACGCTCGAGCGCGCGCACGAGCTGACGCGGATCGACCCGTGGTTCCTCGAGCACATCCAGGCGATCGCGCGGATGGAGACCGAGCTGGCCGCCGCGCGCCCGGCCGAGGCCGTGCTCGGCGACCGCGACCGGCTGCGCCAGCTCAAGCGCGCCGGGATGTCCGACCGCCGGATCGCGGCGCTGCTCGGCGTCACCGACGGGGCCGTGCGCGCGGCGCGCCGCGCCGCCGGCGTCCGCCCGGTGTTCAAGCGCGTCGACACCTGCGGCGCCGAGTACGAGTCGCACACGCCGTACCTCTACTCGACCTACGAGGAGGAGTGCGAGGCGCGCCCGAGCGACCGCCGCAAGGTCGTGATCCTCGGCGGCGGCCCCAACCGGATCGGCCAGGGCATCGAGTTCGACTACTGCTGCGTCCACGCGTCGATGGCGCTCGAGGACGAGGGCATCGAGTCGATCATGGTCAACTGCAACCCCGAGACGGTGTCGACCGACTACGACACCTCGGACCGGCTGTACTTCGAGCCGCTCACGCTCGAGGACGTGCTCGAGATCTGCGACAAGGAGCGGCCCGAGGGCGTGATCGTCCAGTTCGGCGGCCAGACGCCGCTGAAGCTGGCGGTGCCGCTGACCGCGGCCGGCGTGCCGCTGCTCGGCACGACCGCCGACGCGATCGACCGGGCCGAGGACCGCGAGCGGTTCGGCGAGCTGATGGCCAAGCTCGGGCTGCGCGCGCCGCGGTGGGGCATCGCCCGCACGCTCGACGAGGCGCGCGCCCGCGCCGCCGAGATCGGCTACCCGGTGATGGTCCGGCCGTCGTACGTGCTCGGCGGGCGCGCGATGGAGCGGGTCTACGACGCGCGCACGCTCGAGGACTACTTCGAGCGGGTGATCGGCACCTCGCACTCCAACCCGATCGGCCTGCCGCTGCTGATCGACCAGTTCCTCGCCGACGCGGTCGAGCTCGACGTCGACGTCGTCGCCGACAAGACCGGCGCGGTCGTCGTCGGCGGCGTGATGGAGCACATCGAGGAGGCCGGCATCCACTCCGGCGACTCGGCGTGCTCGCT
Source organism: Myxococcales bacterium (assembly GCA_011526095.1). Lineage (GTDB taxonomy): Bacteria > Myxococcota_A > Polyangia > Haliangiales > Haliangiaceae > WYBA01. Next base: position 3,071 of record WYBA01000512.1, on the reverse strand, counting down.
GCCGCCGTACTCGCTGCCGCCGGCGATCATCGACGAGGTGCGGCGCCAGGCGCGGCTGCTCGCGCGAGAGCTCGGCGTCGTCGGGCTGATGAACACGCAGTTCGCGGTCCACGACGGCACGGTCTACGTGCTCGAGGTCAACCCGCGCGCCTCGCGCACCGTGCCGTTCGTGTCCAAGGCGATCGGCGTGCCGCTGGCCAAGGTCGCGGCGCGCGTCATGTCCGGGCGGACGCTGGCCGAGCTCGGCGTCGTCGAGAAGCAGCCGACCCACGTCGCGGTCAAGGAGTCGGTGTTCCCGTTCGTCAAGTTCGACGAGGTCGACACGATCCTCGGGCCCGAGATGCGGTCGACCGGCGAGGTCATGGGCATCGACGACACGTTCGTGCGCGCCTACGTCAAGGCGCAGCTCGCCGCCGGGGTCGAGCTGCCGACCTCGGGCACGGCGTTCCTCAGCGTCCGGGACGCGGACAAGAAGATCGCGATCGACCTGGCGCGCCGGCTGACCGAGCTGGGGTTCGAGCTGGTCGCGACCCACGGCACCGCGAAGAACCTGGCGGCCGCGGGGCTGGCGGTGCGCGGCGTCAACAAGGTGCTCGAGGGGCGGCCGCACTGCGTCGACGCGATGGACAACGGCGAGATCGACTTCGTCGTCAACACCACCGAGGGCGCCCAGGCGATCCTCGACTCCCGCTCGCTCCGCCGCGGCGCGCTGCGCAACGGCATCGCCTACTTCACGACGATCCGCGGCGCCCTGGCGGCGATCGACGCGATCGCGCTGACCCGGCAGGAAGGGTTGCGGGTCGCGCCGCTGCAGGGATACCAATAGGGCCCACGCAACGACGAATCCCGGATGGGGGTTTCAGGGGGAGCCCACCGGGACCGCAGGTCCCGGACCTGTGGAGGGGCTCCCCCTGAATCTGATGGTTCTGGACCTCTGGGCTGGTGAATCCATGGCTGACAAGTTCCCGATGACGCCCGCCGGCAACTCTTGGATGAAAAGGCAGCTCAAGAAGCTCAAGGAAGTCGACCGCCCGAACAATTCGAAGGCGATCGAGATCGCGCGCGGCCACGGTGACCTGTCGGAGAACGCCGACTACAGCGCCGCCAAGGAAGAGCAGGCGATGATCGAGGCCAAGATCCGCGAGTACGAGGCCAAGCTGGCGCTCGCGGAGGTGATCGACCCGACCTCGCTGTCGGGCGACACGGTCCGGTTCGGCGCCACCGTGACGATCGAGGACCCGGACTCGGGCGAGCAGCAGCGCTACACGATCGTCGGCGAGCACGAGGCGAGCATCAAGAAGGGCAAGATCTCGATCGGCGCCCCGGTCGCGCGCGCCCTGATCGGCAAGAGCGTCGGCGACACGGTCGTGGTCACCACGCCCAAGGGCAAGCGCGAGTACGAGGTGTCGTCGGTCGAGTGGCTCGAGGTCGGCGGCCCCGACGACGACGCCGAGGCCTGACCTGCGGCCCCGGGCAACCCTCGCGGGGGCTGCCGGGTCCGTGCTATCCGGAGTCCCCATGTCCCCTCGCCTGCCCCGCTGGTTCGCCCTCGCCCTCCTGCTGTCCGCCGCGCTCCCGGCGTGCAAGCAGGGCGTCGGCGGCACGTGCCAGGTCGACAGCGACTGCGAGGACGGCCTGGTGTGCCAGCGCGCCGGCAAGTGCGCCACCGACCCGGACCTCCCCGAGGCAGACGGCGGGATCGACGCCGCGTGGATCGACGCCGACCTGTCGACCGGATGGGACGCGGGCCCGCCGGACGCGACGCCCGCGCCGGACGCCGAGGTCGCGCCGGACGCCGAGGTCGCGCCGGACGCGACGCCGCCGGACGCTGCGCCGTAGCGGCGATCAGTTCGCCGCGGCGGCCGTGGCGGCCGCGGGCTCGACGGCGTCGTAGGCGCAGCGGAAGCCGATGTGCGGGTGGCGCTGATCGCCGCGGAGCACCAGCAGGTTGACGGCGACGCGCAGCGACGGCAGCGCGAACGTCGGCGGGTCGCGCCAGGAGCCGCCGCGCACCACCCGCGCGACCGCGCCGCCGTAGCTGCCGCGGCGCACCGGGTTCACGCTCGGCAGGTCGTCGTAGCCCTCGAGCACGACCTCGTCGACGACCCACTCGGCGACGTTGCCGGCCTGATCGTGCGTGCCGTACGGACCCTCGTCCCACAGGTAGGAGCCGACCGGGGCGGCGTAGGCGTGACCGTCGCTGTCGTCGGGATCGGCGTGGAGGTAGAGCCTGCCCCGCGCCCGATCGTCGGCGTCGCGCAGCTCCACCATCACGTCGGGCGGGAGCTGGCCGTGGTTGAAGTCGTCGTGGCGATCGGTGTTGCCCCACGGCCAGCGCCGGCCGTCGTCGCCGCGGGCGGCGCGCTCCCACTCGGCCTCGGTCGGCAGCCGGCCGCCGCGCCACGCGCAGAACGCCTCGGCCTCGTCCCACGTGACGTTGACCAGGGGCAGGTCGTCGGAGGCGACGTGGCGCTCGTCGCCGGCGATCAGCGGGTCGATCGCGCAGCCGCTGGCGGCGACGCAGGCGCGGTACTCGCCGACCGTCACCTCGAGCCGATCGATGCGGAACGCGTCGAGCGTGACGTCGCGCGCCAGCATGTGCAGCAGCATGTCGCGGTAGACCGCGCACAGCGCCAGCGCGTCCTCGCTCTCGCCGTGGAGGTAGCCGCACACGGCGTATGCGGTCGCGGCGTCGTCGTCGGACACGCCCATCTCGAACGTGCCGGCGGGCACCGCGACGGTGGTCGCGACCGGGCGCTCGACGCGGACGACGCGCCCGGCGGGCGCGCGCGCGGCCGCCGCGGCCCCGGCGACGGCGCACCCGGCGGCGGCGAGCGCGACGGCGCGGGCGACGAAGCGGGCGCCGGGGCGGGCAATCGACACGACCCGATCGTGGCTCAGCCGGCGGGGGCCTGCAACCACGCCGCGGCCAGCACGGCGCGGTCCCGCGAGGCGCGCGGCGCGCCGGCGACGGCGAGCGCGACCTCGGCCAGGCTCGCGGCGCGGCCGGCGAGGACGACGCGGCGGGTGCGCGCCGCCGCCGCGACCTCGGGCGCCGGGTCCTCCGCGAG
>WYBA01000075.1 GCA_011526095.1 Myxococcales bacterium | reverse complement strand
CGCGGCGCTGGCGGCGCGGCCGAGCATGCTGGTCGCGGCCGAGCGCGCCGAGCGCGCCGAGGCGGCCGAGGGCGCCGAGGCTGGGGCGGCGCCCGGCGCGCCGGGCGAGCTCGCCGCGCTGCGCGCCGCCGGGCTGCCGCCGCGGCTGTACCGCCCCGAGCATGTCCCCGCGCCCGAGCTGATCGATCAGGTGCAGACGTTCGCGCGGGCGACGCCGTCGCGCGCCGGCGTCGCGGCCGTGCGATGGCCGGCGCCGGGGCGCCACGTCGAGGTCGACGCGCTGTGGGCGGCGTCCGCCACCGCCGGGGCGCGGATGCTCGATCGCTACGCGATCGAGCTGGCGCTGCTGCCCAAGTCGATCGCGACCCCGGCGGCGCTGCGGGTCGTCGGCGAGCGCTCGACCGAGGTGCTGGTCGCCACCGGCGCGCGCCGGCCGCGCGCGTTCGTCGCGCCGCGGTGGCGGTGGTTCCCCGACGACGCCGCCGCGCGCGCCGCGGTGTTCCCGCCGCCGGGCGCCGAGCCGCTGGCCAACGGCGTCGTCGCGCGGCTCGGCGACGGGCCGGCGCCGCCCGACGACGCGGGCGCCGGGCTGGTGCCGTGCGCCGTCGACGTCGAGCGCCCCGAGCGCGTCGTCGTCACGTGCGACGGCCCGGCCGGGGTCGTCGTGCTGGCGGAGGGCTGGGCCCCGGGCTGGACCGCGACCATCGACGGCGTCGCCGCCGCGGTCGAGCGGGTCGACGGCGTGCTGCGCGGGGTCGCGACGCCGGCCGGCGCGCACCGCGTCGTGTTCGCCTACGCGCCGCCGGGCGCGCGCGTCGGGCGCTACGCCACGACCGCGGGGCTCGCGGCGCTGCTCGCGCTGCTGCTGGTGTCGCGGCGCCGCCGGGTGCCGTGACGCGGCCGCGAGGGTTACAGTCGGCGCCATGACCGACGACGCCTCCCTCGACGCCGCGCTCGCGGCGGTGGATCGCCGCGCCGCCGAGATGCTGCCGCTGCTGCGCCGGTGGGTCGAGGTCAACTCGTTCACCGGTAACGTCGACGGCGTCAACGAGGTCGGTGCGCGCCTCGCGGAGGCGCTCGCGCCGCTGCCGCTGGCGCTCGAGCGCCAGCCCGGCGACGGCACCGGCGACCACCTGGCGTGGACGACGCCCGCCTGGCGCGACGGGGCGGCGCGGCGGATCGTCCTGGTCGGCCACCACGACACCGTGTTCCCGCCGGGGACGTTCGAGGCGTGGGACCTCGACGGCGACCGGCTGCGCGGGCCCGGCGTGCTCGACATGAAGGGCGGCCTGGTCACGGTGTGGGCCGCGCTGGCGGCGTTGCACGACGCCGGTCGGCTCGCCGCGCTGCCGCTGGCGCTGGTCTCCGTCGGCGACGAGGAGACCGGCTCGCTCGACAGCCGGCCGTTCCTCGAGCGGCTCGGGCGCGGCGCCGCCGGCGCGCTGGTGTTCGAGGCGGGGCGCGTCGCCGACGAGATCGTCGTCGCGCGCAAGGGCGTCGGCACCGTCCACGTCGCGGTCACCGGCAAGGCGGCGCACGCCGGCAACGACGCCCGCCTCGGGGTCAACGCGATCTGGGCGCTGGCGCGGTTCATCGACGCCGCGCAGCAGCTCGGCACCGAGGACGGCAGCGTCACGGTCAACGTCGGCACCGCGCGCGGCGGCACCAGCGCCAACACCGTCCCGGCCCACGCCGAGTGCGCGATCGACTTCCGGTTCGTCCGCGGCACCGACGGCGACGACGTGCTCGTCCAGCTCGACGCGATCGCGCGCGACGTCGCGGCGGCGAGCGGCGCGCGGTTCGTGCTCGGCGGCGGCGTCAAGCGCCCGCCGCAGGAGCGGACCGCGGCGTCGGCCGCGCTCGCGGCGCGCTACGGCGCGTGCGCGCGGGCCGAGGGGCTCGGCGCGGGCGAGGCGCCGCTGCAGGGCGGCGGCTCCGACGGCAACACGCTGAGCGCGCTCGGCGTGCCGGCGATCGACGGCCTGGGGCCGCGCGGCAAGGGCTACCACACCCACGACGAGCACATCGAGGTGTCGACGCTGCGGCCGCGGGCGCGCGCGCTGGTCCGGCTGCTCGCCGCGTGGTGAGCCGGCGCGGGCGTCAGGCCGGCGTCAGGCCGACCACGGCGAGACGAGCGCCGGGGCGATCGCGGCGATCCCGACGAGCGCGAGCACCTCGCACGCGGCCGCGACGGCGGCGAGCGAGTGACCGTCGAGCCCGCCGCGCGCGCGCTCGACGACCAGCCCGGCGACGAACGCGATCGCGCCGCACATCGCCAGCAGGACCAGCGCGACGGCCCCGAGCCCGAGCACCGCGACGACGCCGACCAGCGCGGTGACGACGCCGAGCTGCAGCCAGCTCACGCCGCCGACGACGAGCGAGCGGCGGTCCGGCGCCGGCGGCTCGAGCACGTCGCCGAGCCGCTGCAGCGCGAGCGCCGCCCACCGCCCGAGCAGCGGCGCCACGACGAGCGCCGCCAGCCACGCCGACGGGCGGATCGCGATCACCGCGACGACGCGGGTCAGCGCGACCGCGAGCAGCACGGAGGTGCCGGCCGGCCCGATCGGCCCGTGATCGCCATCGCCGACGAGGGCGCCCGGGTCGCGGCCGCTCCACCGCTCGACCGCGCGCGCCAGCCCGACGTCGAGCAGCGCCGCGGTCAGCGCGGTCAGCGCGAGCACCGCGAGCGCGCCGCGCACCGCCACCGGCACGTCGAGCACGCCCGCGACCCACGCCACGCCCCACGCGGCGACGCCGAGCACCGCGCCGACGACCACCATCCACGGCGCGGCGCGCTCGCTGTCGTCGGTCGTGGCGCGCAGCCCGCCCGGCCACCGCATCACCGTCGTCTGGCGGATCGCGACGGCGCCCGGGTACAAGGGCCCGAGCCGGCGCATCCATTCGTCGCGGTCGTCGCGGTCCGCCATGGCCGCGACTATACCCCCAGCCGCCCGTGCCCGTGCCCGTGCCCGTGCCCGTGCCCGTGCCCGTGCTCGCCGCGCTACCGCGCGACGCTCGCCCCCAGCGCCACGCCCGACAGCCGCGCGGCGGCCTCGATCAGCGCGACGAGCTGCGTCCGGCGACCGGACGCGTCGGACCCGGCGGCGCCGGCGGCGAGCGCGTGGACCGACGCCCAGCTCGCCTCGCCCGCGTGCTCGCTGCCGCGCAGCAGCAGGCCGAACCCGGCGACCGCGGCGGCGAACCGGAAGTCGTCGGAGGTCTGCGCCAGCGCGCTGCCGTCGTCGGTGACCGGCGCGGTCAGCTCGACCACGGCGCCGCCGGCGGGGGGCGCGTAGCGCAGGCGCAGCGTCGCCAGCGGCGCCGCCGCGGGCGCGCCGGGCGCCGGCACGATCTCGTAGATCGCGGTGACCGAGTGCCCGGCGCCGAGCTCGCCGCCGTCCTTGGCGTCGTCGCGGAAGTCCTCCGCTGCCATCACGCGGTTGTCGTAGCCGATCAGCCGGTACGACACGACCGCGGCCGGATCGAACTCGACCTGCACCTTGACGTCCTTCGCGATCGTCACGAGCGTGCCGCCCGCCTCCTCGACCAGCAGCTTGCGCGCCTCGGCCACCGAGTCGATGTAGCCGTAGTTGCCGTTGCCCTTGTCGGCGAGCTGCTCCATCGTGCCGTCCTGCAGGTTGCCGGTGCCGAAGCCGAGCACGGTCAGGTAGACGCCGCTGTGCTTCTCGCGCTCGATCAGCGCGATCAGCCCGTCCTGGTCGCTGACGCCGACGTTGAAGTCGCCGTCGGTCGCGAGGATCACGCGGTTGATCCCGCCGGCGTCGAACCGCTCGCGCGCCAGCGCGTACGCCGCCTCGATCCCGCCGGCGCCGTTGGTCGCGCCGCCCGAGGTCAGCGACGCGATCGCCGAGACGATCTCGTCCTGGCGATCGCCTGGCGTCGGCGGCAGCACGGTGCCGACCGAGCCGGCGTAGGCGACGATCGCCACGGTGTCGCGCGCGGTCAGCGTGCCCGCGAGCATCGACATGCCCTGCTGCAGCAGCGGCAGCTTGTCGTGGCTGCCCATCGAGCCCGAGGTGTCGATCAGGAACACCAGGTTGCGCGGCGGCAGCTCGGACGCCTCGATCCGCTGGCCCTGCAGGCCGAGGTGGACCAGGCGGCGCCCGGCGTGGAGCGGCGACGGCCCGGTCTCGGCGACGATCGCGAACGGGTGCGGCCCGACCGGATCCGGATACGCGTAGTCGAAGTAGTTGATCATCTCCTCGACGCGCACGGCGTCGGCCGGCGGCAGCATGCCGTCCTCGAGGAACCGCCGGACGTTGGCCATCGACGCGGTGTCGACGTCGATCGCGAACGTCGACACCGGCGCGTCGGCGACCGCGACTTCGGCGCCCTCGCGCACCGCGTTGTAGCCCTCGCCCGAGGCGTCGTAGGCGCCGATCGCGTACATCGGCGAGGGCGGGGCGGCCATGCCGCCGGTGTGGTAGCTGCGATGGGCCCGGCCGCCGCAGGCGGCGACGAGCGTGGTGATCGCGAGGGCGGTGGTGGCGAGCGAGCGGGACGAGCGGCGCATGGGACCTCCGACGTTTCCCGTGCAACGCCGCGCGGCGCGCGCGCCTTACACCCTCGCTACCCCGGCCAGTGCTTGCCGGCCGGCACGAACGGCACGATCTTGCTGCGCAACCGCGGCGGCACGCGCGCGTCCAGGATCGGCCCGACCTCGTCCGGCCGGTAGAGCTGGCTGAAGTGCATCAGCACCAGGTGCGCGTTGTCGAACTGCTCGGCGCGCTCGAGCAGCTCGTCGAGGTGGATGTGGCAGCCGGCGCGCGCCGCGTCGCGCGACTTGCGCGCGTCGAGGAACGTGCACTCGAGGATCAGCACCTTGCTCTTGAGCACCTCGGGGTGGTGATCGAGCACGGACACGAGCGTGTCGGTGGCGTACGCGACCTCGGGGTGCTCGACCGTCTCGAACAGCGGCTCGCCGGCGCGGCGCCGCGCCGCGATCTCCGGCCCCGCCATCCCCGCGTGCTCGGGCCGCAGCTTGGTCACCTTGCGCAGCAGCTGGTAGCCGAGCGACGGCACCGGGTGGAACGTCTTGAACGCGCGCACCGACAGATCGCCGCGCAGCGGCACCTCGCCGCCGGGGTGCAGCCCGACCGCCTCGATCGTCAGCGGCCACCGCTGCAGCTCCGCCATCGCCGCGAGCGCGGCGTGGACGGTCTCGACGATCTCCGCCGGCATGACGACGCGCAGCGGCGCGCGCGTGCCGTGCAGCGCGCGGATCCCGAGCACCGCGGCGATCGCGCCGGCGTGGTCGGCGTGGCCGTGGCTCAAGAGCAGCGTGCGCGCCGCCGCCGCCGAGCGCATCGGCGTGCCGGCGTCGAGCAGCACGTCGAGCTCCGGGATGTGGAGCGAGGTGTAGACGCCGCCGACCGACACGCCGCGGATCGTGTACGGCCCGGCCCGGACCTCGGTGATCATCGCCGCGCCACGGGCTACTCGACCCCGACCTCGACGCCGCGCCACGCCACGCCGCCGAGGCCGTCGCGGACCACGACGAACAGCCAGCCGTCGCGCGCCTCGTCGGCGCCGACCAGCTCGGTCGGGTTCGACTGGTACTGGTCGATCGCCCCGGCGGTCGTGTACCAGGCGAACGTCGCGTTCTCGCCCGGCGCCGGGTCCGTCGCCACGGTCAGCTCGACCGTCTGGCCGCGCGCCACCGTCGCCGCGTCGACCACGGCCTCGTCGCCGAGCACGACCGCGGTGATCGTCGGGTTGGCGGCCTCGACGTCGCCGAGCACCGCCACGCCCTTGATCACGACGACCTGCTCGTCGCCGGCGGTGATCGTCGCCTCGACCGAGTCGATGGGCAGCGCGCCCTCCGGCAGCTCCGGCACCTCGGCCGGCGCGGTGTACGTCGCGGAGGTGCCGTCCGCCGCCTCGACCGCGCCGAACGGCGGGACGCCCGGGAGCGTCTCGACGACGCGCCAGCTCACCGCGTCGGGCTCGAGCGGGCCGTCCGGCCCGGCCATCGCGACCGTCAGCGTCGTCGTCGCGCCGGGCGCGACGATCGGCGGCTCCGCGATCACCGCCAGCACCGTCGGCTTGGTCAGCTCGGCGGGGCTGGCGAAGTCGGTGCAGCCGGCGGCCGCGGCGGTGAACGCGCCCCAGCCGACCAGGGCCAGGTGGGGCAGGGAGGCGAGGCGGGCGCGAGGCATCGGCGCCGCGGAGTATAGCGAGCCGGCGCCGATGTCGAGGTGATACCATCGCCGACCGCATGTTCTGGTACGTCGTGCTCGGCGTCGTCGCGGCGCTCTTCCTGCTGTCTGTCGTGCTGCCGGTGCCGCGGCGGATGTGGGCGTTCACGCTCTACGCCGCCAAGTACTTCTGGCTGTGGGTCCTGGACGCGACGCGGCTGCGCAAGCTGTGGTTCAAGCTCACCGGCCGGCCGTACACGAAGCTGACCCGGCCGATCCTGCTGCGGCTGTTCTGCGAGGACATGGGGCCGACGTTCCTCAAGTTCGGCCAGATCATCGCGTCGAGCGCCGGCCTGTTCCCCGACGCGTACGTCAAGGAGTTCCAGAAGGTCCTCGATCGCGTCCGCCCGTTCGGCTTCGAGGACGTCAAGCGCACGCTGGTCGAGGATCTCGGCGCGGAGAAGGCGGCGCGGCTGACCGACATCGAGCCCAAGCCGCTGGCGTCCGCGTCGATCGCCCAGGTCCACACCGCGACGCTCGACGACGGCACCAAGGTCGTGATCAAGGTCCAGCGCCCGGGGATCGCCGCGCGCACCGCCGCGGACATGAAGATTCTGCGGTTCATGGCCGGCATCGTCGCCCGGCTCAAGCGCGACGCCGAGCTCGCCAACCCGGTCGGCGTCGTCGAGGACTTCGCCGCGACGCTGCGCGAGGAGCTGGACTTCCGCAAGGAGGCCGCGAACCTCGACCGGTTCAACGAGATCATGCTCGAGCTCGGCCACAAGGACGTCCGCGCGCCGCGCCCGCTCAACGAGCTGACGACCGCGCGCGTCCTGGTGATGGAGCGGTTCTTCGGCGTCCGCGTCGACCACTACGAGGAGATCAAGCGGCGCGGGATCAACGGCGAGGAGAAGCTGGTCCACGGCCTGCGCGCGTGGTTCCAGTGCGTCGTGTTCTACGGGTTCTTCCACGGCGACGTCCACGCCGGCAACCTGATGCTGCTCGACGACGAGGACCTGGGCTTCCTCGACTTCGGCATCGTCGGCCGGTTCGAGGATCACCAGCGGTGGATGGTGACCGACTACATGATCGCGTTCTCGACCGGCAACTACCGCCAGCTCGCCAAGGTCATGTGCGACATGACCGAGATGCCGCCGGGGCTCGACATGGAGGCGTTCGTCGGCGACCTCAAGGAGACCTACGGCCCGCTGCTCACGCTGTCGTTCAAGGACGTGAACTACGCCGAGTTCCTCCCCGGCATCCAGCGCGTGGCGACCCGCCACCGCGTCAAGATGCCGAAGGAGTTCGTGCTGATCACCAAGCAGCTCCTCTACTTCGACCGCTACGCCAAGGCGCTCGCGCCCAACCTCAACGTGTTCACCGACCCGCGCCTGGTGATGGGGATGATGCAGGACATCCAGAAGGCGCGGATGGACTACGAGGCGCGCCGCGCCGCGTCCGCGTCCGCGTAGCGCTCGCCGCCTACTGGCACGCCGCCGGGCACTCGCACGCGCCGTCGCACTCGTTGACGATCAGCCCGGTCGCGTAGTGGCCGGCGATCTGCCGCCACGACGCCGGCTGCTCGCGCGTCACGTAGTGCGCGCCGGTCTCGGGCGCGGGGACGTTGGCGGCCGGCGGCGGCGGCGCCCCGCCGTCCCAGATCACCAGGCCGCTGCCGTCGATCGGTCCGGCGGACGTGGCGAGGCCCCACGGCTCGTCGGGCGACGGCGTCAGCACCGGCACGCCCATCGTCCGCGCCTGCCAGTGCGTGGCGAGGTTCGGCACCTCGTCGTCGCCCATCCCCATGTGCAGCATGATCTGGTTGGGCCCGGTGCCGAACGCCTCGCCGGCGAGCGCGAGGTGCGCGTAGCCCGAGGTCTCGGTCTTGTCCCACCGCATCTGCATCAGGTTGATCAGCAGGACGAGATCCAGCGGGTCGTCGTAGGCGCCGATCAGGATGCCGCGGTACTGCGGCCAGTCGCTCGACCGCTCGAGCATCAGCGAGTAGTTGCCGCCGCCGACGCCGACGACGCCGCGCTCGATCACCGGGTCGAGGGCGATCACCGGCGTGCCGAAGATGTGGCCCTGGGACAGGCCGTAGTAGAAGACCTGGTCGGGATCGACGAGCGTGCGCGGCGGCTCGCCGCCGGCGCCGTCGGGGTCGTCGACGAACAGCTCGGTCGCGAGCACCGTCTGCGCGGCGCGGACCAGCGCGACGTGGTTGACCAGGCCCTGGACCAGGACCTCGAACACCTCGCCGGCGTTGTTGAAGTCGGTCAGCGCGCGCGCGATGTTGCCGATGTCCGGCGAGCTCATGCCGCGCATGTCGGTGCCGACGACGACGACGCACGCCTCCCGGGCCGCGTCGCGCACCGAGCCGCTCGCGGCCTGCTCGCCGGTGCCCATCAGGCCGTGGCCGTAGAGCATGATCCCGACCGGCCCCGTCGCCTCGCGCGCGCAGTCGGGGATGACCGCGGTGAACGGCGCGCGGTAGGTGCCCTGCAGCGCGGGCAGCCCGGCGGCGTCGCGCGCGATCACCGTGCCGGGGTTGTAGCGGCCGTCCTGGGTGAGGAACAGCGGGGCGTCGTACTCGCCCATGATCTTCGTCATCGTGCCGCCGTCGAGCTCCTCGGTGCCGAACACCTCGAACGTCTGCGGCGTGGCGTCGAGCGCGGCGAGCGCCTGGTCGCGGGCGGACAGCGCGTCGCGCAGGATGAACTCGTCGCTGGCGGTCGTGAAGTCCCACGCCACCAGCACCTCGTCGCGGGAGATCCCGTCGGCGTCGATCGCCGCGAGCACGTCGGCGAACCGCGCGCGGTACGCCTCGAGCAGCGGGTGCGACGTCACCGTGCCGTCGAGCAGCGCCTGGAACCCGGCGGGGCGCTCGAGCGCCGCGCCGTCGCCGCGCCGCAGCGACGTCCGGAGCACGACCGCGTAGCGCCGGCCCGCGACCAGCCGCTGGGCCGGGCGCAGGTACAGCGCCTGGCGGTCCGGCGTGTCCGCGGCCGGCACGTCGATCTCGGCGAAGTGGGCGACGCGCTCGCCGGTCTCGAGGTCGAGGAGCAGCGTCGGGCTGGCGTCGAGGACGCTGTCGCCGAAGCGGTCGTGGCCGACCAGGTTGTCGGGCGAGACGCCGCCGGGGAACGACATCACGACCGGCGCCGACGGCGAGAACCCGTCGGCGACGTTCCAGCCCGCGGGATCGATCCGGTACTGCGAGGCGTTGATCGGCAGCGTCTCGGCCGGGATCGCGAGGCGCTGGCCGGTCGCGGTCGAGGCGTCGGCGACCTCGAACACCGCCGACGGCCAGCCTGTCATGCAGTGGTTGAAGCCGAGTGGGTTGCAGTGGTCCTCGACCGGCAGCTGCAGGCCGTCGGGGCCGTCGTCGCCGCAGCCGGCGGCGGCGACGAGCGCGAGCGCGGCGGCGGCGAGGCCGCGGCGGGACGCGGACGTGATGGACGCGGGGCGATGCGGCGACTTCCCGGGCTGCATGGGGAGACGATAACCGAGCCGGTCAGCCGCGCGCGGTCAACCGTCGCGCGTGGCGCGACATCGTCTGTCGCGGTAGGCTCGCCGGGCCTTGTCGCGCCTCGCCTCGCTCGCCGCCGTCACCTCGCTCGTCGCCGCCTCGCTCGCCCTGGCCGCGTGCCCGCGCGGCGGCGACAAGACGCCGACCGGCGGCGGCACGGGCACGGGCGCGGGCGCGGGCACCGGCACCGGCGCCGGCACGGGCACGGGCGCCGGCACCGCCGGCGGGACCGGCGCGGGGACGTCGGCCTCGGGCACGGCGCTGCTGCCGGCCGACGGCATCGCCTGCCGCGCGCTCGGCTGCGTCTACCACGCCGGCGCGGGCGGCTACTTCGCGTGCACCAGCGGCGGCGCCGGCACCTGCTTCCACTTCGGCGCGCCGTGCGCGCCGGCCGACGGCTGCCTGTTCGACGCCACCGACGGCCGCTACAAGGCGTGCGCGCAGATCGTCGAGGGCACGTGCGCGGCGTGGGGCGCGGCGTGCGCGCCCGCCTCGGGCTGCCTGTTCGACGCCCGCGACGGGCTCCACCGCGCCTGCGACGCCGTCACCGACGGCAAGTGCACGCGGTGGGGCGCCGTGTGCGACCCGGGCTGACGGCCGTCGGTCGGGGCGCCGCCGTCACGGCTCGGCCGCGGGCGCCGCGCCGGTGGGCGCGATCGCCATGGCCAGCCGCATCGCCATCGTCATCGTCTCGCCGCCGGCGGACACCTTCATGTCCATCGTCATCTCGCCCTCGACCTGCTCGACCATGCGGGAGAGGTCGAGCTTGTTGGTGAACGCGCCGCTGCCGGTCATGTGCTGCAGGCGAACATTCACCCCTCCCTGGGAGATCGTCTGGGCGGGCGCATCGAGGTCGACCTCGGCCGTGATCGTGGCGTGGTCCCCCTCGAGCTCGACGACCTCGTACGTGGCCACCTGCTCGATCTTCATCCCACCCTGGCGCAACGTCTGCTCGACCCGCCACCGCGCGCCGACGCCGATCGGGACGTCGGGCAGCTGCGCCGTCATCTGGTCCATGGCCTGCTCGGTCGTGCGCAGCTGGTCCCGCACCTGGGGCGACACCGAGGCCGCGTCGACCTTCAGGTTGCGCGTGCGCCCGTCGGGCATGAGCGTGGCGGACATCGTCAGCCCGCGCATCCCCTCGACCTCGGCCTGCATCTGGCCGGCGGCGCCGGGCACCGCGTCGGGCGTGTCCTCGATCCGGACGTCCTCGATCGTCATCGTGAACGCCATGCCGCCGTCCTTGCCGACCGACGTCACCTCGATCGCCGACGCCATCACCATCCGCGGCAGCGTCATCTCGCCGCCCGGCATCCCGGCGCCCGCGACGTTCATCGACATGTCCATGACCATGTCGATCTGCTGCCGCGCGCCCGCCGGGATCGCGTAGCGCAGCACGCGCCGCGGCGCCTCCCCCTCGGCGAGCACGTACATCGCGTGCCGCTCGACGCGGTCGCGCGGCGCCCGCTTCTCGCACCCGGCGCCGAGCCCCACGGCGAGGCAGGCGGTCACCACCCACGCCGCGCGGCGCACGCTCGCTCCCCGGCTCACTTCGAGGTGATCGCCATCTTGATGCTGGCGCCGACGTCCATCGTCTGGCCCATCGCCGACATCTTGGTCTTGGTGTCGATCGTGCCGGTGACCGCGGCGACCGGCTTGGTCAGGTCGATCGTCAGCTCCATGTCGCCGCTGCCGGTGAGGCTCTCGAGCGTCGCCGACATGCCGCCCTGGATCTTCATCTCCTGCTTGCCGGCGCTCATCGCGTAGACGGCCTTGATCCGGGCCGACTTGTCCGACACCTCGAGCAGCTCGAACACGATCGTCTGGTCGACCTTGGCGCCGCCCTGGTCGACCGTCTGCTTGACCTGCCACTTGGCGCCCTTGCCGACGGCCTCGGTCGGGAGCTGCGCGACCGCCTGCTCCATCGTCTGCTTGGCCTGATCCATCGTCTGCTGCATCTCGGGGGGCAGGTTGCCGCCCTCGACCTTGAAGTCCGAGGCGTGGCCGTTGGGGTCGACCGACGCGGTGATCGTCAGCCCCGCCATGCCGGCGCCCGCCTGCTTCATCGCGTCCGCCATGCCCGGCATCGTGCCCGGCACGTCGCGCACCTCCATGCCCTTGAACACGGTCTTGTAGGTGGCCTTGCCGCCGTCCACCGACAGCACCTCGACGTCGGCGCCCATGACCATCGTCGGCAGCGTCATCGCGCCCATCGGCGGGACGTCCATCTTCATGTCGAGCGCGGTCTCGATCGCCTGCTTGGTGCCGGCGGCGAGCTGGTAGCGCAGCGTCACCCGCGGCTCCGCGCCCGGGTCGAGGATCGTGATGCCGGCGCCGCCCGCGGTGGAGGTCGGGGCGCCGGTCGCGGGCGCCGCGCCGGTCGCGGGCGCCGCGCCGGTGGCCGGCGCGTTCCCGCTGGCGGCGGCGGTGCCGGGCTCGGTCGGCTTCGCCGGGTCGGTCTTGCCGGCGGTCGGCTCGGACTTCTTGTCGTCCTTCTTGCAGCCGCCCGCGGCGGTGGTGGCGGCGACGAGCAGGGAGAGCAGCAGGGTCTTGGTTCGCATCGCGCGCGAATATACGCAGGTCCGACCGGGGCGGGGGACAAAGTTGCCGCGGCCAGAATCGCGGAGATCCGCCATCGTTTGGTGGGGGAGCCGACGATCCGGGCGAGACCGATTGCTTTGTGACCTCCGCTACTTGGATCTCGTCCGCGAGGATCGTCCTTGACGAGAACGCGGTTGAAAGGCAATTTCAATTCGTAGCCGTGCTCGTCTGCCTCTGCCACCCCACCACCGACCGTGACGTCGACTCGTGCATCCAGAGCGGTGCGCGCTCGGTCGAGGCGATCGGCGCGATGTGCGGCGCGGGCACCGGCTGCGGCTCGTGCCGCGACGAGCTGCGCGAGCGGCTCGATCGCGCGGGCTTCGGCGGCGAGCCGGACGATCCCCAGGGCGCGGCGACCCCGCGCGGTTGTGCCGGTGGGCTGGTGGCGCTACGGTCGCCGCCAGCATGAAGGCCGACCCCGAGGTCATCCGTATCCTCAACGATCTGCTCACCAACGAGCTGACCGCGATCAACCAGTACTTCATCCACGCCAAGATGTGCGCGAACTGGGGGTTCACGCAGCTGGCGACGACGATCCGCGCGGAGTCGATCGATGAGATGAAGCACGCGGATCAGGTGATCGACCGGATCCTGTACCTCGACGGCGTCCCCAACCTGCAGCGGCTCAACAAGCTGCGCGTCGGCGAGACCGTGCGCGAGATGCTCCAGTCCGACGTCGAGCTCGAGTACGCCGCGCTCAAGTTCCTCAACGAGTCGATCGAGATCGTGAGCAAGCTCAACGATCGCGGCACCGAGGAGCTGCTGCGCGCGATCCTCGTCGGCGAGGAGGCGCACACGGACTGGCTGGAGACCCAGCTCGGCCTCATCGACAAGCTCGGCGAGCAGGCGTATCTCGCGCAGAAGCTCTGAGAACGGCGTTCGCGGCGAGCGCCGCGCCCGAGGCGGGCGCCGCGCCCGCTCGACCGACGACGTGCGGATCGCGATGGACGCGACCCGGCAGATCGTGCGCGCGCTGCGCGAGACGTCGCGCCAGGCGGAGCGCGACCTCGGGGTCAGCGGCGCCCAGCTGTTCGCGCTCCAGCGGCTGCAGGCCGGGCCGCTCACGATCAACGAGCTGGCCGAGCAGACGGCGACCCACCAGACCTCGGTCTCGGTCGTCGTGCAGCGGCTGGTCGACGCCGGGCTGGTCACGCGCCGCGTGTCGCCGGCCGATCGCCGGCGGCGCGAGGTGGCGCTGACGCCGCGCGGCCGCGAGGTGCTCGACCGCGCGCCCGACGCGGCGCAGGGGCGGCTGGTCCACGCGCTCCAGGCGCTCGCCACCGGGCAGCGCCGCGAGCTCGCGCGGACGCTGCAGGAGGTGGTCGAGGCGCTCACCGTCGCGCGCGGCCCGGCGCTGATGTTCTTCGAGGAGCCGCCCGCCCCGCGGCCACGGCCGGCGCGGCCACGCCGGCGCCGCGGCTGAAAGTTCGCGCGGTCCGCCGGCCGCGGCCTATGATCGCGGGCGATGGCTCGCAAGGACGTGAGCGCGCTGCGCGACGAGGCCGCGCAGGCGGTCGAGCGCGGCAAGCTCAAGCAGGCGCTCGCGCTGTACGAGGAGCTCGAGGAGCGGCAGCCGGCCGAGGCGTCGTGGCCCAAGCGCCTCGGCGAGGTCCACCGCCGCGCCGGCGACGTGGCGGCCGCGGTCGCCGCGTTCGAGCGCGCCGTCGACCGGTACGTCGGCGCCGGGTTCCTCGTCCAGGCGGTCGCGGTCGCCAAGCTTATCCTCCAGCTCGACGCCGGCCACGCGATCGGCGCGCGCATCGCGGAGCTGACGGCGCAGCAGCGCCAGGCGAGCAGGGCGGGTGCGACGGTGGATGCGCCGCGGCGCGGGAGGGCCGCCCCGGCGACTCCGTCTCCGTCTCCGTCTCCGTCTCCGTCTCCGTCTCCGTCTCCATCTGACCCGCTCATCCTGAGCCGGGGCGAGCGCGAGCGAGACCCGAGTCGAAGGACGGCTCCGACTCCGTCTCGAATTTCGTCTCGCCCGCCTCCATCGCCGGCGCGTGCCCGGCCGCCGGCCGACGCGGACGAGCCCGCCGCGCAGATCCACGACCGGCCGCCGCGGCGGTCGCGGCCGATCACGCTGCAGGCCGGCGCCGCGATCGACTCGATGGCACTGTCGACGGTCATGCCCGGGACCCAGCACCTGGTCGACGCCGACGGGCGCCCGAGCGGCATCCACGTCATCCCGCTGCCCGAGGACGACGCGCTCGAGCTGTCGCTCGACGACGCCGAGGTCGAGGTCGACGTCGACCTCGCCGGCGACCCCGCCGGGGCGCACGCGCACGACGCGATCGACGCCGCGATCGCGTCGGCCGACCTCGAGCTCGAGCTGCCACCGCCGCCGCCGCGCGCCGCGGCGACCGATCGCGAGGCGCGGATGGCGCTGCTGCAGACGCCGCTGCTCGCCGGGCTGCCGCCACGCGTGCTCGAGGCGCTGATCCACAAGATCACGCTGCTCGACCTCGCGCCCGGCGCGGTGCTGTTCGCCGAGGGCGATCGCTCGACGTCGCTGTACATCGTCAGCGAGGGCGAGGTCGTGGTCGAGGCGCGCGCCTCCGGCGAGCTGGCCCGCCTGGGGCCGGGCGCGTTCTTCGGCGAGGTGTCGCTGATCACCGACCTGCCGCGGTCGGCGACGATCCGCGCCGCCGGGCCGGTCGAGCTGCTCGTGATCGACCGCGAGGTGATCCGCGGCCTGGTCGCCGACCACCCGGCGGTGCTCGGCGTGCTGCTGCGGTTCATCCGCGACCGGCTGGTCGCGCAGGTCACGCGCACGAGCGCGCTGTTCCAGCCGTTCGCCGACCCCGAGCGCGCCGAGCTGTCGAGCCAGTTCGAGCTGGTCGAGGTCGACGCTGGCGCGCCGCTGATCGTCCAGGGCCAGCGCGCCGACGGGCTCTACGTGATGCTCGCGGGGCGGGTCGAGGTGTGGCGCGACGGCGAGGCCGCGCCGGTCGCGACGCTCGGGCCGGGCGAGGTGTTCGGCGAGATGTCGCTGCTCGGCGGCGGCGGCTCGACCGCCCACGTCCGCGCCGCGACCCGCGTGCTGGCGCTGCGGATGCCCGCGCGCACGTTCCACGCCGTGATCATGACCCACCCGCCGGTGCTGGAGTACGTCGGCACGCTCGCCGAGCAGCGCGCGCCCGCGGCCGCCGGCGGCGACGATCTGGTCGATCTGCGCCTCGAGCTGCTGTGATCGCTGCCAGAGTGGCAACGCGATCGCCGCGCGCCGCGCGCTAACCGCGCGACGACGCAGGCGCGGCGCTGGCCGGCGCGTTGCAGTCCTGCCGGGCATGATGATCTTCCGCGCCCTCGTCGTCGGCCTGCTGCTCGGGCTCACGCTGCTGTACGTCACGTCGGACGACCCGGCGCCGCGGCCGCCGGTCGAGCCGACGCTGGAGCCCTCTGCGGTGGTCAACGCGTCCGTGTCGCGCGTCCAGCGCGAGCAGATCGCGCTCGGCGCGCTGATCGGGCTGCACCCCGGGGAGGAGATCACTCGCGTCGAGTGCACGCCGGCCTACGCGATCGGGTGCACGACGCGGCCCGGCGAGTTCGCCGAGGTCACGGTCACCGGCGCCGAGGGCGAGCGCACGGTGCTGCTGCTGATGCGACCGTGAGCCCGTGGGGCGGCGCCGCCGTCACTGCAGGTCGATGCCCTGGCGCTTGCAGAACGCCACGAGCTGGCGACGCAGCCGCGGCTTGCCCGACAGCTTGCGCAGCGCGCCCATCGCCTTCTCCTGATCGTCGTCGAGGCAGTAGGCCATGCCGCGCACCATGTAGGCCTGCGCGTTGCCCGGGTGCTGCTCGAGCACCTTGCCGGCGCACCGCAGCGCCTCGTCGCCGTCGCCGTCGTTCGCCGCCGCCAGGCACGCGGCGAGCTGCTGCCGCGCGGGGCCGTCGTCGTCGTCGGGCGCGTCGTCGCCGCCGCCGGCGACGACGTCCTTGCCGCCGCTGGCGGCGGCGCCTGCGTCGGCCTTCGAGCGAGGCCGTGCGCCGGCGTCGATCGGCGGCGTGACCGGCGCGGCGTCGGGCGGCGCGGCCACGGGGGCGGCGCCCGCGTCCACGACGACCGGCGCCGGCGGCGCGCCACCCGCGGCGTCGGTCGCGGGCGCGACGGCCGGGACCGGCGACGGTGGCGCGGCGCGATCACGGTCGCCGTCGCCATCGCGCGCCGCGACCCGGCCGTCGTCGGCCGGGCGCGCCGCGTCGTCGCCGCCGCCGCCGCGGGTCACCAGGAACACGATCGCGACCGCGGCGACCGCGACGATCGCGAGGCCGGCGACGATCAGCCCGCCCTTGCCGCGCGGCGCGGCCGCGGGCGTGGCGGGGCCGGGCACGGTCTCGCCGGTGGCGAGGCGGTGCGTCGTGAGCGGCGCGGCGACCGGCGCCGGCGCGGTGCGCGGCGCGGCCGCGGCGTGGTCGCCCGAGGCCATCGTCGCGGCCGACGCGATCGCCGCGGCGGCGGCGTGGTCGCCCGAGCCGACCGTCTGCGCGAACGCGTCGCGCCCGGTGGCCTTGCTCGCGCCCGGCGGCGTCACGGGCAGCGCGGTCGCCACGTGCGGCGGCGTGCCGTCGGACGGGGCGAGCTGCACCCGGCCGCGCGTGGTGACCAGCGGCGAGCCGGTGAGCGCCTCGATGAACGACGCGACGTCGGCGAACCGGTCCTCGGGCTTCTTGGCGAGCGCGCGGTGGACCGCGTCGACGACGTGGGGCGGCAGGTGCGGCGCGGCGGCGGCGAGCGACGGCGCCTCCTCGTACACGACCTTGAACACGACCTCCGGGATCGACGCGCCGGCGAACGCGCCGCGGCCGGTCAGCATCTCGTGGACGATCGCGCCGAGCGCGAACACGTCGGTGCGCGCGTCGATCTGGTCCTGGCGCCCCAGCGCCTGCTCGGGCGCCATGTACTGCGGCGTGCCCAGCATCGCGCTGTCCTGGGTCTGCACCGTGTTGGAGCCGCGGATCTTCGAGATGCCGAAGTCGAGGACCTTGGCGCGCTCGGTGAGCTGGCCGTCGATCTCGGTCTGGACCAGGAACACGTTGTGGGGCTTGAGGTCGCGGTGGACGATGTTCTCGCGGTGGGCGGCGGCGAGCGCCGAGGCGATCTGCCGGACGATCGTCACCGTCGCCTCGAGGCTCATCGGTCCGCGCGCGATCCGGCTGGCGAGGCTCTCGCCGACGAGGTACTCGAGCACCAGGTACGGCGTGCCGTCGGGCAGGACGTTGAAGTCGTGGACCTCGACGATGTTGGGGTGGCCCAGGCGCGAGGCGATCTCGGCCTCGCGGCGGAACCGCGCCAGCGACTCGGAGTCGGCGACGTCGGCGTGGAGGACCTTGATCGCGACCTTCTTGCCGGGCAGCCGCGCGTGGCTGGCCAGGAACACCGCGCCCATGCCGCCCTTGCCGAGCACGCCCTCGATCGCGTAGGTGCCCGCGATCACGGACCCGACGGCGAACGCGCTGGGGGCGGCTGAATGCGCCATCGCCGGCGATCGTATAATGGCACCGCCATGCGCGCACCCACTGACTCCCGCTCTGTCCCGGGGCCCCTGCGATTCGCCACCGCCGTGGCCGGGCTGGCGGCCGGGGCGCTGATACTCGCGGCGTTCGCCGTGCCGGCCGACGCCGGCAAGAAGAAGAAAAAGAAGTCCAAGAAGACCGACGACATCGTCGACGTCTCCGCGGTCAAGGCCGAGTTCGAGGTCTACACCGACGGCGAGGGCGGGTACTTCGTGGTCGCGCCGGGCGACACCGACATGACCTTCCACGGCGACGGCAAGACGATGTACCGCCAGCGCTCGATCAGCAGCAGCCGCAACGGCGCGAAGTGGAGCCGGCGGATGTGGTCGCCGCGCGTGGATCACGTCGCGGACCTGTCGGTCGACGGCGGCAAGGGCACGATGGCGTGCGGCGAGGAGTCGTACGACGTCACCCAGGTCACCGGCGCCGAGGCCACGAAGATCATCGACAAGGCGGTGTTCAAGAAGCCGCTGTGGACGCGCCAGGCGCACGCGCTGTCGCGCGACGACCGCGGCGTCTACTACTACGTCGACCGCAACCTCCCGGAGTACGGCGGCAAGGGCTACCGGCTGTTCGCCGGGCAGAAGGGCGCGATGAAGGAGCTGGGGCTGACCAACATCGTCAGCGACAGCGAGGGCGAGATCTTCGCGTCGAAGAAGGGCGAGCTGCGGTTCGTCCAGGAGCAGACCAAGGCGGTGTGGATCAAGGGCGACAAGCGGACCGAGCTGGTGTCCGTGCCGCTCGACCGCAACCTCGCGATGATCTACGGCGAGCTCGGCGTCTACGAGGGCAGCCTCGGCACACCGTGTGACGAGTACTGAGCGGCGCCGCGCCCGGGCGCTCGTGCCAATGCCGGTCAGATAGGGATTGTCTGCTCCGTTCGCCCCGAGTCGGCGGACGGAGCGAAGCGACGGACGCCGTGTCGAGGGGCCAGCGGCCAGCGGCCAGCGGCCAGCCGCAGGATTGATCACTTCTCGGGTCACCGAACCAGGTGTGATTCCCACCCGTTCGCCCTGAGCCGTGGGGGGGGGGG
>WYBA01000074.1 GCA_011526095.1 Myxococcales bacterium | reverse complement strand
GGTGGGGTGCCGCGCCGGACTGCTGGTGCGGCGCCCCTTGGGGGGGCCGGGCGTGATCCTCGCCCGGGCGTGGGGGCTGCCGCGCGTCACTTTCGGACCGCGGGGGGGGCGCCGCGGCGCCACCGCGCGTTGGCGCCGCGGCAACCACCGGTGGCGGCGGCGCGGTCGGCGGGGCGGCAAGTCGCCGCGATTCCACGGCGGGGCGCCGGCACGGTCGGTGCTCTGTGCAGCGCGCATGCAACCTCATCGCGCTCACGTGCTCGTGCTCCCTCTGCTGCTGCTCCTCCCGGCGTGCGCCGACGACGACGTCGCGCCCGACGACGACGTGCTCGACGACGACGGCCAGACCTGGACCGCCGAGGAGGCGTTTCCCGGCCGCCCCGGGGTGGCGCGCGCTGGCCAGCTCGCGACGCCCGACGGGCCGGTCGACGTCACGTACCGCGACGTCGATGGCGCCGCGGTGCTGGAGGGCGACATCCTGCTGCGCCACGGCGACGACGACCGCGCGCCCGGCGCCGGCATCTTCGTGCTCGGCAGCCGCTGGCCGGGCGGCGTCGTCCCCTACACGATCGACGCCAACGTCTCGCACCATGGCCGCGTCCGCGCCGCGATCGCGCACTGGGAGGCGGAGACGTCGATCGACTTCGTCCCGCGCACCACGCAGAGCTCGTACGTGACGATCGCGTTCGATGCCGGCGGCGGCTGCGCCTCCGAGGTCGGACGGCGACCCGCGGGTGGGCAGCAGTTCATCGCGATCGGCGGGCAGCGCGGCACGGACCTCGTCGGCGTCGCGATGCGGGGCGAGACCGTGACGAGCTGGTACCGGGACGGCTCGTACGCCACCGGCATCCCCGGCGTGCTCGACGGCGGGGGGCGCACGCCGAACCCGACCTACGCGTACACGGTGCCGACCGGCAAGAACACGTCGATGATCGTCGGCGTGGACGTCGACGCCACCGGCCAGGTGTGGACCTGGTACTCCGACCTCACCGTGAGCCGCGGCAACGCCGGCAACCTCGCCGCCGGCGCCGCGCCGGTCGCGTACTCGCTGGCGCCCGGCAAGACGGCGGCCGACGTGCTCGAGATGGCGATCCACCCCACCACCGGCTACGTCCACGTCTGGTACCGCGACGGCCGGACCTCCGTCGGCAGCGCCTACGATCTCGATCGTTTCGGCGGCCTGTCGACGTTCGGGCTGCCCGCGGGGCGCACCGCCGCGCAGATCGTCGGCGTCGGCTTCGACGGCTCGCGGCGGACCGTCACGTTCACCTCGCCGCTGACGTTCACGCGCGGCAACACCGCGGACCTCGATCAGTACGTCGCGACCTCGCGGTTCGACGTCCCCGACTTCTGCGGCTTCGGCGCCCACGTCCACGAGCTCGGCCACACGGTCGGGTTGTTCCACGAGCAGACCCGCTCGGACCGGGACAGCTTCGTGCGGATCAACCTCGCCAACGTCCAGGCCGACAAGACGGGGAACTTCGCGAAGTACACCAACGGCTTCGACCACGGCGCCTACGACCTCGGGTCGATCATGCACTACGGCTCCTTCGCGTTCGCGATCAACCCGTCGATCCCGACGATCACCCGCCTCGACGGCTCGACGTTCAGCGCCAACCGGACGGCGCTCAGCGCTGGTGATATCGCGATCGTCGAGTGGATGTACTGAGCCGCGTCGCGACGCGACGACGGCGGCCGTGCGCGCGCCGCGCGCCCGTCACGCGGCGCGCGGCAGCTCGACGACGCGGATCCGGCGCGCGCCGCCCGGCAGCGGCCAGTCGATCTCCTGGCCGACGCGCAGCCCGAGCAGCGCGCTGCCCACCGGGGCCAGCACCGAGATCCAGCCGCGCCGTGGATCGGCCTCGCGCGGCAGCACGACGCGCACGGTCCGGCGCTGGCCGGTCGAGAGGTCCTCGTAGACGACGTCGCCGTGCAGCGTCACGACGTCGGCCGGGACCTCCTCGGGGGGGACGATCGTCGCGCGCAGCAGCTCCGCCTCCAGCGCCTCGGCGGCGGGCGAGTCGTGCTGATCGATCACCGGCAGCAGCCGATCGCGGTCGGCGGCGCTGATGACGAGCGAGGGTGCAGGGACGGTGGCGAACGCGTGACGCATGACGGAAACCTCCAGCTTGCGAGGGCGGTTGCCGGGGCGTTCCGTTCGGTCGGCCCCGGGGTGAGCGGGGCGGCGCGGGGTGCGCTCAGCCGGTGCGCGCTCCCTCGCCGTCCCGCCGCGTGCGCACAGGCGCGACACGGCGATGCATGGACAGGAGGAAGCGCAGCATGGCCGCAGCATGCGGCCTGCCGGCGGGATGTCAAGCCGGCGCCTCGCGCGGCGGAGGTCAGAAGATCTTGCCGAGCTTGTCCCCGAGCCCGCCGGGGAGCTTGTCGGCGATGCCGGACTTCTGCAGCAGCTGCACGGCGTCGTCGGCGTGATCCTTGAGGAACGCGACGACCTTCTCGGCCGTCGCCTTGTCGATGCCCACCTTCTCGACCATCTTGTTGACGAAGTCTTCCATGGGCGCACTGTAGCGCCGTCCGGTCGGGGTGGCGCGCGCCGCGGTCACGGCGTGAAGCGACGGTCGCAGGCCTCGAACCGCTCGACCGTCCCGCGGATCCGCTCCAGCGTGGCGGGCGGCAGCGCGGCGCCGTTGTCGCGGCTGAACACGGCGTTCACGCGATCGCGCAGGCCGTCGTAGCACGCGCGATCGGCGCACGCGCACAGCGCGTCGGTGACGTCCGTGATGTCGCGCTCGAGCTGCGCGACCAGCGGCGCGGTGCAGCGCTCGATCCCGGCGCGCGTCGCCTCGGCCTGCGCGAGCGCCTCCGGGGTCGCGTGCTGGCCCTGCGTGCGCGCGACGAACCTCTGCTGCACGGCGTCGATGCAACCGAGCGTGCGGCACGCGCACGCCTCCGCGACGAGCGGCTCGTCCGCGGCCGCGTCCCGTGATCCGGACGCGGGCGCGCCGGCGCCGGCGCGCGGCTCCTCCCGGCAACCGGCGGCGAGCGCGGCGACGAGCAACGCGAGCCAGATCGTGTGCGGCACGCCTGGTCTGTACTGCGCGCGCCCGGGCCACCGCAAGCACCGCGCCGCGCGGCCAGCCGCCCCGGCGGCAGACGCAGTACACGAACGACCACACGCTGCCCCACGGCGCGTGGTCCTGCTCGGTCACCTGGCCGACCTCGTCGAACCGCTCGCCGAACACCGCATGGATGCCGGGCGCGTCGTAGCGCGCCACCGGCTCCGCGCCGGACATGTGCGCCCCTCGGCCGGAGCATGTTTCCGCGGGCGCGGGCCGCTCCTGCCACTTCCTGCCGCCGCGAGCTCCACCACCCGTCGTCGGGGCTCCGCCACCCACGCGCTGCGGCGTGCGTTCTCCACCACAGCCCACCGCGACGCCGCGGATCTTCACGGCCCGACGACTGGCCCGTCCGGTGCAGGACCGCCACGCATGCGCGCTCGTCCCGTTCGCCGGCTCCTGCTTTCCGTCCCGCTCCTGGGCGCCGCGGCGCCGGCGCTCGCGCAGCCGTCGGCCGCGCCGACCGCGCCGGCCAGCCCGCACTTCCCCACGCTCGGCCCGGACGGCGGCGGCAACGACCTCGAGGCCCAGCTCGCGCTGTCGTTCTTCGAGGGCGAGCTGTCCGAGCGCGTCGATCTCGGGCTCGAGCTCGACGGCGACGGCGGCACCGGCGGCTACGCGCGCGTGGCCGCGACGCACCTCGACGGCACGACCGCGGCCGGCGCGGTCGAGCTCGGCGCGACCCACCGCCGCCCGGGCGCGACGAGCGACCTGACGTTCCGCCTCGGGCTGATCCTGCCGACGATCTCCGACGAGGGCGACGACGCGGCGCACCACTTCTCGACGATCGTCGTCCGCCCTTCGGACGTCCTGACCGCGATCCCCCAGACCACGACGTTGCGGCTCGCCGTGCAGCCGACGTGGCGCGCGGACCGGCTCGTGGCGCGGGCCGACGTCGGGCTCGACGTCGTCGTCGCCACCCAGGGCGACGTCCCTGACCTGCCGTTCCTGCGCGCCGATCTCGGCGTGGGGTACCTGACCGGTCGGGGCGCGATCGTCGCCGAGCTGACGTCCTACCTGTACCTCGACGAGCCCGACGACTCGGTCCACGTCGCGGCCCTCACCGGCGAGCTCACCGCCGGCAGCGCGACGCCCTACGTCACCGTGTCGACGCCGTTCCAGCTCGGCGACGGCGGGCGGCTCGACGTCACGAACGTGGTGGTCGGCGTGCGCAGCCGGAGGTGACGCCGCGAGCGGCGCCACCCGTCCCATCGAGTCAGCGCTCGATTCCCCAGAACAACAGCGCGTAGCGATCCGTGAGATCGCCGGGGTCCGGCGGGTTGTCCAGCCGGGTCGCCGTCGACACCTGCAGGCCGATGTAGTTCACGTCGGTCGCGTAGAGCCGCGCGGTGAGCGAGACCAGGCTCGCGAACGAGCCATCCCCCGAGTCGCGGCGCGGCGCGAGGGACAGCTCCCCCGCGTAGCGCTGGTACTTGACCCGTCCGCCCAGGAACAGCGTGCCGTAGCCGCCGCCGTCACCGCCCTGCCCGGCGATCCCCTCGATCCCGGCGCGACCGACGACCTGCAGATCGCCGCCGACGATCATTCCGAACTGGAGCCCGAGCCCGAGCGGGATGCGCACGTGGGCGCCCTCGCCGTACCAGAGCCCGGCGGCGGCGTGGAAGTAGTCACCCGCGATCCAGGTGCGATCGCCGCGGTTCTTCATCAAGCGCCCGATGAACGAGCCGCGGATGAACACGCGCGCGCCGGGGCCCGAGTCGCCGCCGTCGTCGGGCCGACTGACCGAGACGTACTCGAGACCGAGGCCGATGTCCCACACCGGGCCGGGATCGGGTGAAGCGTTCGCCGGGCGAGGCGCGAGCAAGGCTAGCGCCACGACCGGCACGACCGTGCACGGAAGTGATCCCCTCATGTGTGCTCCAGCATATCGAACGCGCGGAGCGTGGCTCAAGGGCGAGCGCTGCGGCGCGCTGTCGCCAACGAGCGTGCGAGGTCGCGGCGGTGCCGCCGCCACGGTCCCGCGGCGAGTGTCGCCGGCCCTCCTGTGGGAGAGTCGGGCGATGAGCCCCGCCGATCACGCCTGGCATGCGCGCTGGCTCGTCGGGCTCGCCGCCGGGCTCCTGGCAACCGTCGGCTGCGCGGCCGAGGAGCCGCCGGCGCTGCGCGTCGGGACAGCGTGCCCGGAGGTCGTCGTGCGCGAGGTCAACGACGCGTGGCTGGCGAGCCACCCGTCCCCGGGCGACAACAAGTGGGCGCGCGCCGTGTACTTCATCGGCAACATGGCCGCGTACGAGGCGGTCGCCGAGCCGCGCTACCTCGACCACGCGCTGCGCTGGGCAGAGCAGCACGGCTGGCAGCTCCACGACGGGCCATCCACGCGCAACGCGGATGACCACACGGCGGGACAGGTGTACCTCGCGCTGCACCGGATCGATCCACGCGCCGAGCGGCTCGAGGCGATCCGCGCGTCGATCGACGCGGTCATCGCGAGCGGCGAGCGCGGCGACTGGTCGTGGGTCGACGCGCTGTTCATGGCGGGGCCGGCGTTCGCGGCGCTCGGCGAGGCGACCGGCGACCCGGCGTACGCGCGCGCGATGGTCGAGCTCTACCGGGACGCCAAGACGCGACGGCTGCTGTTCGAGCCGGCGGCGGGGCTGTGGTACCGCGACGGCCACTACGTCTACCCGTTCGCGATGACGCCCGCGGGCGAGCCCGTGTTCTGGTCCCGCGGCAACGGCTGGGTGATCGCGTCGCTCGCGCTGATGCTCGACCACCTCCCCGCCGACGCACCCGAGGCGGCGGAGCTCCGCGACATGCTCGCGACGATGGCGGCGGCGCTCGCGCCGCTGCAGCGCGACGACGGGCTGTGGAACGTCAGCCTCGGCGACCCCGAGGACTTCCCGGGCCCGGAGTCGAGCGGCACCGCGCTGGTCACGTTCGCGCTGGCCTGGGGCATCCGCGACGGCGTGCTCGACGCGGCGACGTACATCCCGGTCGTCGAGCGAGCGTGGCGTGGGCTGGTCGAGCACACGTTGCACGCGGACGGCACCGTCGGGTACGTCCAGGGCGTGGGCGAGCGGCCGTCGTCGTCGCAGCCGGTCGAGCTGGCATCGACGCGAGACTTCGGGGTCGGCGCGGTGCTGCTGGCCGGCGCGGCGGTCCACGCGCTGGACCTCGACTGGGGCTGTCCGGTCAGCGCGTCGCCGTGACCGACGCGGCGATCACGAGCTCGAGCTGATCCCACGGGTCGTCGCCAAGCCGCGCGGCGCAGTCGCAGCCGTCGTACTCGTCGCTGTCGCCGTCGTCGCACAGCTCGCCGTCGGCGAGGACCCCGTCGCACTCGACCTCGAAGGGGTCGCTGCACGCCGCGACGCCGAGCGCCAGGACCATCACAGACGCCGTCCGCGTCGACCACACCGTCATCAGCGCGGGATTGAACCGCCGCCCCCCCGCGGCGCGCAAGTCCCCGAACGGGTACCCGCCCCGGGTGCCGCGCTACGGCGTGATCGCCTCGACGATCGGCCCGAGGAACGCGGCGTCGTCCCAGCGGTCCGGCGGCGTCGTGCCCGCGTCCTCGACCAGGCCGTTGCTCGGCAGCCGGTCGAACAGGTTGGGCGTCGCCACCGGGTCGCCCGGCGACTTGTAGTAGTCGCCGTTGCGCACGACGACGAGGTCGAGGCTCGGGATGACGTAGACGAACTGGCCGTCGTGCCCGAGCGCCGCGTACGTGTCGTCGGGCAGCGCCGGGTCGCTCTGCCCCAGCAGCCACCACATGTACCCGTACCCGGCGTACACCTCCGACGGCGCGACCGAGTCCGCGGCCCACGCCGCCGGCACGACCTGCGCGCCGTCGCGCGCGCCGCCGTCGAGGTAGAGCTGCCCGAACCGCGCGAAGTCGCGGCTGCGCATGTCGACGCAGCAGTACGTCAGCGTGTCGCCCGCGGTGTCGCGCCACCACTGCGCGCCCTCGATGCCGAGCGGCCCGAACAGCGCCTGCTGGGCGTACTGCTCCGCGCTCGTCCCCGTCGCCTCGCGCAGCACCGCCGACAGCAGCATCGCGTCGCCGCTGGAGTAGTTGAACACCGCGCCCGGCGCCGCGGCGATCGGCTGCGCCTCGACGATCGCCAGGTGGCTGCCCTTGGTGACGACCATCTGGATGACGTCGGAGTCGTTGAACTCGGCGATGTCGTACGACTCGGTCCAGTCGAGCCCCGACGACATCGTCATCACGTCGCGCAGGGTGATCTCGGCGTGCGCCGTGCCCTGCCACGCCGGCACGTAGTCCGCGATCGCGACGTCGAGGCTTGGGATGTCGCCGGCGTCGAGCGCGATCCCGACGAGCGCGCTGGCCACGCTCTTGCCCACCGACCAGCTCGTCGCGTACGAGCTCACGCCCGCGCCGGCGCGGTACCACTCCGCCGCGATCCGCCCGTGCCGGACGACGACCACCCCCTGCGTGTGCTTGCCGTCCGCGAACGCGTAGGCGCGGGCGGCCTCGAGGCCCGCCGCGTCCATCCCCTCCGCCTCGGGCGTCGACACCTCCCACCCGTCGTCGATCACCTCACCCGCGTCCGGCGAGTCATCGTCTCCGTCGGGCGAGCCGCCACAGGCGGCGAGGAGCAGGGGCAAGGCGAGCCAGGGGCGACGGCACAGCATGGAGCGCATTTGACCTCGTCCGAGCGCCGGCCGCGACACCGATCGTCGCGGATGACGCGCCGCCGTCGCTGCCGCACGCGACGTCGACCACGCTCCCTGCTCCGGCTATACCGACGTCACCAGCACGGAGCTCTCGGTCGACGATCGCGCGCGCTGGCCAGGGACGCGATCACCACGCGCACCACACGCACCACACGCACCACGCGCCGGATTATGATCGGCCCATGAGGTCCCTGCTCGCCCCGTTGCTCGTGCTGGCCGCTTCCGCCTGCGCCCCGACCGCCCCGGCCCCCGCGCCCGCGCC
The DNA here is from genome assembly GCA_011526095.1 of Myxococcales bacterium. Taxonomy (GTDB): domain Bacteria; phylum Myxococcota_A; class Polyangia; order Haliangiales; family Haliangiaceae; genus WYBA01. Next base: position 26,152 of record WYBA01000074.1, on the reverse strand, counting down.
CTCGCCCTCGACGACGGCCACAGCGCCTCCCGCCTCGTCCGTCGCCGAGCCCACGGCCCAGTCGGTCGCGCGAGCGACGCAGTGGGGCGTCGCGGCGGTGGCGCCGGGCAGCGGCGTCGCCGGGCCGTTCCTCGCCGCCGACGGCACGCTGATGTGGGCCGACGACAGCGGCCGCGTGACCATGTACTTGCCCGAGCACCCGGTGGTCGTGCTCGGACAGCTCCAGGGCGATCGCGCCGCCTATCGCTACGTCCTGTTGCCGCAGGGGAACTACGCGCTCGGCGCGGATGGACAGGCGACGCCGCTCGCCCAGCCCACCTCCGACATGATGGAATGGCCGCACCTCGACGCCGTGGCCGCGTCGATGGTGCAGGTGATCCAGGCCTACCTCGCGCAGGGCGGCACCATCCCGCCCCCAGATCAGGTTCCCGCGGATCTGATGTCGCAGCTGTCGCGCCAGCAGCACGAGACGACGATGAACGTCCTGAACAACATCGGTGACGCGGGCTGCACCGAGCGCCGCGACGCCGAGACGAACGCCTATCTCGGCTGCTGGTGAGCCTGCGCCCGTCGAGACCCCGTCCGGACGGCGGCCTGAGATGACCATCGCGGCGCGAGCACCGACGCGCCCGCCGCGCGCGCCTCGGCGAGTGAGCCCCGCGCGGCGCTACTCGTCCTCGGCCTGCGGCTGGAACGCCGCGACGACCTTCTTCTGGACCGCCGCCGGGACGTGGTCGTAGTGCGAGGGCTCGGTGATGAAGCTGCCGTGGCCCCCGGTGAGGCCGCGGAGCTGGCCGCTGTACTCGCCGAGCTCGGCGGCCGGGACCTGGGCGTGGATCAGCGCCGTCGCGGTGCCGGGGACCGTGTCGACGCCGAGCACGCGGCCGCGCCGGGTCTTGAGGTCGGCGGTGACGTCGCCGACGTGGCGCTCGGGCGCGCTGATCTCCAGCGTGACGATCGGCTCGAGCAGCGCCGGCCGGGCGTTGCGGAACGCGTCGCGGAACGCCTGCTTGCCGGCGGTGCGGAACGCGACGTCCTTGCTGTCGACCGCGTGCGCCTTGCCGTCGTGGACGGTGACGCGCACGTCCTCGACGGCGTAGCCGGCCAGCGGCCCGGCCGCCAGCGCGTCGCGCACGCCCTTCTCCACCGACGGGATGAACTGCGTCGGGATCGCGCCGCCGTAGACGTCGTCCACGAACTCGAACCCGGCGCCGCGCGGCAGCGGCTCGACGCGCAGGAACACCTCGGCGAACTGCCCCGCGCCGCCGGTCTGCTTCTTGACGCGGTGGTGGCCCTCGGCGCGCGCCGTGATCGTCTCGCGGTAGGCGACGCGCGGCGCGCGCGACCGCACGCTCAGCTTGAACCGGTTCTCCAGCTTCTCGAGCGCGATCCGCAGGTGCAGGCCGCCGAGCCCGGACAGCACCAGCTCGCGGGTCTGCGCGTCGTGGACGCACGCCAGCGTCGGATCCTCCTCGCACAGCCGGGTCAGCGCGGCGAGCAGCTTGACCTCGTCCTGCTTGGTCGTCGGCTCGACGGCCAGGGCGTACATCGGCCGCGGGTAGCGCGGCGTCACCGCGGCGTAGACGTCCGGCGTGCCGGGCGCGTGGAGGATCGCGTCGACGGGCAGATCCTCGACCTTGGCCAGCGCGACGAGATCGCCGGCGTAGGCGACGGTGTCGACCTCGGGGTGATCGCGCCCCTCGACCTTGAGCACGTGGCCGGCCCGGTGCGGCTTCTTGTCGGCGCCGTACACGAACGACGTGGACGCGTCGAGCTTGCCTTGCAGCAGGCGGATCATCGCGATCTTGCCGAGGTACGGATCGGTCGCGATCTTGAACACGTGGCCGAGCAGCGGCGCGTCCGGATCGCACCGCACGTCGACGAGCGCGCCGTCCTTGCGCAGCCGCCGCGGCCGCGCCGTCGCCGGACTGGGCGCCTCGGCGCACAGGATGTGGAGCAGGTCGTCGACGCCGACCTCGGCGCGCGCCGCGGTGAACAGGATCGGCACGACGTGGCCGCGGGTCATCGCCGCCACGAAGCACCGGCGCAGCTCGGCGAGGTCGATCGTCTCGCCGGCGAGGTAGCGCTCGAGCTGGGCGTCGTCGAGCTCGATCGAGCTCTCGAGCATCTCGCGGTGCTCCGCCGCGACCGAGCCGAAGTCCGACGGGCCGGCGTCGTGGTCGAAGCAGTCGGTCACGTCGGTGCCGCCGCCGGTCGGCAGGTTGATGCAGTGCAGCTCGGGGCCGAACGTGTCCTTGAGCGACCGCACCAGCTCGGGCAGCCCTGCCGGCGCCAGATCGATCTTGTTGATCACGATCATGCGCGCCAGCCCCGCCTCGCCCGCGGCGTGGAACAGCCGCCGCGTCGACAGCTCGATGCCGGCGGCGGCGTTGACGACGATCAGCGCGGTCTCGACTGCCGGCGTCGCCGCCAGCGCCTGCCCGACCAGCTCCGGCGCGCCCGGCGTGTCGATGACGTTGAGCTCGCAGCCGTCGCGCGTCGCGAACAGCACCGACGCGCCGGTCGACACGCCGTGGGCGTGCGCCTCCGGCTCGAAGTCGCTCACCGTCGTGTGCGCCTCCACCGAGCCCATGCGGGTCACGACGCCGCAGCGGTGCAGCAGCGCCTCGGCGAGCGTGGTCTTGCCCGCGCCCGAGTGCCCGAGGAGGACGACGTTGCGGATATCGGCGGGACGGAAGGTCGGCAGCGTCATGGCGGCATCATGCCCCAGCGGCCAGCCCGTGGCGCGGCGGCCAAGGGCCGCACGGCGCGACCTTGACGGCGCGCGGGATCGTTGCCCCGTGCACGTCGCCGGCCCCAGCTTCCGGCGCCCCGACCCGTTCGAGGGCATGCTCTCCGCATGCGCCGCGCCGCTGCCCTGGGACTCGCCCTCGCGCTCGCCGGCAGCGGGTGCGGCGGACGCCAGCTGACGAACCGCCAGGTCGCCGCGGGCGCCGTCGGCGTCGTCGCCGTCCTCGGCGTGATCGTGCTCGTCTCGCTGGTGACCGACTGCGAGGCTCGCCAGGGGGGAACGTGCGGCGATCCCGACGGCGACCCCGCAGACCCGAGCGCGCGCTGACGGCCTCGCGGCGGGTCAGAACGGCGCGCTGTACAGCTCCGACGCGAAGCTGCCGACGACGGGCGAACCCTCGGACGTGCCGCCCGCGGAGAACGTGATCTCGCCGCCGAGCAGCACGCCGAGGATGTCGGCGGTGCCCGTCGAGATGTGGTAGCGGAACACGTAGGCGGTGAAGAACTCGATCGGCCGCGGCGGCCCGGCGGCGAGCTGATCGGGGCGCACGGTGACGATCACGACGAGGATCTCGTTGGCCGACTCCCGCGCGAACAGCTGCACCTCGACGCGCCCGTCGGCGTTGGGCTTGGCGTTCGTGCCGAGCTGGATCGGCGCGATCGGCACGCCCTCGATCGACCCGGTGAGCGTCCCCGTCCCCGCCGCGAAGATGTCCGGCGGGTCGGCGGTCTTGTACGTCGTGGAGAACGTGCCGGCGATCGGGCCGAGGTCGACGAAGCAGAACGACTCGCGCAGCGGCCGATCCCACGTCGGCGGCGCGTCGAGGACGTCGCCGACGTCGCCGCGGCGGCGGGCCACGAACGCGCGCACGTCGTCGACCGCGGCGGCGAACGCGGCCGGATCCGCGGCCGGGTCGGCGTCGACGACGGGCGCGATCAGCGCCTCCATCCGGTCGATCTCGGCCTGGATCGTGGCCTCGTCCCACACCGCGTCGAGCAGCTCGCGCAGCCGATCGAGGTAGCGCGCGCGGGTCTCGGGCAAGAGGTACAGCCGCCGCGCCAGGATCCCGTTGGCGACCACGACCGCATCCGGCGTGGCGCCGCCGGTCGACATCGTGGCGTCGACGCCCCACGGCACGAACTCGAACACCCCGCTCGTCGGATCGTCGTAGACGAAGAAGTTGTTGGTGTTGCTGGCGTAGCCGTCCTGGTGGCCGACCAGGGTCTCCATCGCCCAGAACGTGAGGAAGCGGTCGACGCTGACGTGCGGCGCCAGCGCCGCCTCGAGCTCACCGTCGCTCGCCTCGAGCGCGACCGCCAGCGCCTCGAGGTCGCTGCGATCCGGGTCGGACTCGTTGGTCTTGGCCTCGAACGTGGCCAGCCAGCCGTCGCGGAAGTCGCTGAGCGTGCCCTCGTACAGCCGGCCGTCGTTGTCGGCGAAGTGCCGCGCGAGGAACTTCTTCTTCACCGCCTCGACGTGCGTGTACACGCCGAGGTCGCGTCCGTTGATCGTCACGTGCGCGAAGTTGCAGCGCGGCGCCGGCACGCCCGCGTCGGCGAACAGCCGGTAGGTGAGGCACTGGCGGATCGCCGCCGGATCCTGCTTGTTGTTGTTGAGCGTGATCCCGCCGAGCCCGAACGCCTCCTGATCCGGCACGTACTCGTCGAAGTCGATCTTGAGCGAGGGCTTGTTGTCGTCGAGCGAGCCGAGGAAGCCCTTCTTGCGGACGCCTGCGCGCTCCAGCCTCTGCCCGTCGACGGTGACCGTGGCCTCGCGGGTGGTGAACGGGTTCGGGAACGGCGCCGCCTGACAGTCCGCGCCGATCAGCAGATCGCTCGAGCGGTTCTCGGTCCGGATCTCGTCCCAGCTCGCCTCGGGCATCTCGATCGCGACCTCGATGACGCGCGTCGGATCGAACAGCGGCTCGCTCGGGTCGGGCCCGGCGTCCGGCAGGCCCGCGTCGGCGGCGGCGTCGTCGCCAGGGTCACCGCCGCAGGCGACGAGCCCCCCGACCACGAGCCCGAGCAAGAGAACCTGTCGCGCGCGCATACGCCCGATTGTGCAAGCCGCGCGCCTCGGACGCGAGCGTGGATTCGCCAGGTTGCACCGCGACGCGCGCCGACCGGGTGTGGGGAGCCGCGACACCTGGCGGATTTCACGACGCCCGGCCCGTCGGGAGCCGGCCTGGCCGTTCGCGCCCGGCCACCGCTCCGCGCCGCGACTCGTGATACGAATGCGCAGCGATGTCGCTCGCCGCCAAGGCCGCGCGCGGTGCGATCTGGAGCATCCTGTCCGCGGTCGGCGGCCGCGTGATCGGCGTGATCGGCACGCTGATCATCACGCGGTTCCTCGATCCCGAAGCCATCGGCGAGGTCGGCTCGGCGCTGATCATCGTGCTGACGATCAACTGGCTGACCAACGTCGGCTTCGGTCAGTACGTCATCGTCCGTGGCCGGACCGAGCCGGGCCCCGAGGTCGTCTGGCACGCCAGCGTCGCCAGCGTCGGGCTCGCGTGGCTCGGGCTCGCGCTCGTCGCGGTGCTCGCCGAGCCGGTCGCGTCGCTGGTCGACTCCGACCAGGCCGGCCAGTACATCCCGCTGCTCGCGCTCACCGTCGGCATCCGCCGGCTCGCGGCGATCCCCGAGAAGCTGCTCATCCGGTCGCTGCACTTCCGCGCGATCAGCATCGCCTACGCGCTCGGCGAGGTGACCTACGCCGCGGTCACCGTCGCCTTCGCCGCGGGTGGGTTCGGCGGCATGGCCGTGGTCTACGGCCATCTCGCGCACTACGTGCTGGTCACCGTCATCATCCTCGCGGCCGCCGGCCGCGGCTGGCTCGAGCGGGTGCCCCTGCGGATGGCGCGCTTCCGCGGCATGTTCCACTACGGCTGGCCGCTGGCGATCGAGGCGCTCGCCAGCAACGCGTCACGGTACTGGTGCAAGCTCGCCGTGCGCCGCCTGTTCGGCGCCCACGCCACCGGCCTCTACGGCCTCGCCTACAACCTGGCTGACATCCCGGCGATCTACGTCGGGGAGCAGATCGGCATGGTGCTCCTGCCGTCGCTGGCGCAGCTCGAGCCGTCGCGGCGGCCACGCGCGCTCGAGCGATCGACCGCGCTGCTGTCGCTGATCATCTTCCCGATGGCGGTCGGGCTCGGCGTCGTGTCCGCGCCGCTGATCGAGCTGGTGCTGTCCGACGAGTGGCAGGGCGTCGCGCCGCTGCTGACCATCCTCGTCGTGCTGTCGGTGTTCCGGCCGATCGCGTGGGTCGTCTCGTCGTACCTGCTGACGCAGGAGCGCAACCGGCCGCTGATGTTCCTCGAGATCGGGAAGACCGCCGTCCTGCTCGGTGGCATGGTCGCGCTGTCGCCGCTGGGGATCGCGTGGGCGGCGGTGGCGGTGGGGATCGCGTTCGGCCTGCACGCGATCGTTAGCGTGTGGCTGGTGCTGCGCGACGGGCCGCGCCCGGAGGTGCTGCTCGGCGGCTTCCTGAGGCCGCTCGTCGCGTGTGGGGCGATGGCGGGCGCTGTGCTCGCCATGCGCGGGCTCCTCGCCGACGCGGGGCTGCACGCCGGGCTCGTGCTGGCGCTCGAGGTCGTGGTCGGCGGCGCCGTCTACGTCGGCGTCGCGCTCATCGTGTGCCGGGAGACGAGCCGTGACCTGCTCGGGCTGCTGAAGGACGTGGTGGGCCGCAGGCGCGATTGACGGCCCGCGCCGGATGCCGATACAGTGACGTGTGCGGTTTGGCATCGTTGGTTGTGGGGCGATCACCCGCGAGGCGCACCTCCCGGTGATCACGGCCGACCGCCGGGTCTCGGTGACGATGCTGTGCGACCGCGACCGGGGCAACGCGACGCTGGCCGCGCGCGAGAGCGGCGTCGACGCCGCGATCACCACCGACCTCGCCGCGCTCGCAGGCAAGGTCGACGCCGCGGTCGTGGCCGTCCCGCCGCGCTTCCACGCTCCCGTCGCGATCCAGCTCATGGAGATGGGCATCGACGTCCTGTGCGAGAAGCCGCTGGCGATCACCGTCGCCGACGGGCAGAAGATGGCGGAGGCCGCGCGCCGCACCCAGCGGGTGCTCGCCGTCGCGCTGATGATGCGGTTCTTCCCGCACAACCGCTGGCTCGCCGACCTGGTCGAGGAGGGAGAGATCGGAGAGGTCCGCGAGGTCATCGTCGAGGACGGCGCGCCGCTCGACTGGCCGATGGCGAGCAACAGCTACTTCGACCGCAAGGCGACCGGCGGCGGCGTCCTGTTCGACAGCGGCGTGCACCTCCTCGACCGCGTGATCTGGCTGTTCGGCGACCTCACCGACATCGCCTACGAGGACGACTCGTTCGGCGGGTTCGAGAGCAACGCGAAGCTGACCGGCACGCTCCACATCGGCGGGCGGCCGGTGCCGGCGCGCCTGGAGTTCAGCTGGTCGCACCGGCTGCGCCGCAGCATCCGGGTGGTCGGCGAGCGCGGCACGCTCGAGGCCTCCACGGCCGATCCCCGCCACCTGACCCTCCACCGGGTCACGCGCGGCGGCGCGACCGAGATGCAGATCCGGTGCGCCGACCGCTGGGACGCACGCAGTCACTACCGCGCGCAGCTCGATGACTTCATCGGCGCGAACCGCGAGCGCCGCGAGCCGTTCGTGACCGCGGAGTCGGCGCTGCGCGCGCTCGCGGTCATCGAGGAGGCGTACGCGAAGCGGACGCCGATGGCGCAGCCGTGGCTGGCGCGGATGGAGCCCCCGCCGTGAGACCCACCAAGATCCTCGTCACCGGCGCCACCGGGTTCATCGGCTCGCGGCTGTGCGAGCTGCTGTCGCTCGCGCACCGCCTGCCGTATCGCGCGCTGGTCCGGGACTTCTCGCGCGCCGCGCGGATCGCCCGGCTGGACACCGAGCTGGTCGCCGGCGACATGCTCGACGCCGGCAGCCTGGCGCGGGCGGTGGACGGATGCGACGTCGTCGTCAACCTCGCCCACGGCGACGACCAGGCCGCCGAGACGCAGACCGCGCGCCTCGTCGACGTCTGCACGCGCGCCAAGGTCCGGCGCTTCGTCCACATGAGCTCGATGGCGGTGTACGGCCCGTCGCCGAGGACGCCGCTCGTCACCGAGGACACCACGCCGATCGAGCGCTGGAACGAGGCGTACTCCGACGCCAAGGCCGCCGCCGAGGCCGTGGTCAGAGCCGCCGGCAAGCGAGGCGCGCTCTCGACCGTCATCCTCCGCCCGACCATCGTCTACGGCCCGTTCAGCTTCTTCGTCACCCCGATCGTCCACGACGCGCGGCAGGGCAAGATCAGCTTGATCGACGGCGGCCGGGGCCTGTGCAACGCGGTGTATGTCGACGACGTGTGCGAGTCCGTCGTCGCGGCGATCCATCGCGACGACGCGGTCGGCGCGATCGTCCAGATCAACGGCGACACCCGGATCACGTGGCGGGACTTCATCACCACGTTCGCCGACATGGTCGAGGGAGAGAAGACCGTCCACGATCACTCGCTCGACGAGATCTCCGCTCACTGGCGCGCGCAGCGCCCGACGGCGCGCGACAGCGTCACCGCCGCGCTCCGGCTGATGGGCTCGCCGACGTTTCACGCGCAGCTCGGCACGATCCCGCCGGTCGGCAAGGTGCTCCGGGGCGCCAAGGAGCTGCTGTCCCGCCGGATCACGCCCGAGCGGAAGATGATGCTCAAGCGGCGGCTGCAGGGCCGGAGCAACCCGGCGGCCGTCCCCGAGATCCGGCCCGTGCGGATGCCCAGCGAGGGCCGGGTCGTGCGCGAGGCGTACCGCGCGTGGGTCGCGAACGACCTGGCGAAGGCCCGGCTCGGCTGGGCGCCGGCCCACTCGTTCGAGCTCGGCGCCCAGCGCACGCGCGACTGGCTGCGCTTCGCGCGACTGGTCTGAGCGCCCTGCGGCGGGGTCAGCGGTGCCTGCGGCTTCTGCAACCGCTGTCACCGTGCTCGTGGCTATCGCCTGTGTCCGCTCGACGACACCGGGGAGTGGGCGAGCCAGTCGCGCGGCAAGGCCCAGCGCATCGTGCGCGCGGTCGTGACCCACGACCCGGCGCCGACGCAACCGCTCCCCATGGCGGCGGACCCGTGCGCTCGCCGGGCGCCGCGCGGCGCGCCTCACGAACCACTGACGGTCGCGGCCGCGATCTCGACCATCGTGGAGATCGTCACCGGGAAGCGCCCGGCCGACGCGCCTTCGGGGACCTCGAGCTCGACGGCGGCGAGCTCGCGGGCGAGGCACGACTCGAGGCCCGCGACCGCGCCATGCCCGCCGCGGAGCGCGACGCCGTCGAGCCGCACCCGCTCGGCGACCACCGCATCGAGGGTCACCACCACGCGCACCAGCGGGGCACCAACCTCGTGCGAGGCGCACCCGGCGAGCGTCGCGCGCACCCGGGCCTCGAGCGTGGTCCGCAGGCGCCCGGACACCAGCGTCGGTGCCCCCGGCTCGGCGACCGGCTCCCGCCGGGTGACGCGCCCGGGCGGTCCGCCCGCGGGGCCGCGCGCGGGCGCGCCGCCGCGGGCCGCGCCGGCGTCGCCCGCCGCGGGCGCCTGGTCCAGTGCACCGGACTGCCACGCGACGAGCACGACCGCCACCGCCGTCGTCGCGAGCGCGCCCCACCGCAACCACCGCCGGAGGGGCCCGGCCGCGGTCACGCGCGGTGAGACCGGTCGATCCGTCGCGGACCGGCTCACGGCGCCACCACGTGGAAGACCGGAGCGGTGGTCGACGGCTCGAGCCCGTCGAACACCACCGTCGCCTCGGCGTAGATCTCGCTGCCGTCGGGCGTGTCCGTCCGCGGCAGGACCTCGTACGTCAGGTGCGCCCGTCCACACAGCTGGTCGTCCGGCGGCGGCAGGATGCCCGCGTACGGATCCAGCGGCGCCACCCCGGTGGCGGTGTCGACCACCGCCAGCCGCCACTCGAGGCGCCCGGTGATCGCGTCGAACGTGACCGTGAGGTTGACCGCGAGCTCGCCTTCCGCTGTCCCGGTGATCGAGCACCCGTCGTTCTCCGGGAGCTCCTGCCACGACCAGCTCGTCACGCCGTCGGGCACGACCAGCGTCCGCTCGCCGAACTGGATCGCGCCCAGGTCGAGCGTCGCGCCGTCGAGCAACGGGTCGAGGTACGTCACCGCGACGATCTCCTGCACCGGCGCGGTCGCGTCCGTGTGGTTCCAGATGTTGAGGTCGTAGTCCCACGGGCTCGCTCGCGACACCGCCGTGCCGCTCGGCCCCGGCCCCTCGATCTCCTCGGGATCGATCGCCTGGACGAGCAGGATCACGCCCTCGATCAGCATCGACCACGGCCCCCAGCCCAGCGCGAACTCCACGACGCCCATCCCGAACATGCACGCCTGGGTCGCCAGCGTCGAGTCCGTCACCGCCGAGCACAGCGCGTACTCCAGCGCGCCGATCACGAAGCCTGCGGTGAACCGACCGACCAGGCTGCTGCCCGCGCGTCCGAACGCGCCGCCCTTGGCCAGCGCCGCCAGCTCGTGCGGCGTGTGCGCCCCGAACAGCCGCGCGGCGAACCGCGGTCCGCCCGCGTGCCAGTCCGACAGCTTGGCCTTCCACGTGTTGCCGTAGCGCCCCGACAGCCCCTCGCGGATGATCACCCGGGCGTCGGGCAGCGGCTGGTTCACCATCCGGTGGAACAGCAGGTTGGTCGCGCCGAGGTCGTCGATCCACGACTTCATGTTCGGCGCCTCGAACGACCCCAGCTTGAACAGGCTGTAGTCCGGCCGCCTCATGCCGCTGCCCATGATGTTGCCCGGACTGAACGACAGCAGCCCGTGCAGCGTCGTCGAGTAGTACCGGGCGATCCCCTCGGCCACGAACCGCCCGTGGCTGTGCGTCACGTGGACGATGTCGGTCAGGCCCAGCGCGCGCAGCCGCGCCGCCAGCAGCCGCCCCGCCTCGCCCGCGTTGAGGGTCGCCTGCCGGAACCCGCCCCCGAACTTGTTCGCCGTGCTGTTGGGGTCCGTTCCCCAGACGATCGGCGACGCCACGGCCGACCAGTCCGAGAACAGGAGGTTCACCTGGCCGTTGTACCTCCCGTAGATCGCCGCCGCCTGATCCAGGTACGCGCCCGCGGCCCCGTGCGGATCCGTGAACGAGCCGTGGACGATGTTCACCGTCGGCCAGCCCGGGTTGAGCAATGACGGGTCCGCGAGCCGGAACCCGTGCACCGGGTCCCAAACCCACAGCACCACGTCCGACGGCATCACCGCCGCGATCACCTCGAACGCCGGCGCCATCGCGACCGCGGGCCCCTGGGCGCGCGCCAGTCCGTCCGCGTCGACCCGCGCCGGCTCCAGCCCGAACCGGTCGACCTGCCGCCCCAGGCTCTCCAGCGAGCCGCGGTACGACACGGCGCGGTGATCGGCACGCCTGGCTACCTCGCCCCCGAGGTCGCCGACGGCGCGCCCGCCGACCCTCGCTCCGACCAGTACAGCTTCTGCGCCGCGCTGTTCGAGGCCCTGTACGGGGCGCTGCCGGGGACACCGGCGAGCGCGTCGCCGGCGCGGCCGGCGCGGCCGGTCCCCGCGTGGCTGCAGCCGATCATCTCGCGAGGGCTGAGCCGGGCGCCGGCGGAGCGCTACCCGAGCATGGACGAGCTCCTGGCCGACCTCGCGTTCGATCGGACCGCCCGACGGCGCCGCCGGCTCGTGTCCGCCGGGCTCGCCGTGTCGCTGGTGGCGGCCGGGGGCGTCGCGGTCCTCGCGGGCCGCGGGCTCGGCACGTCGCCCCCGGCGCGCGCCTGCCACGGCGCACGCGAGCGCCTCGCGGGCGTCTGGGATCAAGACGCGAGGACGCGGCTCGCGCACGCCCTCGACGCCACGGGCTCGCCGTTCCGCGCCGAGACCCTCGCCACCGTGACCCACAACCTCGACGCCTACGCCTCCGACTGGGTCGCGATGCGCACCGAGGCGTGCGAGGCCACCAACGTCCGACACGATCAGGACGCCGCGATGCTCGAGCTCCGCAACGCGTGCCTCGACCAGCGGCGCGACGAGCTGGCCGCGTTCGTCGCGACCGCCGCGGACGCGGCCCCGGCGACGCTGGAGCGCCTCGCCCAGGCCAGCGGGCTGCTGTCGCGGATCGCGCCGTGCGCCGACCGCGAGGCCCTGCGCGCGGCGGTCGCGCCACCGACGCCCGCGCCACGCGACGCGCTCGATCAGGTCCGCGCGCAGCTCGCGCAGGCGCGCGTCGAGCTGCTGCTGGGGCGGTTTCGCGACGGCCGAGTCCTCGCCGAGGCGGCGGTCGCGCGAGCGCGCGAGCTGGGCGCCCGTGCGCTCGAGGGCGAGGCGATCCTGCTCGAGGGTCTGCTCGCCCTGGGCGCCGCCGACAAGGACGCCGCGCGCGCGGCGCTGATGGACGCGCTCGTCGCCGGCGAGGCGACCCGTCGCGACGACGTCGCCGTCGAGGCGGCGCTGCGCCTGGCGCTCGCGATCGGCGTCCTCGAGCGGCGGCCGGCCGACGGCGAACCGTGGCTCGCCCTCGCCGCCGCGATCGAGGAGCGCATGGGCGCGCCCGCCAGCGTCGCCGGCGAGCGCCTCTCGGTCGCCGGGATCCTGGCGAGCGCACGCGGCGACCTGCAGGCCGCGGTGCAGCGCCACCGCGAGGCGCTCGCGCTGACGACCCGGGCGCTCGGCGAGCACCACCTCGACGTCGGCCGCCGTCTGGGCGATCTCGGCGCGAGCCTCATAGAGGCCGGCGAGGCCGTCGAGGGCACGTCGCTCCTCGAGCGCAGCCTGGAGATCCGCCGCGCGCGCCAGGGCGCCACGCACCCCGACGTGATCGTCCAGCTCTCCAACCTGGCGGCCGCGTACTCGCGGCTCGGGGACGCGCCTCGGGCGATCACCTTCGCCAGCGAGGCGCTGTCCGCTCGCGAGCGCGTGCTCGGGCCGAACAGCCCGATGCTCATCGTGCCCCTCAACAACCTCGCGAGCGCGCTCACCGAGGAGGGCCGGGGGGAGGAGGCGGTCGCCCCGGCGCGTCGCGCCGTCGACCTCGCGACCACGGCGGTCGGCGCCGACAGCATGCCGGCGATCGTCGCGGCGATCACCCTCGGTGACGCCGAGGCCGTCGCCGGTCGCCTGGACGAGGCCGACGCGCACCTCGAGGCCGCGCGCGCGCGCGCCGAACGACTCGGCCCGGATCACTGGGCCCACGCCGGCGCGCTCGAGACCCTGGCGCGGCTCCGCGAGCGCCAGGGCCGCACCGACGACGCGCTCGCCCTCGCTGGCCGGGCGATCGCGATCCGGACGCGGAGCGGCCCCGCCGACTCCCCGGATCTCGTGCCTCCGCTGCTGACGCTCGGGCGCACGCACCTCCTGCTCGGGCGCGCCCGGGATGCGATCGCGCCGTTCGAGCGAGCGCTCGCGATCCGGATCGCGAGCGCGGCGCCGCCGCACGCGGTGGCCGAGGTGAAGTTCGCCCTGGCGCAGGCGCTGGCGGTCGACGGGCACGATCCAGCGCGCGCCCGCGCGCTGGCGCAGGAGGCCGAGGCCGCGCTCCGCGCCCTGCCGCGCCCACCGGCGCGCGCCGACGAGATCGCCGCGTGGCTCGCCAGCGCCGCCGGAGCGGACGCCGGAGCCGCCGGGCGGTGAGCGACACGCCTCCACCGACCGACGTCCTCGGCCACGGCGCCGAGCCCACCCACGCGTTCGTGCGCGGCTTCGCGCTGGTCGTCCTCGAGGGGCCCGACGCGGGGGTGGTGCACCGCTCCCGCGGCGCGCGCGTCACCGTCGGACGGGGCGACGCCGCCGACCTGCGGCTGACCGATCCGAGCGTGTCGCTGTTCCACTGCGAGCTCGAGGTCGTCGATGGGCGGCCGGTCGTGCGCGACCTGCAGAGCCGCAACGGCACGCTGCTCGACGGCGTGGCGATCAGGGAGGCCTACCCGACGCCCGGGGCGGTGGTCACGATCGGCCAGAGCAAGCTCCGGCTCGAGCTCGGGGCGGGCCAGGTCCCGGTGCCGCTGGCCGCCGGCGAACGGTTCGGCACGATGGTCGGCCGCTCGGCGGCGATGAGGGCGATGTTCGCCGTGCTCGCCCGCGCCGCGACCAGCGACGCGACGGTGCTGCTCGAGGGAGAGACCGGCACCGGCAAGGAGGCCGCCGCCGAGTCGGTGCACGCGGCGAGCGCCCGGCACGCCGGCCCGTTCGTGGTGGTCGACTGCGGCGCGATCCCGCCGAACCTCCTGGAGAGCGAGCTGTTCGGCCACGAGCGGGGCGCGTTCACCGGCGCGGTCGGCGAGCGCCGCGGCGCGTTCGAGGAGGCCGAGGGCGGCACGGTCTTCCTCGACGAGATCGGCGAGCTGGCGCCGGAGCTGCAGCCCAAGCTGCTCCGCGTCCTCGAGCGGAAGGAGATCAAGCGCGTCGGCTCGAACCGCTACCAGCCCGTCGACTGCCGCCTGATCGCCGCGACCAGCCGGAACCTGCGGGCCGAGGTCAACGAGCGCCGCTTCCGCGCCGACCTCTACTACCGGCTCGCGGTGGTGCAGGTCCACACGCCCGCGCTGCGCGAACGGCGCGAGGACCTGTCGCTGCTCGTCGAGCACTTCCTCGGCCAGCTCCGCGCAGGCGCGACCCCCGAGGCCGCGGCGCTGCGAGGGCCCGAGCTGCGGGCGCACCTCGAGCGACACGCCTGGCCGGGCAACGTCCGCGAGCTGCGCAATTACGTCGAGCGATGCGTCGCGCTCGGCGAGGTCGCGACCATCGCCACCTCGGTCGCGTCCGACGGCGCAGAGCTCGACCTGTCCCAGCCGCTCCGGGTCGTGCGCGAGCGGTGCCTTCGCCGCGTCGAGCGGCAGTATCTCGAGGCGCTGCTGCGGGCCTGCGACGACAACGTCTCGGCGGCCGCGCGCCGCGCCGGCGTCGACCGGCCGTCGTTCTACCGCCTGCTGTGGCGCACCGGCCTGCGCTGAGTCCGCTCGCGCCGGCGTCGACGCCGAGCCGCGGTGGCGCCCGCCGGCATCCTCCGCGCAGCGCCGTCGCGTGGGGAAGCTCCACGAGGTCGTGGGTCGCGAAGTAGCCCTCGAACCGGACGCCTCTGGCGCCGAGCAGCCAGTACTGGCCATCGAGGTAGACGACGAAGTCGCCCAGCTCGAATGACTCGAGCGCCTCTGCCATCCCGTCGGCCCACCACGTCCCGCACGCGATCGGCGCTGCGCCGTCAGTCCGTCGCCGCGCGCAGCGAGCGCGGGAACGACTCGAGCAGCGCGGCCGGCAGCTCGGCGGCCGGGCCTTCGATCGAGGCGACGCAGCCGCGCCCCGCGATCGTCGTGATCCGCATCCGGCCCCGGTGCGCGCCGTCGTCGAGCGTGTACCAGCGCCCGCTCTCGTCGGCGCGGAGCGGACGGGCGGACGCGAGCCCCGACACCCGCGCGTCCAGCTCGTCGGCCGTGACGGCGTCGCTGCACATCGACTCCATGACGACGCCGCCGATCCGTCCCTCGACCCAGTGCGCCGAGTCCGGCGCGCCGTCGACGCGCGCGCCGTCGACGCGCTTGACCAGCAGCCACGGCGGCGCGTCGACGACGAACCCGCCCGTCGGCGAGCGCTGCGGCATCGAGCGGGTCAGCAGCGGCGGAGGAGGAGGGATGCCCTGGTAGGTCACCTTCGGACCGTCCGACACCGGGCGACGTCCCTGCTCCGCGACCAGCGCCGCGCGCAGCCGCTGCAGCGCCTCGTCCGCCGGCGACAGGTGCTCGTCGATCGTCGCGACGACGAGCTGCAGACCCGTGTCCGAGAGGCGTGCCAGCCGCGCGGGCGCCTCCACGAACGCGATCGCCGCGTCGCGAACCCCTGCGCCCGCGGCGCGCGCGGCGTAGAGCAGCTCGATGACCGTCATCGCCAGGCCGAGCCGCATCCGGTCGAGCCCGCCGAGCCGGTTCGCCCGCGACGGATCCTCCGGCGGCAGCGCGGCGAGGAACGCCTCGCCCGCGGCGAGGAACACCTCGCTGAGCTCGATCGAGCACCGCAGCAGCCGCGGCAGCTCGTCGGCCGCGGCGGCGAGCACGAGCGCGACCTGCACCTGCTTGAGCACGGGGAACGCCGCGACCATCCGGTCCCCGTCTCGCTGGAACTGCGCGCCGTGCCACACGCCAGCAGTGACGAAGCGATCGAACAGCGCGCGTCCGCGCTCGTCGCCGAGCTGCGCGCGCTTGATCACCCCCTCGAGCGCCGCCCCCGCCTCGAGCCAGTCCGCCTGGCTCCACTGCGGCTTCGCCAGCAGCGCCTCGACCTTCGGATCCACACGGTCCCGGCCGCAGCCGAGCACGAGCGTCAGCCACGCGATGAACAGCACACGCACCATGTTCCACCTGCATGCGACAAGGGCCGGAAACCCTCAGGATTTCCGGCCCTTCTTCGTGGAGCTGTGGGGGATCGAACCCCAGACCTCTAGAGTGCGATTTTTCGAAAGCGATGAGATGTCGACGACTTGGGCGGCGGTTTCCATAGCCCTGGCAACGAAACCCCGAGCACCCTGACCGCCCCGTCGACCGCACCTCGCGCGGACCGCTCCACGAACCCCACACGCTCACAGGGCCTCCGCGTCACGGCGCGCGCGAACTTGATCGCACTCATCGGCCACGAGCGCCGTGATCCGGAACCTCCTGCGCTGCGGCCGCTTCGCTTCCTTGTACCAACGACCCGCGAAGTACGCCCACTTCGCCCGGTCGTTGGCCACCTTCGCGCGCGCGAGCTGCAGGCGTTCACCGGGGTGGGCGACGCGCACGACGACCAGGTCGACACCGGCGCGCACGCGTGGAACACGCTCTACCGCGAGTCCCCGACCGATCAGCGGCGGCGCGAAGAGCCCGAGTAAACGACATCGCCGTCGCGAATCACCCCAGCGCTGTGACAGAACGGAACGCTGGAACTTCGACATTTCTTGGTCAGGATGACGATTGTCCCTTTCCCGAAGTGCCTCCGCGACCCAAAAGACGGCGCGGAAACGCCGCCCGAAAAAGCCAACAGTTCTCTGAGCGGCTCAAGCGCGGCGATGTCGAAGCTGTGGGTGAGGGCGGGTGCCGGCGCACCGGCACACCGCGTGCTTCATCCTTGACGAAGGAAGCGTCGAGCAGGAGGGACGCGAGGCGCTCGGTCTCAAGTGGAGCTGAGGGAGCGGCTGCCAACTTACGAACAGGGGAGTTTCAACATGGCCATCATGATGTCGAAGCAGGTGATCGCGTTGGGTGTGGCTCTGTTCTTCCTCGCCGGGAGCTCGCCGGCGCGCGCGGATAGCCCCCAGGAGTACGCGTCGCAGGATGACGTCGCGGAGCTCATGGACTACTCGCAGGCGCTCAGGTGGACGGACAATCCGACGAAGGCGTCCGCGCTCGAGTCCTCGATCGGTGCGGTCTACACCTCGAAGCGCAACCAGGACGGGAGCTGCGGACGCATCAAGGCCTCGCAGTACCGCGTGCCGATCCCGAACACCGCGACGCGGCTCGAGCCGATGGGGTCGCCGCGCGTGGAGCTCGTCGCGAAGCACAGGCTGAAGAAGAAGGCGTCGGTGTGGCGCCTGGTCTACAGCGACAGCTCCGAGAACAGCATGCGCGTCAGCGTCACCGATTCGATGGCGGTGCTCGCGAAGCCGGCGGAGCAGGAGCACGCGGAGTTCGCGCAGAAGAACCCGCAGCTCTGGGACACCACCAAGTACTGCGAGGTCTACGTCGTCCACGGCGTCGTCCACCGCCGCCTCACGGTGGTGACCTCGAGGCAGAAGGCCAACGACCAGAGCTACGTCATCGTGGACATCGAGGACCACTTCGCGGGCGCGAAGATGCGGACGAAGGACATGTTCGGCCTGTACATCGTCGAGTACCTGCAGTAGCGCAACGCTGCCTTGACCGACTGAATCCGATCCGGCATGGCGCGCCTCAACGAGGAGGCGCGCCATGCCAGCTGCACCGCACAAGTACAAGGCCCTCAAGGCGACGCACCCGGAGCACGACGCCACTTGCTGGCGTGAGCTCCTGTTCAGCTATCACGATCGCGCTTGGCCCCGGAGATGGGTCAAGCGCATCTGCCGGCTTGCAGGGGTTCCGGAGGTGACGGCTCACGGCCAGCGCGGCCTTCACAGCACGTTGGCGCTTGTCGCGGGCATCACGCCCAACGCGGTCGCCGAAGCGCTCGGCCACGAGTCGTTCAAGACAACGGCGCAGAGCTACGCCCATCCCCAGGCCCTGGACCACGTCCGCCAGCAGCGTGCGCTCCAGGTTCTGGAGGGCGGAAAAGGCAAAGCCACCTCCGAAGAGGTGGCCGCCTAGGTCAACGCGGTCACAGGCGCCGCCGGTTTCGTTGGCCGCCAACGATACGGCGGGATGGGATCCTGAAAAACGAAGTAATTTCGTGGGGCTGTGGGGGATAGTGCGATTGTCTTCAAAGGCGACCGGATCAAGACGTTCCGCACGGTTGTCACCACGGCACGTCTCAGAGCTTCCGGTAGGCGACGACCGATCCGTACCTGCAGCGTACCTACTTCGCTGGTCTTGGAATGTGGTCCGCGCGCAGCGCGATGGCCGAAGCAATCATCCGCTGCCGCCGTGGTGGAAGATCTGCGCGGAACAGCAGATTGCCGTGATACTTGTTCCCCGTAACCTCGCGTCGCTCGAAAGAAAACTCCGCGTGCGCGCGTAGTCGGTCCGCGAGGCTTTCTAGCTCCTGTCGCGGAACGCTCGCGACACCGAAACCGGAGTTAGCGCGGTCCGCGAATAGCAGCCGCAACGCTTCCTCGTCATCCTTCCAGTTGATTGAGGCCTCAGCGAAGCCATCCGTTCGGCTCTCAGCCGTCTTCGGCAGGGGAAGGAAAGCATCGGGCGTGACGCCATTGTCGTCCAGGCACTTCTTCTCCCGCAACCCGCGCAGAGCGTTGGGAGGGAGACTTGGAGGGGACGACGAATCGTCTTTCGCCTGGGGCTGCGGTCGAAATCGTCGCCAGACCCGCCAGAGAAGCGACAACCCGCGCTGCATTTGAGAACGTTATCCTAGACGCAAAGCCCAGCGAACAACTTGGCCGAGATCTCCCTCAGCAAGCGATCCCGACGCCATGTCTCCACCGTCCACACCCCTTGACGCGAAGTACCAACCCGAGCGGTCAAAATCGCGTTCGAAGACGAGGCCGAACCTCCGATCTGGGAAGCCCCACTCGAGTGTGAAGACACCATCCTCGTCTGCAATTGCACGCGGCAGCTTCATCGTCGCGAGTACAGGAACGACTTCCAGGAGTTGTTCCAAGGTTCGCTGAACCTGCGCTCGCAGGCGTACGTCAGCGCTCAGACCGAGTGCGCGGAAATCGTCGAACGCAGCCCGTTGCCGACGGCCGTGATAGATGAAGCCAACCGGCATAGCATCCGCCAGTGTCTTCGACGGAAGCTTGAGCTGGCCGAGACGCGGTGGAGCGCAATCGGTACCGGCGGTACCAAAATCCGCAACCGCATCGCTGAAGGCGAACTGTACGACGTCGCTGATCGACGTCTCAGTGAACCGGGGCGCGCGGTCCCATCGCCTCGTGGAGTCTTTTCTGGATGCTCCACTGGAAGAGACGACCGGCTTCTCGATTGAAACGGTCAAGGATGGCGCGGGCATCTTTTCGCTCCGTTGGAGTCTCTCGGTAGAAATCGGCATCAATCAGGTAGCTGATCTCGTCCTCCGTCTCCTGCATCAGGACGAAGCCGTGGACAAGTCGCACTCGTGCGTCGTCGAAGTCCAGAGTCAAAATGAGTTCTCGCGCCGCGTGCAGCGCGTCCTTCTCCAAAGCTGGATCGACCAGTTCCCCCAGCAGGTGAGCTCGAAGGAGTGCGGTCCATGCTTCGTCTCGAAGTCCGAGCTTCGATCGGCAGACGACGTCCTTGTACCGCAACCCAACGCGAGTGAAGGTGTTGATCTTGTACGCGTCGCTTAGCGCGGTAAGGATTCGCTCAAGGCGAGCCCGGAACTCCTCCCATCGCGTGTAGCGCGTCGTGGACAGTGCGACGAACTCATCGCTCAAACCGACTTTCCAAGCTCCGTCGGTTGACGTGAAGTCGTACGCGCGTCGCCGCGACGCTTGCATCGTCGCGAGCAACGCACCGAGATCCACTCGTACTTGCCCGTCGGGTGGCGGCAGCTTCGCCGCGAGCTGAGAGGTTTCGGAGAGCTGGGGGTACTCTTCCAGGACGCGTTCTTGGAACGCAGCCGGATCCTGCTCGATGCGGAGGAGCCGGGAAAACTTCATCTGGCAAACCACCTCGACGAGCGGGTTGCTGTCGTAGAGGTAGCGATCGGCTTCCGGAAAGCGCATGGCAGCGGTTGGAAGTGTAAGTCTCGTGCGGATCTCGCGCAAGCCCTTGTGATCACGAACAGATCTGCAAGGTCCGCACGCGGTAACATGCGGCCCATGATGGAGAACCGCTCGGAGGACGAAGAACGTTCCCGCGCGATCGACATGCTGATCGCGGGTGCACCGAAGTCACAGATCGCACGAGCGCTAGGCAGACACCGAAACACGATCCGAAACTGGTGCCGGGATCCAGCGTTTCTCCAGGAGCTCGGGCGCCGCCTGGATGAGCGCACCGTCGAGGCGAAGCTCCGTCGTGCTCAACAGATCACTCGCTACGCGGATAGATTGCAGGCGCTCGCGGACAAGGCGCTGGACGCTGCCTCGCAGGGTCCGGTCGATGCGGCAACACGGCGAGCGATCCGACTTTGGATCGACCTATACCGGAAGATGGTCGTCACCGAGTGCGAGGTCAAGTCCCAAAGTTTGTGTGAATGCCTGAAGGGAGAACGTCGTGGTCCAGTGGTGGCGTCGCGCGGACGCGACGTGGTTGATCGCGCCGCCGGCGGCGACCGCGCGATGCGGTCCTCGCGCGAGGCGGACGCCTCGCACTGCGGTCCGCGCTGGGTGAAGAGCGGCGTGCATCACGCCGCCTCCGCGGCGTAGCTGTCGGCGAGCAGGTTCATGTCCAGGTACACGCGGTCGCGCCAGATGGAGACGGACTGGAGGGCGACGGCGGTGATCAGGCGCAGTGCGCTGGCGCGGTCGGGGAACGCGCCGATAGCGCGCGTGCGTCGTTTGATCTCGCCGTGCAGACGTTCGAGGCCGTTCGTCGAGCGGATGCGCATCCAGTGCGCCTCGGGGAAGGCGAAGTACTGGGTGGCGGCGTCGAAGCCGCGCTCGAGACACTCGACGGCCTCGGCGAACTGGCCGCCGAAGCGGTCGCGGAAACTGCGCAGCGCCTTCTTGGCGGCGTCGAGGCTGCCGGCGTGGAGCACTGCAACGAGCTCGCGTGCGAGGCGGCGCTGATGACGCCGGGGCACGTTCGACATCACGTTGCGCATCATGTGAACGGTACAGCGCTGCTGGCGGGCCTCGGGCAGCGCCTTGCGCGCGGCGGCTCGGAGCCCGGCGTGATCGTCGGCGATGACCATGCGCACGCCGGAGAGGCCACGCGCGACGAGCTCGGAGAGCAGGCCGGCCCAGCTCGCCTCGGACTCCTGCGTGCCGATGTGCACCGCGAGCAGGCGGCGATGGCCATCGGGGCCGACGCCGTACGCCACCAACGCCGAGACGTTCTCGACGGTGCGAGCCCAACGCGCGTCGATGAACGTGGCGTCGAGGTACAGGTACACGATGGGCTCGGTGATCGGCTCGGTGCGCAGCGCCTCCACCTCGTCGTCGAGCCTGCGGGTTACGCGGCTGACGGTCGAGCGGCCGACGCGCTTGCCGAGCAACGCCTCGGTCACGCTGCCCATGTCCCTCGTCGAGATGCCGCGCACGTACGACTCGGCGATGGCATCGTCGATTTCGGGCCGACGCCGAATGTAGCGGCCAACGGGCCGGGTCGCGGCGCCACCCGCTCGCGTGCGGCCGACGCGCACGTCGACCTCGCCGGCACTGGTGACGATGCTGCGGCGGTAGCTGCCGTTGCGCACGTCGACGCGCTCGTCGGATCGCTCGTACGCGCCCGCGCCGACCAGGCGCTCGAGCTCCTCGTCGAGCACGACCTGGATGGTCGTCTGCACCGCCTGCCGAACGCGGGCGGTGAGGTCGAGCTGGAAGTCTTCTTGCGTCGGCAGCACGAGGTCAGTAGCGTGGTCACGAAGGGATCGTTTTGGTCTCTTCAAGGGGGTGCCTCCTCGGTCTCGCAACCAAGAGGTTCCCCCTTCTTTCTTGGCGGCCCAAGAAAGCGGCTTCTACACAACTATGGAGACACGACCGAGTGCGACGCGGTCTGATCTCGTTGAGCATGTTGTGCACCGTCGCATGTGCCTCGACGCCAACCAGCGACGCCGCCACGGCTTTCCGTGGAAGGTGCATGCTTCCGCCGCGCGACTGCGTCTCTGGCGCCGCAGTACGCATCGAGCGCATCCAGTGCTGGTGTCAGCGCCTTCGTGCGGGTCTTCAGACTCCGCTTGCCTGGCGTGAGCGTTAGCTCGTACTCGAGCGCCGGCGTCGAGCCGTCCGCCGTGTACTTCGGTTCCCTTTGGTACACGACCTTGATGACGCGCTTGCGCGCGCTCACGATGCGCGCCGTCCGCAGATCATCAACCCGGATCCCTTCGATCAGGTCTGCTCCGCGGATGCGAAGTGCGCGCAGGTCGAGGCGATCAACGCGGCCCGAGTTGTGATGCTCGACGACAACCAAGTCGTCCTCGATCACTCCGACTACTTCCGGACGTCCGGAAAGCTCGACCACGGCTCCCGCGCGCCACCCGGCCCCCTTGCTAGATCCATAGAGTACGCCTCGCCCGCCGGCTTCCAGATCGCTACGACGCCACACAACGAACACGTGTCGGGCGTCGACGACGAGCACCGGCATCTCGGCGCCGTTGCTCGCGCTCTGGCTCGGTACCTTGCGCGACCACTCGGCCAACTCATGCGCGGTCGCGCCCGGATGTGCACACAACCAAGCCTCAGCGTGCGCCTCGTAGGCGCCCTGAAGTTCGGACGCGCTGTCACCGGCGAGCGCTTGGTGGACCTTGTCGCGCTCGCGGTCGACCTCTGGGCACGACGCGTAGGCGTCGTGCGACCACAGCAACAGGACGACCGCAAAGGCGATGGCTCTCATGGCGCGTAGGTCTCGTCCAGGCCTTGATTGAAGTGGTGATCGTCGCCGGTCAACTCGGGGAGCAACGGGCCAGGATGGGGCGGGTTGTTGCCCTTCTCCTTGTAGTAGAACACCCCAGGGTACTGGGCATTCCCCTTGCCTTGGTATGGGTCAGAAGCGCCGCCCCGGCCAAAGACGGCGTCGATGACCTCCACACACTTCTGAACGCGCCTGCAGGTCTTGATCGAGTCCACGTTCTTCAGCGGGTCCGCGCAGATGTTGTACTGCTTCCCGTCGACGCCCGTGTATTGCTTGTAGCCGCGGACCAAGTCGGAGTAGCTCAGCGGATGAGAGAACGGGAACGGGGCGTTCCGCTTCGCTTCCTTGTACCAACGACCCGCGAAGTACGCCCACTTCGCCCGGTCGTTGGCCACCTTCGCGCGCGCGAGCGCCTCGAACCGATTCCTCATGCTCCAAGCAATCGCATACAGCTCCTTGTCGTCTAGCGCTGGGCTCGACCTGGATCCTCCCTCGCTGAACAGCGTGCAGACGAGCTCCTTTTGCTCAAGATCCGCGGGCAGCTTCGCGCCGCACAGGGCCTGCACCACCACCGTGTCGAGCTTCACCGTCTTCCCGCTTCCCACGACGGCACGAAGGACGACCGAGTAGTTCTCGACGTCCTTGAGGTCCATGGTGAACGGGCCGCGCCCTTGGTGTGTCTCGCGCTGGAACACCACGTCGAGCCATTTGTCGGGGTACGGGAACCTCCCGGCCTTTCCATCGCTGCCGACACCCTTGTACTTGACCTCGGCCAGGATGGTGACGCTTCCGCCAGCCCACCCCAAGAACGTCTGCTTAGCTTCGTAGACGAGCGTCGGCGCGGGGCAGCGCGGACCGCTCGCCGCCATGATGGCGCTGCTGATGGGAATGCGCGCCAGCGAGATCCTGCGCTGCGCCGCGCGAGACATCGACGACCGCGGTCGCCTGCTCTGGATCCCGGTCAGCAAGACAATGTCGGGACGGCGAGTGCTCGCGATCCCGGTCGTGCTGCGCAGGCACCTGCTACGAGCGTCGACCGGCCAGTCTCCGCTCGCGCGACTGTTCCCGCACCGCCGCGAGTGGCTCTACAAGTGGGTCCGACGGATCTGCGATCTCGCCGGCACACCGCTCGTCTGCACCCACTCCCTTCGCGGGCTGCACGCAACGCTAGCGATCGACGCGGGGGTGTCGCCGCCGGCCGTCGCCTCTGCGCTCGGCCACGCATCGGCGCGGGCGACCCTGCTGTCGTACGCCGACGCGAGCACGGTCGCCCACGCTCGACAGCGGCGCGTCGTCTCCGCGCTTCGCGTGGGGAAAAACGCGGGGAAACCAGCCGCACTCCGGACCACCCGAAAACACGAACGGGCCCGGAACTAACCGGACCCGTTCGGGATTTTCGTGGAGCTGTGGGGGATCGAACCCCAGACCTCTAGAGTGCGCGACCGCGATCGAGATGTCCGGGAAGTCGTCGGTGTGGTCGATCAACGGGCTGTAGGGTGTCGTGACGATCGGCGCGTCGGCCAGCAAGCGGAAGAACTTTGACGCGGCTTTCAGATCGATCTTGAGGTCCCACGCGTGCTGGGGCGTCCCGCGACGGAAGTCCCATGCGATGCCCCTGATCCGGCCAGCCGGCGTTCGTTTCAGCTCGGCCAGCGGCAGGGTCGGAGAGTCCGGGCTCATGCCTGACCACGCATCGTGAATCACGATGAGCCGTGCCTGATCCATGGCCAACAGGCTAGCGAGCGTCGGTGTGCGGCTTCGAGCCACTGTTGCCGAGCGAAACGGTCCGCGAAGGCCGGAGCGGTCTGCTTCCGGAGATCCTCGCGTGGCAGAGCGACCCCGAGCTGTCCGTGGTGTGCAGCGCCGGCGGCGAACTCAAGCTCCGTGGCGTCGAGATCGCGGCGTGGCAGGCGATCAAGATCCCGCGCAAGTGGGACGCCCCGGATCGCCGGCCAGACAAGCTGCCCGTTCCCCAACTCGCCGCCATGTTCGGTCGGCTTCGCCTGGCGATGAGCGCGTGGATGGAGGCGCTCGATCACCTCACGCCGTCGCGGTAGTATCGGCACAATGAACTCTCGACACTACAGCAGCGCCGTTGGTACTATTCTGGTGCAGTGATGGGTCCGAGGAGCAGCGATCAGATTCTAGTGCGTGATGCAGGCGGCGGCGTCCATCGCGCGGAAGTCATCCGTCCGGTTGGTGGCGATGAGTTCCTGGACGTGCCGTGCTGCATGTCCACTCTCGGGAACGTTTGCGAACTCGTCGGTCCGCTTGGTGGGTCTGGACGACTCACCTGCCTGGCGTGCATTGCGGGACTGGGTGACGGCGTGGTGCTCGCGGACGATTCGTAAGCCTTTGCCCGCTGGGCAGCGCTACGACCGCGTCGTGCGGTCGCCCGGAAACGCTCCATCGACAATCACCAGGTGCCCCATGCTCGAATCTCGATCGGCTATCGCCCCTATCCTGTTCCTCGGAATTGCAGCGATCGCCTCTTGCGGCTCCAAGAGCAGCAACAAAGTGCTCGATGAGGGAGGAATGCCTGCGCAGCTTGCGAAGGTGAAGTGTGGGTCGACCCTGGACGACGTTGTCCGCTCGTACCCAGATTTCGTGAAGCAGGGGAACTACTACGCGCGAAAGACAGGTACGGAACGCCTGGCGATCATGCTCGAGAACGGGCAGGTGACCGGTGGCATGGTCTTCGATCTCGCCGCTACACCCGAGACATTCGGCAAGCGACTTGAGCAGCTCGAAGCCGAGCTCGGAAAGGGAACCGTCCACGATGGTGCGAAGAAAGCCGTGTATTGGGATCGCTCATCCGGGGCGATCGCCCGGGTGATTCTGACCGGCGACTCGAAGAGTGTTGATCTTTCGATAGAGTGCCGATGAGACGGTCTGCGGGGGGGATGGCTTCCCCTGAGGCGCTCACCAGCCGCGCGCTGTGCAGATCGCGGCGTACGCGCCATTGATCTGCATCATCTGCACCGTCGTATCGGACGCCTTCGCGGGATTACTCGCGGAGCGATCGGGGTGCCACGACTTGGCGAGGGCGCGATAGCGGGTCTTGACCTCGGCGTGCGTGGCGGTGGCCGAGACACCGAGCGTCTCGAACGCGACGGCCAGCTCGTCGAGCGGCGGTGGCGGCGGCGCTTGCGCCTCCGGTGGAGCATCGGGTGCGAGGTGACCGATCAGCGAAGCCGGGATGACTCGCGCCGCGGGCCGTGGCAGGCGCGACGTCCGGGCGTGCGCCAGCTCAGCGCCGAGCGCGTGCGCGCTTGAACGCGGCGGGCGTGAGCTGCTCGACGGG
>WYBA01000511.1 GCA_011526095.1 Myxococcales bacterium | reverse complement strand
TGCTGATCGACTTCCTCTACGAGCTGCGCCGGCACAAGCTGCACGTGTCGACCCACGAGTGGCTCGCGCTGATGGAGGCGATGGCCAAGGGCCTGCACGACAGCTCGCTCGACGGGTTCTACGCGACGTGCCGCGCGCTGTGCGTCAAGGACGTCGCGGACTACGACGCGTTCGACCAGGCGTTCGCGTCGTACTTCAAGGGCGTCACCGACGACGCGCTCGCGCTCACCGACGAGCTGCTCGGGTGGCTGTCGGATCCGCGGCGGATGCGCGAGCTGTCGCCGGAGGACCTGGCGCTGATCGAGGGCCTCGACCTCGACCGCCTGCGCGAGCTGTTCGAGCAGCGGCTCGCGGAGCAGAAGGAGCGCCACGACGGCGGCAAGAAGTGGATCGGCACCGGCGGGACGTCGCCGTTCGGCCACGGCGGCAAGCACCCGACCGGGCTGCGCGTCGGCGGGCCCGGCGGCGGGCGCTCGGCGATGCAGATCGCCGAGGCGCGGCGGTTCCGCGAGTACCGCAAGGACGTCGTGCTCGACGTCCGCCAGATCGACCTCGCGCTGCGCGGGCTGCGCCAGCTCGGCCGCGACGGCGCCGAGGACGAGCTCGACATCGACGAGACCGTCGACGAGACCTGCCGCAACGCCGGCGAGCTCGAGATCGTGTTCCGCCCTCCGCGGCGCAACCGGGTCAAGGTCGTGCTGCTGATGGACGTCGGCGGCTCGATGGACCCGTACGCCGAGCTGTGCAGCCGGCTGTTCACCGCGGCGTCGCGGTCCGGGCGGTTCGCCAAGTTCCGCAGCTACTACTTCCATAACTGCGTCTATGACGGCGTCTACCACGACGCGGCGTTCCGCCAGAAGGTGCCGGTCTCGGACCTGATCGCCGAGAGCGATCGCGACGAGAAGCTGGTGATCGTCGGCGACGCGCTGATGCACCCGTCCGAGCTGCTCGACGCCGGCGGCTCGATCTACTTCGCCTCGGGCAGCGGTCGCACCGCCGGCCTGGAGTGGCTGCGCCGCCTCGCGCACCACTTCCGCCGCTCGGTGTGGCTCAACCCGGAGCCCGAGCGGTTCTGGTCGGGCACGACGATCGAGATCATCCAGAGCGTCGTCCCGATGTGGCACCTCACGCTCGAGGGCCTCGGCGGCGCCGTGCGGTACCTGGTGCGCGGCGGCGAGAAGCCGCGCCTGCCGGAGAAGCAGGGATGGGGCAGGGCGTGGACGGGGTCGACGACCTGGGGCGACGACGGCGACTGACCACGTCGGGGGCCGGGGCGCTACTCGTTCTCGGGCGGCAGCTCGTCGGGCGCCAGCGCGCCGTCGCCGTCGCCGTCGCCGTCGTCGTCGCCCCCGGGCGGGGCGAGCCGGTTCATCGTCGCGACCGCGAAGTACTGGCCGATGGTCTCGTCGCAGCCGGTGCGCCGCACCGAGCGCAGCGTCACGGACAGCCGCAGGTCGTCCTTCTCGGCGGCGAGCCCGTAGCGCGCGACGGTCTGCGCGCCCTCGGGCGGGCGCGTCGCGAGCCGCGTCCAGCCGCCCGCCTCGAGCGCGGCGCGGACGCTGTCGCCGGCGGTGAGCAGATCCGCGGCGGCGACGCAGCGGGTGAAGCGCACCTGGTTGCCCGACGGCGACGCCGCCGGCGGCGCCAGGTCGGTGCCGAACGCGGGCAGCGCGGCGGTCGCGACCGGCAGGTCGAGCGGCGCGCTGCGGCGCACCGGGCGCTCGATCCGCGGCGGCCGGGGGCGATCGCGGTCGGGCGGGCCGACGCGCTCGCGCGCCGGACGGTCGCGCTCGGGGGCGGCGCGCTCCGGCGCGGCGGCGGGCTTCGGCTTGTCCTGGCAGCTACAGCCGTCGCACCCCGCCAGCGTCGTCAGAAGCGCGAGTGCGAGGCCGCGCATGTCAGTCGAAGTCCGGCGTGGGCTTGACCTCGTCGGTCCCGGCCGAGGTGCCGCTCGAGGTGCCGGCGCCGGTGCCGGTCTTGGTGCCGGCGCCTGCGGACGTGCCGCCAGAAGTGCCGGTGCCGGTGCCGGTGCCTGCGCCGGTGCCGGTCTTGGTGCCGGTGCCTGCGGACGTGCCGCCAGAAGTGCCGGTGCCTGCGCCGGTGCCGGTCTTGGTGCCGGTGCCTGCGGACGTGCCGCCCGAGGTGCCGGTGCCCGCGCCCGTGCCCGCGGAGGTGCCTGCGCCCGTGCCCGCGGCGGTGCCGGCCGAGGTGCCGGCGCCGGTGCCGGTCGAGGTGCCCGCGGACGTGCCGGCCGAGGTGCCTGCGCCGGTGCCGGTCTTGGTGCCGGTGCCGGCGGCCGTGCCGGCGGCCTTCTTCTTCAGCGTCGCGGTCGCGTCGGCGACGAGCTGCTCGCCCACCTGCGTGAACGACTTCTTCGCCACCTTCACCTCGGCGCTGGTGTAGCCCTGCTTGACCAGCTTGATCGTCACGGTGGCGCCCGCCGCCTGCTGCGGCGTGAGCTCGATGTCGGCCGGGGTCGTCTTGTCGGTGAACTTGTTGTTCACGTAGATGTACGCGCCGTCAGGATCCGACGTGACGCGCACGACCGACGGCAGCGCCACCAGCTTGGCCGTGACCGGCTTGTCGGTGACCTCGACCTCCGTCTCGGCGTAGCCCGGCGCGGACACGCGCGCGGTGTACGTCTGCCCCTTGGTCAGCTTCGCCTTGAACGGCGCCTTGCCCTGCTGATCGGTCCCGACGATCTCGACCGTCGCGCCCTTCACGCTGGCGTTGATCGCGACCTCGATCGTCGGCGCCGGCGTCGCGGCCGTACCCGTCGCGGCGCCCGTGGCGGTCGCGGCGCCCGTGGCGGTCGCGGCGCCCGTGGCGGTCGCGGCGCCCGTGGCGGTCGCGGCGCCCGTGGCGGTCGCGGCGCCCGTGGCGGTCGCGGCGCCGGTCGCGG
>WYBA01000073.1 GCA_011526095.1 Myxococcales bacterium | reverse complement strand
GTCGCCCGCCGGGCGGGTCGCGGCCGGGGCCGCGGCGGTCGGCGTGCCCGGCGCCGCCGGGGCGTCGTCGAAGGTGGTGGCGAGGGCGAGGCCGACGGCGCCGGCCGCGGCTGTGGACAGGGCGATGGCGAGGAACGGGTGGGAGGACATGAACGACTCCGGGGCGGCGGCGCCGGGCGGCGCCTGGGGGACGAGCGCGGCGGCGTCGAGCGCCGCCTGGGTGAACGTGGCGGTGGGCGCGAGCGCGAGCGCGGCGCGCGCGAAGCGAGGCTCGTCGCCGCCGGCGCGCGCGAGCGCGTCGCGCAGCGCGGCGCGGCCGCGCGACAGCCGCTGCTTGACCGCGTCCTCGCCGAGCGCGAGGGCGCGGGCGATCTCCGCGACCGAGCAGCCGGCGACGTGGTGGAGCAGCAGCGGCTCGCGGTAGGTCGCGGGCAGCTCGTCGACGACGCGCACGAGCAGGCGCTCGTCCTCGGCGGCGATCACCGCGTCGAGCGGCGTCGCGCCCTGCGCGGCGCCGGCGAGGCCCGCGCGCAGGTCGTCGCGCCGCCGCTCGCGGCGGCGGTGATCGCGCGCGAGGAACCGCACGACGCCGCACAGCCAGGCGGCGACGCGGTCGGGGTCGCGCACCTCGGCGGTGCGCCGCCATGCCTTCACGAACGCCTCCTGGGCCAGGTCGAGCGCGAGGTCGCGGTCGCGGACGATCGCGAACGCGACGGCGACGACCGCCGCCTGATGGCGGCGGACCAGCGCGCCGAACGCGCCGACGTCACCGTCGGCGATGCGGCGCAGCAGGTCGGCGTCGGTGGGCTCGGGCTCCATGTTTCGTGGCCCAGCCGTCGCGACCGGCCGGGAGGTGACAGGGAATCGTACGCCGCCCGTAACCCCGCTTCACGCCACGACTTCGGTCACGGCCCCGCGAGCGCGCGCACCAGCCCCTCGATCGTCTCGGCCCGGCGCGCGGCCATCGCGTCGTAGCTCTCGTCCTCGACCCACAGCGCGAACGCGACCGTGCGGTCCGGCAGCTCCACCCACCCGACGAGCCAGCCGACCATCGGCCCCTCGCCGAACGCGTCGTCGCGGTCCTCCAGCCCGCCGCTGCCGGTCTTGCCGTACAGCGGGTGGCCAACGACGTCGTCCTTGCGCAGCACCTCGCGCACGATCTCCTGAGCGCGCGCCGACACCGGGAGCTTGCCGTCGTGGAGCTGGGTGATCAGCTCGAGCTGGTCACCCGCGGTGATCCGCAGGCCACCGGGCGACAGCCAGAAGCCGTCGACCCCGCCCGACATGTCCTGGTTGCCGTAGCCGAGGCGCGCCAGGTAGTCGGCCATCCGCGCGGCGCCGATGTCGAGCGCGAGCTTGCGGAACAGCGGGACCGCGCTGATCCGCATGGCCTCGCGCAGCGGCTGGTCCTGCGCCCAGCCGTCGAACCACCACGGCTGCGCCGGGTAGCGCGCGGCGTCGTAGCGCATGATCGCGTCGGGGCCGTCGAGCAGGCCGAGGTCGAGCCCGATCAGCGCGTTGACGATCTTGAACGTCGAGTTGGGCCGGCGCGGCATCGTGCACCGCTCGGCGCTCGACACCTGGACCTCGCGCGTCGCGAGGTCGCGGAGCGCGACGCAGCCGGCGTCCGCGAGCCCGAGCGCGCCCCAGTCGAGCGGGGGCAGCGGCCTGGGGTCGGTGGGATGCGGCGCCGGGTTGCGCGGGGCCCACGGCGGCGCGCACGCGGCGGCGGACACGGCGAGCGCGACGACGACGAGACGAACGGGCGACACGGGCGCATCGTCGGCGCGCGGCGCCGCGCGATCAAGGCGCGCGGTCACGTCCCGCAGAACGTCCGGTAGCTCCACTGCTCGGCGCCGGGCGGGGCGGCGAGGTCGGCGGCGTCCGGCTGGTCGTCGTAGGGGCGCGCGAGCACGCGGCGCAACCGCTCGAACGGGCCGAGGTCGCCGCCGAGCGCGGCGGTGATCATCGCCTCGATCTGGTGGTTGCGCGGGATGAACGCCGGGTTGGCGCGCCGGATCCGCGCGGCGCGCTCGGCCGGCGTGCCGCCGTCGTCGTCGAGCCGCGCCAGCCACGCCGTCGCCCACGCGCGCAGCCGCGTCGGGTCGCGGAACATCGCCGCGACCGGGGCGATGTCGCCGACCGCCGCCGCGTCCGCGAGCGCGCGGAAGCACAGCGTGTGATCGACGGCGTGCGCGGCCATCTCGCCCAGCAGATCGCGCGCCAGCTCCGCGTCGTCCTCGCCCTCGGACACCAGGCCGAGCTTGGCGCGCAGCACCTCGACGTGCGCGGCCGCGAACACGTCCGGGAACGCCTCGAGTCGCTCGGTCAGCGTCGCCGCGGCGCGCGCCTGATCGTCGTCGACCAGCGGGATCAGCGCGTCGCCCAGCCGCGCCAGGTTCCACAGGGCGATCCTCGGCTGCTGGCCGTAGGCGTAGCGCCCGCCGTGGTCGATCGAGCTGAAGCTGCGCGACGGGACGTGGGTGTCGAGGAACGCGCACGGGCCGTAGTCGAGCGTCTCGCCGGCGATCGACGTGTTGTCGGTGTTCATCACGCCGTGGACGAAGCCGAGGCCGAGCCACCGCGCGACGAGGCGCGCCTGCGCCTGCAGCACCGCGTCGAACAGCGCGAGCGCCGCGCCGCCGGCGGCGTCGACGCCCGGATAGTGGCGCGCCAGGGCGTAGCCGGTGAGCTGCGCCAGCGCCTCGCGGTCGCCGCGCGCCGCGAAGTACTCGAACGTGCCGACGCGCAGGTGGCTCGCCGCGACCCGCGTCAGCACGGCGCCCGGCGCGGGCGGGTCGCGGAACACCGTCTCGCCGGTGGTGACGGCGGCGAGCGCGCGGGTCGTCGGGACGCCGAGCGCGTGCATCGCCTCGCTGACGACGAACTCGCGCAGCACCGGGCCGAGCGCGGCGCGGCCGTCGCCGCCGCGCGAGAACGGCGTGCGCCCGGCCCCCTTGAGCTGCACGTCGCGCCGCACGCCGTCCTTGCCGACGAGCTCGCCGAGCAGGATCGCGCGGCCGTCGCCGAGCCGCGGGACGAACGCGCCGAACTGGTGGCCGGCGTAGGCGAGCGCGATCGGCTCGGCGGAGTCGGGCACGCGGTTGCCGGCGAGGATCTCGATCCCCTCGGGGCTGGCCAGCTCCGTCGGCGACAGCCCGAGCTCCTCGGCGAGCGGCGCGTTGATCGCGAGCAGCGCCGGGCGCGCGACCGGCGTCGGGCGCACCTTCGCGAAGAAGTGCGCCGGCAGGCGGGCGTAGGTGTGCTCGAACGGCAGCGGCATGGGTGGGCAGGCTTACCGCGCCCTGACCCGCCGACCAACCCTGTCACGCCCCTGCCGGGAATAGCCGTCACGCGGGCCGTGGTTGGGGTCGGACTTGAAGGTAGGTTCACCCCGATGAAGTCGATGATGACCCGACGACGATTCCTGCACGGCGTGGGCGCTGGCACGGCGCTGGTGACGATGCCGCAGTTCCTCGCGGCCTGCGGCGGCAAGGGCGGCGCGGCGGCGACGACGCCGGCCGCGGCCCCCGCCAACCCGTTCCTCGACTGGTTCGGGATCGACGAGGCGATGCTCCGCCGCGTCATGGCCGAGCTGACCTCGCGCGGCGCGACCCACGCCGACGCGTACTTCCAGCACAGCCGCACCAACACGCTGCGCATGGAGGACGGGCTGATCAGCCAGGCCACGTCGTCGATCGACCAGGGCGTCGGGCTGCGCGTCGTCGTCGGTGACCAGATCGGCTACGCGTTCACCGAGGACCTGACCGAGGAGGCGATGCTCGCCGCGGCGCGCACGGCGGCCGCGATCGCCGCCGGGGGCGCGCTCGCGCCGCCCGAGGCGTTCGCCTACCGCCCCGAGACGACCGGCTTCTACCAGATCGCCGTGCCGTGGGCCGACGTCGGGATCGACCAGAAGCTGCCGCGGCTGCGCCTGGCCGAGGCCCAGGCGCGCGGCGGCGACTCGTCGATCAAGAAGGTGTCGGTGTCGTGGGTCGACTCCGACGAGCGCGTGCTCGTCGTCAACCGCCACGGCCGGATCGTCACCGACCAGCGGCCGATGGCACGGCTCTACGTCAACGTCACCGCCGAGCGCGGCGGCGTCACGCAGTCCAACGGCGCCGACCTCGCCGGACGCCGTGGCTTCGACTGGCTGACCGACGCCCAGCTCCGCGAGGTCGCGGACCGCGCGGTCGCGCGCACGCTGGTGCTGTTCGACGCGCGCCGGCCGCCCGCCGGCGAGCTGCCGGTGATCCTCGCCGCCGGCGCCAGCGGCATCCTGCTGCACGAGGCGATCGGCCACGGCCTCGAGGCCGACTTCAACCGCAAGGGCACGAGCATCTACGCCTCGATGCTCGGCCAGCAGATCGCGCCCGAGTTCGTCACGATCGTCGACGACGCGACGGTCGCGCACGAGCGCGGCGCGCTCAACGTCGACGACGAGGGCAACGACACCGAGCGGACGGTGCTCGTCGATCGCGGCGTGCTGCGCAGCTACCTGCACGACCAGATCAGCGCCGAGCACTACAAGGTCGCGACCACGGGCTCGGGCCGTCGCCAGAGCTTCCGGTTCGCGCCGCTGCCGCGGATGCGCTGCACGTACATGGAGAACGGCCCGCACACCCGTGACGAGCTGATCGCCGCGGTCAAGGGCACCGGGATCATCGCCGAGACCTTCACCAACGGGCAGGTCCAGATCGGCGCCGGCGACTACACCTTCTACATCAAGAACGGCTGGCTGGTGGAGGACGGCAAGGTCACCGCGCCGATCAAGGACGTCAACATCATCGGCAACGGCCCCGAGTCGCTGCGCCGGATCACGATGGCGGCGAACGACAGCCAGCTCGACATCGGCGGCTGGACGTGCGGCAAGGACGGCCAGGGCGTGCCGGTGTCGCAGGGCCTGCCGACCGTGCTGGTGTCGTCGATGACCGTGGGAGGCGAGAATGCGTGACGAGCTGATGAAGATCGTCGGCGTCGCGATCGAGGCGGCGACCAAGGCGGGCGCGAGCGACGCGGCCGCGGGCGCGTACCGCTCGCGCAGCGTCGCGTTCCAGGTGCGCAACGGCAAGCTCGAGCAGGTCAACGACTCGACCTCCCGGGCGCTGTCGATGCGGCTGTTCGTCGACGGCCGCTACTCGGAGCACACGACCACCGATCTGCGCGCCGAGCGGGTGACGGCGTTCGTCACCGAGGCGGTCAAGATGACGCGGGCGCTCCAGGCCGATCCGCACCGCCGGCTCGCCGACCCGGCGCGCTACCCGACGGCCCTGCCGGCGCTCGACCTCGCCGACGCGACGGTCCAGCGGCTCGACCGCGAGCAGCGGCTGGCGTGGGCGATGCGGATGAACGAGCGCGTCGCGGGCAAGCCGCAGGTGATCTCGTCGACGAGCTCGGTGTCGGACGGCCACACCGTCGTCGCGGGGGCCACGACCAACGGGCTGTCCGCGTCGTACGAGACGACGTCGATCGGCCTGTCGACCGACGCCACGCTCGAGGACGGCGACAAGCGCCCGGAGGACTGGATGGGCGCGTGGGGGCACCACGTCGCCGATCTGCCCGACCCCGATGGCATCGCCGACGAGGCGCTGCGGCTGGCGCGCGCGCGCCTCGGCACGACCAAGGGCCCGACGAAGCGCACGGCGATGGTCGTCGATCGCCGCGCCGCCGGCTCGATCGTCGCCCGGCTGCTCGGCCCGGCCAGCGGCGGCGCGGTCCAGCAGGAGCGCTCGTTCTGGCGCGGCAAGCTGGACCAGGCGCTCGTCTCGCCGAAGCTGACGATCGTCGACGATCCGCTGGTCCCGCGCGGCCTCGGCTCGCGCCCGTTCGACGGCGAGGGGATGGCGTCGGCGCGGCTGCCGCTGATCGACGGCGGCGCGCTGCGCAACCTCTACCTCGACACCTACTACGCGTCGAAGCTCGGCCTGACCCCGACGACGGGGCAGGGCTCGAACCGGATCGTCACGCTCGGGACCAAGGGCCGCGACGCGCTGCTGAAGGACGCGGGCACCGGCATCTACGTCACCTCGTGGCTCGGCGGCAACATGGACCCGACGACGGGCGACTTCTCGCTCGGCGTGCGCGGTCACCTGTTCGACAAGGGCGCGCTCGGCGCGCCGGTCGGCGAGATGAACGTCACCGGCAACATCGTCGACCTGTTCGCGCGCCTGGCCGCCGTCGGCAACGATCCGTGGCTGTACTCCGGCACGGTCGCGCCGACGCTGGTGTTCGACGGCGTGCAGTTCAGCGGGGCCTGACCTGCGTCGGGCGAGACGGGGACGCGTGCGACGACGACCTGGAGGCGACGGCGAGGTCGACGCGCTTGTGGCCGCGTGGACCGCGACCTGCATCGACTGCGACGGCAACGACGAGGCCGCGACCTGCCCGTGACCACGCCGCGTCAGTAGTAGAACTCGGTCGTGTCGCCGATGCCGATCAGGCGGACGCGATCGCCGGCGGGGTGGGCGGCGATCGCGGCCTCGACATGCGGCAGCTCGTGGTCGAGGGTCTTGAAGAACGTCCCGAAGTGGACGGGCACCATCCACTGCGCGCCCGACGCCGCGAACATCGCGAGCGCGTCGGTGGGCGTGACGTGGGCGTGGCGGCGCAGGCGCTCGACCCAGCGCGGGCGGCCGGCGGGCCCGACAGGGATGAGCGCGACGTCGATGTCGAACCGCGCGGCGAGGGCGCGCGCGCCGTCGAGATCGAGCCCGGTGTCGCCGGCGAAGTAGACGGTGTGGCCGGCGTACTCGATCACCCAGCCGGTGTGGCCGTGGTCGCGCCACACGTCGAGCCCCCAGCGCGCGCTCGAGTGGCGCGCCGGCACGGCGGTGATCCGCGCGCCGTCGAGCTCCACCGTCTGCCACGTGTCGACGGCCTCGATCTGCGCGAACCGCAGATCGCCCGGCAGGTGCCGCGTCAGATCCGGCGGCACGACCAGCAGGTCGCCCTCCACGCGCTGCAGCGACGGCGTGTCGAGGTGGTCGAAGTGCGCGTGGGAGACCAGCACGGCGGTGAGGCGCGGCAGGTGATCGGGGTCGATGCCGGCGCGGACCTTGCGCGGGTAGAGCCGCGCGATGCGATCGCCGAGCACCGGGTCGGTGAGGAACCACCGGTCGTGGATCCGGATCAGCGCGGTGGCGTGGCCGATCCACGTGACCGCGATGACGTCGGTGTCGGGCGCCGACGCGGCGGGTCGCGGCCGCGCGTGCCGCGGCGCGGGATCGGGCGAGCGCAGCAGGCAGCCGGCGCCGAGCGTGGCGGCGATCACGACGATCACGGCGAGGACGGCGGGCGCGGCACGCGCCGCACGCGATGAGGGCATGACAGCACGACCCGGCGCGGGCGCCCGCGGTTGCCCGGCTTCACGCGGGGTTCTCGTCGCGCGGGCCGAGCCAGATCCAGCCCTCGCGCCGCGCGACGCGGAGCTCGGCCGGCGTGGGCGCGATCACGTCGCCGCGCACGAAGTCCGCGCCGGCGAGGACGCACAGCAGCGCGTCGAGCGCGTGGTCGGACACGCGCGCCGTCGCGCGCACCT
>WYBA01000072.1 GCA_011526095.1 Myxococcales bacterium | reverse complement strand
GTGCGCGCCCGCGCCGAGGCGAGCCTCGCCGCCGCGCTCGACGGCGACGGCGCGGCGCAGGGCCAGCTCGTCGCCGCGCTCGCGCTCGTCGGCTCGCCGCGGACCGCGCCGCTGCTCTACCGCGCGCTCGACGGCGGCCCGGACGTGCGCGTCCGCGCGGCGCGAGCGCTGCGCGAGCTGGGGCTGCCCGAGGCCGCGCCGAAGCTGCGCGCCGCGATCCAGGGCTCGGGCGACAAGGTGCGGGTCGAGCTCGCCGCCGCGATGGCCGTGCTCGGCGACGCCGACGCCGACGAGCTGCTCGTCGCCGCGCTGGCCGACGAGGCGACCGGCCTGGTCGCCGCCGCGGCGCTGGCCGAGGCCGGGCGCGGCGCGCCGGCGAAGCCGCGCCTGACCGAGCTCTACGGCGCGACGCCGCGCGGCCGCGACCGCTGGCGGATCGCCGCGGAGGCGCTCGCCCGCCTCGGCGACGCGGGCGCGCGCGCCGCGCTCGTCGAGGAGCTGGCCCAGCCGGACGTCAAGCGCGCGGTCGCCGCGGCCGAGGCGCTCGCCCGCCTCGGCGACGACGCCGGCCGCGCCTACCTCGACCGCGTCGTCGCCGACACCAGCTTCGCGGCGCGGCCGGCCGCGGCGCTCGCGCTCGCCCGCGCAGGCGGCGACGGCGCGCTCGCGTTCGTCGACGCGGGCCTGGCCAGCGCCGACGCCGACACCCGGATGATGGCGATCGCGGTCGTCGCGCGGCTCGGCGCCAGGGGCGCCAGCCACCTCGACGCGATCGCCACGGCCGCCGACGCGGACGCGGACCCGCGCGTCCGGCTCGTCGCCCAGGCCGCGCTGTGGGTCACCTCCACCTGATCGCCTCCCGCGGTCGCCGTTCGAACTGAGGAAGCATGTCCGACGATCCCAAGCAGCCCCCGGCGCGCCAGGCCGACCTCGGCACCGTCGTCCAGCCCCCGACCGCGCCGTCCGCGCCCGCCGCGCCGCCTGCGACCGCGCCGCGCCAGGGCGACCTCGGCACCGTCGTCCAGCCCCCGACCTCGCCGTCCGCGCCCGCCGCGCCCGCGCGCCAGGCGGATCTCGGCACGATGGTCCAGCCGGCGACGGTCCAGGGGCCGGCGCCCGCGGGGCGTCCACCGACCAGCCCGACCGTGCGCGAGCGCGGCGACGGCGACTCGTTCGTCGGCCAGGTGCTCGGCGGCTACGAGGTCGTGCGCAAGCTCGCCGAGGGCGGCATGGGCGTCGTCTACGAGGGCCGCCACACCAAGCTCGGCCGGCGCGGCGCGATCAAGCTGCTCAAGCTCGAGTACTGCCAGTCCGACGACGTCGTCGAGCGCTTCTACCAGGAGGCGCGCGCGGTCAACGAGATCCACCACGAGAACATCGTCGACATCTACGACTTCGGCCGCGACGCCGACGGGCGCGTGTTCTTCGTCATGGAGTTCCTCGAGGGCGAGTCGCTCGGCGCGCGGCTCGCGCGCGGGCCGCTGACGTTCGCCGAGGCGCTGCCGATCCTCGAGCAGGTGATCCGCGCGCTCAAGGCGGCGCACGACAAGGGCTTCGTCCACCGCGACCTCAAGCCCGACAACATCTGGCTCAAGCACCGCGACGACGGCACCGTCGACGTCCGCCTGCTCGACTTCGGCATCGCCAAGCTCGTCGGGCTCGAGGGCGCGAAGGAGAAGCTGACGCGGACCGGCGCGATCATCGGCACGCCGACGTACATGTCGCCCGAGCAGATCAACGGCGCGGCGACGGTCGACGCGCGCACCGACGTCTACTCGCTCGGCATCATCGTCTACGAGCTGTTCGCCGGCGTCACGCCGTTCCAGGGCGAGAGCCTCGCGGCGATCATCACCGGGCACCTGTTCACCGAGCCGCCGCCGCTCACCGAGCTGCCGCCCGCGCTCGGCGTGCCCGAGACGCTGCCGCAGATCATCGGCCGCATGCTCGCCAAGGACGTGGGCGAGCGCTACCAGAGCGTCAGCGAGGTCCTGTCGGATCTGCGCGCGGTGGCGCAGCAGCGCGAGCCGACCGTGGCGTCGCGGCTCGATCGCGAGCGGCCGCGCACGCAGGCGACCGGCATCCCGAGCGCGAGCGAGCGCGCCGCGGTGCCCGTGGCGGCGCCAGCCCGCCGGCGCTGGCTGCTGCCGGTCGCGGGCCTGCTCGTCGCCGCCGGCGGCGCCGCCGCCGCGGTGGTCGTGATGGGCGGCGGCGACAAGGGCGCGGCGACGCCCGCGCCCGCCGCGCGCGCCGTCGACGGCGGCGCCCCGTCGACGGGGCCGGACCGTGCCACGCCGACGCCGACGCCCGCCGCGCCGGCGATCGACTACGACCAGGTCGGGCGCGACGCGCGCGTCGTGCTGCGCACCTCGCTCGGCGACACCGAGCCGCGCGTGCGCGCCCACGGCAGCGACGGCGTCGGCGCGATCAAGGACGGCGAGAGCGAGCCGAAGCTGCTGACGCTCGCGACCTCCGATCCCGACGCCGAGGTCCGCGGTCACGCCGCGGCCGCGCTCGGCGCGCTCGGCGCGACCGGCGCGCGCAAGGCCCTGCGCGGCGCCGAGGACGACGCCGCGCGCCCGCTGCGCGCGTGGTACGCGGGCGCGCTGGCGCGGCTGGGCGACAAGGACGCGCGCAAGCGCCTGATCAAGTACGCCCAGGACAAGGACCTCGCGGTCGCGTTCCGCGCGGCGATGGTCCTGGCCGAGATCAGCCCCGCCGGCGACGACGACGCGATCGACGCGCTGACGCGGCTCGCGGCTCGCGAGGCCGAGCTCAACGACGTCGCGCCGTACGCCGGCGCGGTGCTGCTGACGCGGCTCGCGGCGCTGCAGCACGATCGGGCGCGCGACGTGCTCTACCAGCTCGTCGACGGCGGCGACGAGCTCGCCCGGCTCGCCGCGGCCGAGGGCCTGGCGAAGCTCGGCGACGAGGCGGCGCTGCCGGCGCTGAAGCGGACGCTCGACGACCCCGCGTCCAGGAACCGGCTGGTCGCGGCCGTCGCGCTGATCCCGCTCGGCGACTACGCCGGCTACGACCTGCTGAACGAGAAGCTGCGCGACCAGGATCCCGAGGCGCGGCGCCTCGCCGCGCGCGGCCTGGGCGAGATCGGCGAGACCGCGAGCGTCCCGGCGCTGCTGCCGCTGCTGCAGGACGCCGACGGCACCGTCCGCGTCGCCAGCGCGGTCGCGCTGGTGTTCATCGTCGGGCTCGACCCGCGGCTGCTGGCGCAGGCGTCGGTCGACTGGGCCAAGGGCGCGCTCGCGTCCGAGGACTGGGCGGTGCGCCAGGCCGCCGCGGGCGTCCTCGGCGACATGGACGAGGCGGCCGCGGTGCCGCTGCTCGCCCAGGCGATCCTCGATCCGGACCGCAACGTCCGGCGCGCCGCCGCGCGCAGCGCGCGCAAGATGAAGAGCCCGGACGCGGCGAAGGCCGTCGCCGACGCCGCGCTCGCCGAGCAGGATCCCGAGGTCCAGGCCGACCAGGTGCGCGCGCTCGGCACGATCGCCGACGTCGCGACCAGGCCGGCGCTCGAGCAGCTCGCGCGGGACGACGGCAGCGTCGGCGTGCTCGCCTCCGGCTCGCTGATCGCGGTCGGCGAGATGACCGCGAAGGCTCGCCTCGACCAGGCGATCGTCGACCGCAAGGTCGAGCTGCGCCAGACCGCGGTCGAGGCCGCGGTGCTCGCCAACAACCCGGTCGTCGTGCCGACGCTCGCCACCGGCGTCCAGGACCGCGTGTTCGACGTCCGGTTCGCCTCGGCCGAGGGGCTCGCGCGCTACAAGGCGGAGGCCGCGGTGGCGACGCCGGTGCTGGAGGAGGGCCTGCGCCAGAAGAACCTCGGGATCCAGGGCCGCGCGCGCGCCGCGCTGCTCGGGTTCGGCCAGGCGCCGGCCGCCGGCGCCGGCCCGGCCGAGCTGCTCGGCTCGCCCGACCCGGCGATCCGCGAGTCCGCGGCGCTCGAGCTGGCGGCGCTGCCGTGGGACCAGGCGCGCCCGCTCGTCCGCCGCATGCTCGCCGACCCGGACGCCCGCGTCCGCGAGCGCGCGCTCGACGTCGTCGAGACCGGCGCGCCGGCGCAGCGCCCCGAGGCGATCAAGCTCTACAAGACCGTGCTCGACGACGCGAGCCCCGCGGTGCGCGCCAAGGCGCAGGGGCGGCTGGCGCGGATCGCGCCGCCGGTTGCGGCGCCGACGACGCGGCCGACGCCGACGCCGACGCCGGCGAGCCCGCCCGATGCCGGCGCGGCCCCGGCGATCACGCCCGACGCCGGCGCCGCCCAGGCCCCCGCCGACACGACCGGCGTCGACGCCGCGGCCGCCGAGGCCGAGTCCGCGCGCGCCGAGGCGGTCGCTGCCGCCGCGGCGCTCGCGCCGATCGCGACCGAGCTCGAGACCGCGCTCGCGGCGCCGGCCGAGGACGACGAGGACATCAAGAACGTCAAGGTGCTGGTGCGCTCGGCCAAGGACGTGCGCGACCAGGTCAACGAGGCGCGCGACCGGGCCAAGCGCGCCGCCGCGAAGGCGGAGGCCGAGGCCAAGGCGACGCCGTCGCCCGCGGCCGAGGCGCGCGCGGCCGAGGCGCGGCGCGCGGCCGACGAGGCCGACGCGCTGGCCAAGGCCACGGTCGCCGCGACCGAGAAGCTCGACGACCGCGCCGACGAGTACGCCGCCTCGGAGGAGAGCAACGTCGAGATGCTCGTGACCGCGGCCGACGCCGCGATCGCCTCGGGCAAGCTGTCGGACGCCAGGCGCGACCTCGACAAGGCCGCCAAGCAGGCGAGCGCGTCGGGCACCGCCTACCCGCCGATCAAGTTCTCCTACGGCCGGCTGTACGACGCACAGGCCAAGCGCGCCAAGGACCCGGCGGACAAGCGCAAGCTGCTGGAGAAGGCGCAGCAGAGCTACGACGCGTTCGTCGCCAGCGGCTCGGGGCCGAAGGTCGCGCGCGCGCGAGAGCGCAGCGAGGAGATCGCCGAGGAGCTCGCCGAGCTCGACGCCAGCCAGGAGACCGAGTGACCATGCGCAGGATCTTGCTCGCCGCGGCGCTCGTGCTCGCCGGCGGCTGCTCGCTCGTCGTCGGGTTCGAGCCGCCGGCAGAGAGCGGCGCGCAGTGCACCGACGGCGTCGACAACGACGGCAACGGCGCGATGGACTGCGACGAGCCGTCGTGCGCGGGCGCGAGCGGCTGCGCCGCGACGTGCGGCGACGGCGAGCAGGCCGGCGGCGAGGGCTGCGACGACGGCAACCAGGACAACACCGACGCCTGCCCCGACGGCGAGGGCGGCTCGTGCGAGCCGGCCCGGTGCGGCGACGGCTTCGTCCAGGCCGGCGTCGAGGAGTGCGACGACGGCAACGACGAGCCCGGCGACGGCTGCGAGCCCGAGACGTGCGTCGCGACGTGCGGCGCCGGCACCGGCGCGTCGGGGCGCGTCTACGACGCGGCCGGCGGGCGGTGCTACCTCGGCTTCACCGCGACCGCGTCGCCGTTCGCGGCGCACGAGCTGTGCATGGGGCTCGGCGGCGCGCTCGCGGTGCCGGAGGACGCGGCCGAGGACGCGCTCGTGCGCGCCGCCGCGCCCGCGTCGGCCTCGCTCGGCCTCGCCGACTTCGTCCCCGACGACGTCTACGCGTTCCGCGCGTTCACCACCGACCTGCCCGCGTCCTACCTGCACTTCACGCCCGGGCAGCCCGACGCGCCGCAGACCCAGCCGGTGTGCGTCGGCTACGACGGCGCGGAGGCGACGTGGGAGGACCACGACTGCGACGCCGCGCGGCCCTACGTGTGCGAGATCCACGACGAGCCGTGCGGCGACGGCGTGCGCCAGCCGACGGAGGAGTGCGACGACGGCAACGCGTTCGACAGCGACGGCTGCACCTCCGCGTGCCTCGACGTCGACGAGTGCGCGCTCGCCCTCGACAACTGCAGCCCGGACGCGGACTGCTTCAACCACCCGTGGACCCCGATGGGCGGGGGCTTCTTCTGCCAGTGCCGCGAGGGCTTCACCGGCGACGGCGTGACGTGCACGCCGGGCCTGCCGTTCCCGACGTTCGAGCCGCGCCCGCCGACGACGATCTCGGACACGGTGACCGGCTGCACGACGGCGTCGTCGCCGGGCGGTCGCAAGATCGCGATCGACGGCAACGGCGCGCTCTACGCGGTGATGCTGTGCGCCGGGGATGTCCACGTCGTGGTCAGCACCGACGCCGGCGCGACCTGGACGCCGCCGATGAGCGTGATCCCGGGCGCGATCGACGCGGCCGTGGTCGGCATCGGCCCCGGCCGCGCCGTGATCGCCGCCGCGCTCCAGGGCGACGAGGTCGTCGTCCGCCAGACCACCGACTTCGGCGCGTCGTGGGAGCTGCCGCGCTCCGTGTTCACGGCGGTCGACCCGGTCGGCGGCGTCAGCCTCGCCACCGACGGCACCAACATCCTGGTCGGGTTCGTCAGCCAGGCGGGGCAGTACCGCGTCCACCGCTCGGTCGCGCCGGACCTGGCCTCGATCCCCGGCGTCGACACGGTGCCCGCGGTGTTCGGCGACGTGCTGGTCGACCCGTCCAACCCGACGCAGGTGTGGGCCGCCAGCGACACCTCCACGCTCCACCTCCGCCTCAGCACCGACGGCGGCCAGACGTTCGGCGGCGGCGAGCTGACGCCGCCTGGCGCGCAGGAGGAGTCGGACTGGGCGATCGGCGGCGGCGCGCTGTACGTGACCGGCGCGCGCAGCGAGGTCCTCCGCATCCCGACCGCGAACCCGACGACGAGCCAGCTCATCCGCGGCCTGCCCACCGCCGGCCTCCAGGCGCGGTCGATCTACGCCGACCCGGGAGGCACGGTCGTGGTCGCGCAGGCCGACATCGACGGCCGCGTCTCGGTCAACCGCCTGCCGTCGGGGGCCTCGATCTTCGACACCCCGGTCGTCGTCGACATCGTCGGGACCGACCCGAGCGCGACGCTGGCGCCGGCGAACCTCACCGCGGTCGTCTACACCAGCGGCAACGAGGTGCGGATGGCCCTGGTCGAGGCCGCGACGTCGCCGCCCGCCGTCGGCGGGCTGATCCACCGCTGGTCGTTCGACGGCGGCGCGCTGTTCGACACCCGGGGCGACGCGCACGGCGCCACGTTCGGCGGGGCGTTCGTCTCCGCCGGCCAGCTCGTGCTCGACGGCGTCGACGACCACGTCGCCACGGCGCCGATCAACGCCAGCATCGGCCAGCGCACGCTCGTCGCGTGGGTGGCGGTGGACAACGTGACCCAGCAGGGCGGCGGCGTGTTCACCCTGGAGGACCCGACGCCGACGAACGACGTGTTCGACGCGATCGTGTTCGGCGAGAACTTCGCCGGGACCTGGGGCGTCGGCAGCGACTTCGGGGTCCGCAACAACGTGACCGCCGGCGACGTCGAGACGGAGACGTCGCCCACGCTCGTGATGATCGCGATCACCTACGCGGCGGACGGCTCGATCAACGTGTTCCGTGACGGCGCGCCCTACGTCCCGATGTACATGCCCGGGCCGCTCCAGGTCTACGCGGGCGGCCTCGCGGACGTCCTGTTCGGGGTCCGCCACGAGGACGTGATCGGCACGTTCGGCACCGCGACCGGCGCCGACCCCTACTTCGCCGGCGCGATCGAGGAGGCGCGGATCTACGACCGCCCGCTGATGCCGGTGGAGGTCGTGACGCTGTCCAGCGCCGGCCCCGACGGGCTGTGAGGCCCTGCCGGGTGACGACCTCGCGCGCGTACGCCGTCCTCGCTCCGCTGGCCGCGCTGACGGCCTGCGGCGGCGATGATCGTCCCGCGGCGCCGGCGCCCGGGCCCGCGCCGAGAGACGCGGCGACGGGGCCGGGGCGCGCCATCCCGGACGCGCGGCCGGCGCCGGGAGACGCGGGCGCACCCGGCCCCTCCAGCGGCGACGCCGGGCGCGACGCGACGGCCGGGGCGGTCGACGCCGGCGCCGCGACCGCCCGGCCATCGGCGCGATGCCGCGGCCT
Source organism: Myxococcales bacterium (assembly GCA_011526095.1). Classification (GTDB taxonomy): domain Bacteria; phylum Myxococcota_A; class Polyangia; order Haliangiales; family Haliangiaceae; genus WYBA01. Next base: position 17,884 of record WYBA01000072.1, on the reverse strand, counting down.
GCCCGACGACGGCACCGTCGAGGTGTTGCCGGCGCACGGCGACCGCCGCGGCTACCACGTCCGCGCGTCCGAGGACGCGCGCTGGCTGGTGTTCGAGGACGCGCGGCGCTGCGAGGTCATCCCGGTCGGCCGCGCCGAGGCGCGCGCGCGGGGCGCGTTCTGGCCCGGCGTGGGGGACGTCAAGGCGTTCGCCCTGTCGGGGCCGGAGTGCGATCGCGAGGACATCGACCCGTGCGAGCTCACGGTCGCGCTGCGCGACGACGCGGGCCATGTCCTGGACGCCACCCAGGCGTGCGCGTCGCGGGAGTCCACCGCGCTGATCGCCGCCGAGGTGTTCGACGGCCAGCCCTCGCTCGTCGTGGTGTGCCGCAGGCTCACCGGCTGGGGCTACGACGAGGACCTGTCGCTGCTGCACGTCGTCGACGGCCAGCTCGCGGAGCTGCTCCGCGTCCCGGGGACCTGGGCGGACCACGGCCCGAGCGACGCGTGCCAGGGCTGCGGCGCGTACTGCTTCACCCAGCTCGACGAGGCGCGGTGGCGCGTCCTCGAGCGCGGCGCCGCGCCGGTGCTCGAGACCCGCAGCCCCGACGGCTACCTCGTCCAGGCCGGCGACCCCGAGGTGAAGCCGACGCCCAACGTGGTCCGCTGGACGTTCGACCGCGCCGCGCGCCGGTTCGTCGCCGCGTCGAAGCGGCGCGTCCCGACGACCGCGCGCCGCGACGCCTGCGCGCCGCTCGAGCCACGCTCGCCGCTGCGCTGAGGCCAGCGGCGCGGCTCTCCGGTCGCCGAAAGTTCGAAGGGCCGGCTCCTCTCGGAGCCGGCCCCTCTGCTGTTCGACTACCTCAGCTCAGCCGACTACGGGAACACGCCGCCGCACGTCCCGTCACGCTCACGCCCGACGCGGATCGTGAGGGTGGAGTTGTAGTCGCCACCGTTGTACCCGGAGCCACCGATCGACTCACCATTCAGGGAGGTCTGCCCCGGCACGTACCCATTGTAGTAGCCGAAGTTCCCCCACTCCGAGCACCACGTGTACTGCCACGGGCCGATGCACGAGTTCCCGTAGTAGTTGTCACCATTGAAGTAGTTCGGGCCGCTCCAGTTCTGAGTCCCCGACGAACGGGTCCAGCGCTCATAGGCCGGCGACGACGCATAGCCACCAGAGAGCGAGAGGGTGAGGTAGGAGTTGACGTAGAAGTCAGCGCCCTGTCCACACCACGCCGAGGAGCCCGGCGGTCCGTTCACCTCGAAGAAGACCCAGTCAGACGCGGAGACACCCCACGCGAGGCCGAGGAAGAAGTTGTAGAGCTCCGGGCCCGACTGGTTGTCGCTGGCGTTGTCGACAAAAGAGAACTCGGCGAAGCACGGCACGCAGTCGTCGCCGCCGCAGTCCGTCGCGTCCTCGTCGAGGTTCTGCACGCCGTCGCCGCAGTGCGACTGGAACGAGCCCGACATCAGCTCGACCGAGCCCTGGAACCGCGCCAGCCAGCGGTCGCCGGCCCAGGTGATCGCCGGACGCGCGCCCGCGCCGAGGATCAGGTCGTCGCGCGGCGCCAGGTTCAGGTCCAGCGTCACCACGCCGACCGTGCCGTCGATCTGATCGTAGGCGATCTTGTACTCGAACCCGTTGTACGCGATGAACGGCGTGTTCAGCAGCGTGCCGTTCTGCAGCGGCCGCGCCACGGCGAACGAGTCGACGCCGCAGTCGGCCGGGTCGATCTGGGCGATCGACAGGCCGCGGGTCGGGTTGTTCAGCGTGGCGATCACGCGGTTGGTGTCGGCGTTGTAGATCGACGACACGAACACGCCGGCCGGCAGGTCCGGCAGGATCACGTTGCTGCCCGGGACCTCGACGCCCGAGGCCTGCAGGCGGACGCAGCGCACCTCGGCCGCGGTCGTGTACAGCACGATCCAGCCGCCGCCCGAGATCGGGTGGAGGTTCGGCTCCTGGTGCGCGCTGCCCGTCGGCGCCGTCACGGTGCGGACCGTGCCGAGCGCGCCGGCGAGCGAGACCGTGCGGAAGAACAGGTTGTTCTGCGCCGAGTCGCGCCACACGATGCCGAACTGCGTGCCGTCGTAGGTCGGCCAGAAGTCCATCGCGCCGCTCGCGACGACCGTGGTCGGAGCGACGACCTCGCCGCTGAGGTCCTCCTGGTGCCGAGCGAACGCGACGCCGTTGCCGGTGGTCGTGATGAACGTGCCGACGTCGTTGAGGGTCGAGGCGCCGTCCGCCTCGATGAACTCGACGGCCTCGACCGGGTCGCTCGAGGCGCCGCGCTGGCCGATCGTCGCGCCGACGGTCAGGTCACCCAGGCTGTCGCGCGGGACGGTCGCGAGGACGGTGTCACCGTCCGGCTCGTAGGCCGAGACGACCGCCATCGAGTGCGCCCACGCGATGTTCTGGCGCTTGGTGTGGAGCGTCGCGCCGTCGAGCCCGGTGTAGGTCGCCGACTGGAGCACGGTGAGCTCGTCGTCGATGATCGTCACGAGCTGGGTGGTCGGGGTGAAGCCCGGCCCGCCCGGCGGCGACACCTCGCCCGGGATCGACAGCGAGGCGTTGACCGCGTCGTGCTCCTCCTGGTCGGGCTGGTTGATGTCGTCGTAGTCGCCGAGGCCGCGGACCCAGACGAGCTGCGCCGTCGAGAAGTTGCCGGTGGTGAAGGTCAGCGTCCGGGTCGGGCCGAACGAGCTGCCGTCGACCGAGAACTCGAGCTCCGGGTTGGCCGAGGTCAGCTCGACCACGTCGGGAATGCCGTCGCGCGGCGGGTGCTGGAGGGCGACGACGAACTGGTTCGTCGGCCCCTCCTCCTGGACGTTGACCGGGAACGGCGCGCCCGGGTCGGTCGTGACGAGCACCACCTGGGCGTCGTTGTCGAGCACGGTGACCGCGACCGAGGCGTCGTCACCCTCGTCGGTGCCGACCGCGACCTCGGGGGCCGTCGTCATCGACAGCGTCCGCGCGTGGTCGTCGAGGTCGTCGTCGGCCACGCCCGCGAGCTGGACGTTCTGCGGCGTGGCCCAGTTGCTGGGCGTGAACGTCAGCGCCGCGGGCGACGCCGTGTACTTGTCCTCGCCGGCCTGGGTCGCGACGTGGACCACGAGGTCGACCGTCGGCTGGAACGCCAGCGACACCGGCACGTCCAGGTTGCCGCCCTCGTTGACCGTCGCGGTCGCGGCGACCACGATGTCCTGCGAGTCGTCGTCGGTGACGGCGATCGTCCGGGTCGCGTCCGACACGCCGGTGGCGGCGAACGTGATGTCGACGTTCTCGTCGAGCAGGTCCACGTCGTGGACCGCCGTGGCGGTGACGCACTGGTAGACGAGGTAGTTGGCGGAGGTGAACGACAGCGGGCTCGTCGTCGTGAGCGTCGTCGTGTCCGCCGACGTCGCCGTCACCACGAGGGTGCCGGACGGGTCCTGGGTCAGACGGACGCAGATCGTCCCGGTGGCCCCGCCCTCGGTCAGCGCCGAGACGCTGTACGTGTCGAAGTCGAAGTTCTGGGTGTCGTCGTCGAGCACCTGGACCGCGACCGTGCTGTCCGGCGTCGACGGCTCGCCCGATTCGAGCGTGATCGTGACGTTCTCGTTGAGGATGTCGGCGTCGGCGAGCGACGTGACCGTGACGGTCTGCGGCGTCGCGAAGTCGGCGGCGGTGAACGCCAGCGTCGCGGGCGCGGCGGTGACCTCACCGTCGTTCGACGACGTCACCGCCACCGTCTCGGTGCAGCCCGGGTTGGCCTGCTGGCACAGCGGCTCGAACGCCAGGCGCGCGGTGAACGTGTCGACGTCCGCCTCGTTCATGCTCATCGACGTGCGGCTGAGCACGATCGCCTGGTCGTCGTCGTCGAGCACGGTGATCGCGACGTTGCGCGACGTCAGGCCGGGCGACGAGATCGTCGCCGTGGTCGAGGTGTCGTGCATGTTGACGTCCGGCGTGCCGTCGACCGCGACCGTGACCGGCGTCGCGTAGTTCGTCGTCGTGAACAGGATGAACGTCGGGGCGACGGTCGCGCGCGCGGCGTTCGCGCTCGCCACGGTCACGCCGACCGTGCCGGGCGGCTGGTACGCGAGGCGCACCGTGAACGAGCCCGGGCCGGTGTTCTCGGTGACCGTGACCGCGGTGGTCGAGACCACCAGGTCCTGCAGGTCGTCCTCGACCACGCGGACGTCGACGACCTTGGTCGGCGCGATCGCCGACGACAGCTCGACGCCGATGTCCTCGTCGACGAGGTCGGGGTCCGACACGCCGGCGACGGTGACCGTCTGCGGGTTCATCCAGTTGGTCGAGTTGAACGTCAGGGTCGCCGGCGAGACGCTGGCGGCGCCGGCGTCGGGCGAGGTCACGGCCACGGTGACCGAGGTCACCGGGTTGAAGGCGAGGCGGGCGGTGAACGTGCCGGTCGCGCCCTGCTCCATCAGCGTGAGGTCCGGCGTGCCGGTCGGCTGGTCGGGCGAGGTGATGATCACCTGGTTGTCGTCGTCGTTGACGTTGACCGTCGCCGTCGCCGTCGGGATGCCGGTCGCGGTGAACGACGCCGTGACCACCTCGTCGGCGGTGTCGTCGTCCGTCACCGGCGCGATCGTCACGGTCTGGTTGGTGCTGTAGTTGCCGGAGTTGAACGTCAGCGCGGCGGGCGACACCGTCGCTGCGCCGGTGTCGGTCGACGCGACGTTGACCGTGATCGAGCCGCCCGGGTCGAACGCGAGGCGGACGCCGACCGTCCCCGACACGCTGCCCTCGTTGATGTTGACCGTGCTGGTGGTCAGCTGGATGTTCTGGGTGTCGTCATCGACGACCGTGACCGAGACGTTGACCGCGGTCAGGCCCGTCGAGGTGACGCTGATCGAGGCGTTGCCGTTGATCAGGTCCGCGTCCTGGACGCCGGTGACGGTGACCGTCTGCGGCGTGGCGTAGTCGAACGGCGTGAAGGTCAGGCTCGCGGGCGCCACCGTGGCGACGCCGGTCGCGCCCGAGGCGACGTTGACCGTGACCGAGGCCGAGGGCGCGAACGCCAGCGCGACCGTGAACGTGCCGTTGCCGTTCTCGTTGATGGTGAGCGAGGTCGGGGTGACCACCAGCGACTGCGAGTCGTCGTCCGTCACGGTCGTGGTGACCGTCGCGTTCGGCGCGCCGGCGCCGGCGCCGTTGAGGGTGATCACGACGCTCTCGGCCGCCAGGTCGGCGTCGTGGACGCCGGTGACCGTGACCGTCTGCGGCACCGAGTAGTTCGACGAGTCGAAGCTCAGCGTGCCCGGCGACGCGGTCGCCGCGGCGGTGTCGGCCGAGCCGACGCCGACCGACACGCTGCTCAGCGGATCGAACGCGAGCCGTGCCGTGAAGGTGGCCGTGCCGCCCTCGGTCACGGTCAGCGCCGCGGTGCTGAGCAGCAGGATCTGCGAGTCGTCGTCATCCACGCCGACCGACACGACGCGCGAGGCGAGGCCGGTGGCCGACAGCGTGACCGTGGCGAGCTCGTCGACGGTGTCGTTGTCGTTGACCGGGACGACCGTCACGGTCTGCGGCGTCGCGTAGTTCGCCGAGGTGAACGTCATCGTCGCCGGGCTGGACGCGGCCGCGCCGACGTCGCTCGACACGACCGAGACGACCACGTCGGACGACGGCTGCTGGGTGAGGGCGACCGTGAACGTGCCGTTGGCGCCGCCCTCGGTCAGCGACAGCGTCGACACCGACGCGTCGATGTTGAGCTGGTCGTCGTCGGTGACGGTGACCGCGACCGTGACGCTGGTCAGCCCGGCCGACGACAGCGTGACCGTGGCCGACTCGTTGGCCACGTCGGCGTCCTCGACGCCGGTGACCGAGACGGTCTGCGGCGTGGCGTAGTTGGCGGGCGTGAACGTGACCGCGGCGGGCGCGGCGGTCGCCGCGGCGGTGTCGCTCGAAGCGACCGTCACCGTGACGTTGCCGGCCGGCTGGTGCGACAGCGCGACCGTGAACGTCCCGGCCGCGTCGCCCTCGGTGACGCCGAGCGTGGCGGCCGAGGCGACGATCGCGACGTCGTCGTCATCGGTCACGGTGACCGTCGCGGTGGCGCTGGTCAGGCCGGTCGCCGAGGCGGTCAGCGTGACCGTCTCGTCGGCGACGTCCACGTCATCGACGCCGGTGACCGTGACGTTCTGCGGGGTGCTGAAGTTCGCGGGGGTGAAGGTCATCGAGGCCGGCGAGGCGGTCGCGGCGCCGGTGTCGCTCGAGGCGAGCGAGACCACGACGTCCGCGGCGGGCTGCGCGGTGAGCGCGACGGCGATCGTGCCGGTGCCGGCCTCGTCGATCGTGGCGGTGGTCGGGGTGAGCGAGATCGCGACGCTGTCGTCGTCGTCGACGGTGACGTCGACCGTGGCGTCCTCGACGTCGGTCGCGGACAGCGTGATCACGCCGGTCTCGTCCTCGGCGTCGGCGTCGGCCACGCCCGTGACGGTGACCGTCTGGGCGTCGTCGAAGTCGTCCGCGGTGAACGTCAGGGTCGTCGAGGAGAGCGTGACGACCGCATCGGCCGCGAGCGTGACCTCGAGGTCACCGCCCACCGGCGCGCGATCGAGCGCGACGGTGAAGGTGGCGGTGCCGCCCTCCAGCACGGTGACGTCCGTCGGTGTGACGACGAACGCCGGTGGGGTGAGGTCCGCGTCCAGCGGGACCTCCGCGTCCGGGCGGGGCGCGGCGTCGATGGGCTCGTCGTCCCCGCCTCCGTCGTCGCCGCATGCCCCTAGGGTCATGCCGACCGTGATGGCGCACAGGAGCGCCGCCTTGCTGGTGAGTCGCATCACGAGTCTCTCCTCGATTGTGGGGTGCCCGGCCTTGATGAAGGCCGAGCGCGCACGATCCCCCCCCGGGGACTGTAGCTTCCGTGGGTACCACAGGCCGCGCGCGAAAGGAAAGCGCCCTACCCAAGTTCCTCGGGTAGCCCGACGTGATCCACGGCCGCGACCTGCTAGCGTGGTCGCGCGATGGGGAAGCGCACCACGATCTATATGATGACCGTCACGCTGCTGGCCGCGTGCGGCGGCGACCGGAAGGCCACTCCCGCCGGACGCGACGCGGGAGCGGGTGTCCGGAACGCGGACGACGGGGCGGCCGCGCGCCGCGCGCTCGCCGCGCACGCGGCCGACGTGGCCGAGTCCACCCGCGCGGCGCTCGCCGCTCCGGACGCTGACCCCGGCGCCACGCCCGGAGCCGGCGTGGCCTACGCGGACGCACGCGCCGCGGCGACCGCCGCCGCCGCCGCCGCGCCCGACGTCACGGCCGACCAGGTGCTCGCGCTCGTCGATCGCTGGGTGACCGCTCCGGACGCGGTGCGCGCGCTCGGCCGCGACCCCCGCGCCGCGAAGGCGGCCCAGCAGGTGGCGATCGGCGCGGCGCGCCCCGACGGCGCGACGCCGCTCGCCGACGGCGAGGACCTCGCGCCGTGGCGCGTCACGGTCGCCGTGGTGATCGCCCACGCGCTGGAGGAGGCGGCCGCCGGGCGCGCCGAGGTCGCCGCGTGGCGGCTGGCGGCGCTGGTCCGCATGACCCAGGACCTCGCGCGCCGCGCGAGCGCGCGCGAGGCGGTGGCCGCGGCCGGGCTCGGGCGCGCCGCGCTCGCCGCGTGGCGCGCCGCGGTCGCCGGCGCCACGCCGGACCAGCTCGCGACGCCGAAGCTCGCCGCGCAGCTCGCGGCGTGCGAGGTGGTGATGGCGAGCGCCCCGCGCTACGTCGACGTCGCCCGCGCCGAGCGTCGCCGCCTCGCGGTCGAGGTGATGGTCATCGACGGCGCGACGCCGAGGCCGCCGACGATGCCGGCGGAGGCCGAGGCCGCCGCCCGGGCGTGGGTCAAGGAGCGCGGCGGGATCGCCGGCGTCGTCGCCTCGCTCGACGCGCTGGGCAAGTCGGTCGACGCGATCCGCGCCGCGGCCGACGGGCCGACGGAGGCGCTCGCGCTCGTCGTCGGCGAGCAGGCCGCGACCGGCGGCCGCGCCGCCGAGATCTTCGTCAAGGACCACGTCGGCGCGCTCGCGCTGTGGCAGGCCGACACCGCGGCGACGTGCGTCGCGCACGCGCTCGTCCACCACCGCCGCGGCGCGAAGAAGCTGCCCGCCGCGCTCGACGCGCTCGCGCCCGGCAGCCTCGCGAGGCTCCCGCAGGATCCGATCACCGGCGCGCCGTTCGAGTACGTCGTCGATCAGCTCGGCAACGCGCTGGTCCGCAGCGGCCCGGTCGCGCAGGGCGGCCAGCCCGTCCGCGTCGAGCTGTCGATCGCCGCGCGCTGAACGGACGACGCGCGCGACCGGCTACGGCGCCAGCGCCTCGCCGGCGAAGAACGTCCACAGGCCGCTCGCCATCACGAGCGGATGGTTCTCGCCGTTGGGGTAGACGTGGTACGCGTCCTCGATCAGCGCGAACGTCAGCGTGTTGTCCGCCCCGACGGTGCTGGTCGCGAACGTGAACGTCCCGACCCGCTTGCCGCTCACGACCTGCTCGGCGTAGGTGTACGTCTCGTCGAGCTGGAGCACGGCGCGCAGCCCGCCGAGCACGGCGGCGAACACCGGGAAGTCGTCGAGCAGCGTCTCGCTGATCGGGATCTCGTCGACGCCGAGCGGGACGGTGAGCCGGTCATCGAGCGTCCCGACGCTGGCGACGAGCGACAGCGGGCGCGCCGCCGGCGCCGGCTCGACGTCGAGGAACCCCGCCGCGGCCGCGGCGGCCGCGAACCGGTCGGCGCGCTCGGCGGCGAGCCGCGAGCTCATCTGGCCGCCGTTGGAGAACCCGGTGACGTAGATCCGCGCCGCGTCCACCGCGTACTCGGCGTCCAGCACCGCGAGGATCGCGTCGACATACGCGAGGTCGTCGGCGAGCGGGTGGTCCACGAGCGCCTGGTTCTCCGCCGACAGCCGCGCGATCTCCTCGGGCGTGCACAGCGGCTTGGTCGCCGTCCCGAGCGCGCCGGACGCCCACTTCGTGGTCACCTTGCGCTCGCCCGCGTCGGCGAAGTCGCCGTCGCCGTTCTCGTCCTCGAAGAAGCAGTGGGTGAGCGCCGACGGAAACACCGCGATCAGCCCGGTCTCGTCCGCCTGCTCGCGCCAGCCCGAGATCCCGTAGAACCGCTCGCCGTCGCCGCTGGTGCCGTGCAGCATCATCACGACCGGCGCGGGCGCGGTCCCGGCGGCGAGCTCGGGCACGTAGATGATCACCTCGCGCTCGAGCCCGTCGACGACGAGCGTGTGGTCGTGGCGCCCCGCGACGTTGGTGACGGGGGCGGCGTCGGGCGCGACGCTCGCGTCGACGTCGACGTCGGGCGCGGCGTCGGGCCCCGACGGATCGGGCTCGGCGGTGCAGGCGAGCAGCGACAGCGACGCCAGGGCGTGGAGGATGCGTGGGGACATGGACGGTCGAGGATTGCAGCGGCCGTGCCTCGACCACGAGCCTGATGATCCGAGGGCTTGCGGCCGCGCCGCGATCTCGGGGTACCGGCGGTCCCACTCACCAGCCGCCTGGCCGGGACCTGCAGGGACCGGGTCGCTCACGTCAGAACCCCGCGTCGTCCGGGTGCAGGTTGACGAACTTCCGGGACGTCCGCGGCTCGGCCATCATCGGAGCGACGGTGTCGCGCCACCGCAGGTAGTGCGCGGTCTCCTTGTGCGCGGCGGGCGCGTCGGCCGTCCGGTAGGCCTCGACGAGGACGAACCGATGCTCGTCCTCGCGGTCCTGCACCACGTCGAACCGCGCGACGCCCGGCTCCTTCACGCTCTCGCGTGCGTTGGCGAGGGTCGCCTCGATGAACGCCGCGACCGCGCCGGGCTTGACGTGGCAGTGGACGTGGACGACGAGCAGCGTGCCGGACATGGGCGTACCCTACCGCGCGGCGACGAGGCGCTGAAGCCACGGGCGCCCTGCCCGCGCGGATGCGTCAGCGCGCGCGCGATCGATCGATCGACGGCATCGACGGCATCGACGGCATCGACGGCATCGGCGCCTGGCGCCGCGCGAGCCCCGACGCCGCGGCAGGCGACGACGGCGCGAGCGCGCCCGCCGCCACGTCGGCGTCCGGCGCTGCCGCGGCAGGCGTGGTGACGTTACCCAGGCGCACGACATGCAGCCGCGCGGCCTCACGCATGAGGTCGGTTCCCCCGTTCATCCGGCGCAAGGGACCACGGATCGCGGGCGCAGATCAACGACGATCTACGCCCGCGACGCTCCCGCCCACTCCCGTGGCGCGCATGGAGCGCGAGGGCGTGACCACCGGAGGTGCCCGACGCACAGGACGACACGCCGCCTCGGTCTCGCGGCCGCGCGCGGGGCGGCGCGACGCGCGTGTTAGCCTGCCGCGCACGCCGTGGCCGACGCCTCGCTGCACAACGACGACCTCGCGCCGGTGCCGCCCGAGCGGCGCACGTGGGGCCTGTGGCACATCGCCTCGCTGTGGGTCGGCATGGCGATCTGCGTGCCGACGTACACGCTGGCGTCGGAGCGCGTCGCCGCGGGGATGAGCGCGTGGCAGGCGGTGTTCGTCATCGCGCTCGCCAACCTGATCGTGCTGGTGCCGTTGCTCGCGAACGGCCACGCCGGGACGAAGTACGGCATCCCGTTCCCGGTCGTCGTGCGCGCGGCGTTCGGCGTGCGCGGCGCGCAGGTGCCGGCGGTGCTGCGCGCGCTGGTCGCGTGCGGGTGGTTCGGGATCCAGTGCTGGTTCGGCGGCCTCGGGCTGTGGGCGACCGCGTCGGTGCTCGTGCCGTCGGTCTCGGTCCCCGACACGACGATCCTCGGCGCGGACCTCGCGCCGCTGATCTGGTTCTTCGTGTTCTGGCTGATCAACGTGTTCTTCATCTGGCGCGGGATGGAGTCGATCAAGTGGCTCGAGACGCTGGCCGCGCCGTTCCTGCTGGCGTGCGGCGCGGGCCTGCTGACCTGGGCGATCGTCCGCGGCGGCGGGCTCGGCGCGATCATGTCGCAGCCGGCGACGAGGCCGCTGTCCGAGACGTTCGCGGTGGCGCTCACCTCCGGCGTGTCGTTCTGGGCCACGCTCGCGCTCAACATCCCCGACTTCTCCCGCTACGCCCGGACGCAGCGCGATCAGGCGATCGGCCAGGCGATCGCGATGCCGACGACGATGACGGTGTTCGCGTTCATCGGCGTGGCGACGACCGCGGCGACCGTCGTCGTGTTCGGCGAGGCGATCGTCTACCCCGATCAGCTCGTCACCCGGTTCGGCGATCCCGCGATCGTCGCGATCTCGATGTTCGGCCTGGCGGTGGCGACGCTGTCGACCAACATCGCGGCCAACGTCGTGTCGCCCGCCAACGACTTCGCGAACCTCGCGCCGGCGAAGATCAGCTACCGCACCGGCGGGCTGATCACGGCCGTGCTCGGCGTGCTGATCTGCCCGTGGCTGATCCTGGCGTCGGCCGGCAACTACATCTTCATCTGGCTCGTCGGCTACGGCGTCCTGCTCGGGCCGATCGGCGCGATCATGATCGTCGACTACTTCGCGCTGCGCCGCCGCGAGCTGATCGTCGATGACCTCTACCGCCGCGGCGGGGCGTACGAGTACCGCGGCGGCGTCAACCCGCGCGCGATGATCGCGTTCGCGCTCGGCGCCGCGCCGTGCCTGCCCGGCTTCATCGTCGCCGCCGCCGGCCTCGCCCCGTCGAGCGTCCCGGCGGTGTTCCACCACCTCTACACCTGGGCGTGGTTCGTCTCGTCCGGCGTCGGCGGGGTCGCGTACTACGCGCTGATGCGCGGCCGCGTGTGATGGGCGCCGAGGGTCACGCGGCGCGCGCCAGCGCCGGCGTGACCTCGACCGGCGCGGCCGGGGCCGGGGCCGGGGCGACCCGCGGCTGCCGCTTGCCGCCGGGGAGCGCGTAGCGGAGCAGCTTGCCGGCGACGCTGCCGAGCTGGCGCGCGAAGCCGCCGGTGTTGTAGCGCTGGCCGTAGCGCGCGCAGATCTCGCGGACGCGCGGCGCCAGCTCGGGGTAGCGCGAGGCCGGCAGATCCGGGAACAGGTGGTGCTCGATCTGGTGGCTCAGGTGCCCGGTCATGACGTGCAGCAGCGGGCCGCCCTCGATGTTGGCCGAGCCGGCGAGCTGGCGCAGGTACCACTGGCCGCGGCTCTCGTCGACCACCTCCTCGGGATGGAACACCCGCACGCCCTCGGGGAAGTGGCCGCAGAAGATCACCGCGAACGTCCACAGGTTGCGCGTGAGGTTGGCGAGCAGGTTGCCCGCGATCACCCGCGGCGCGTTGCCCAGCGCGAGCGCCGGGAACACGACGTAGTCCTTGGCGAGCTGCCAGCCCGCCTTGCGCAGGAACGGCCGCGCGCGCTCGCGCAGCTCGGCCCAGGTCTGCGTGCGTCCCAGCTCGTCGACGCGGAGGTCGTGCGTCGCGACGCCCCACTGGAAGTTGAGCGCGAGCAGCGCCGCGGTGATCGGCTGGGTCAGGTGCCGCGGCTCCCACGGCTGCTCGGCGCTGACGCGGAGGAACGCGTAGCCGATGTCGCGATCCTGGCCGAGGATGTTGGTGAACGTGTGGTGCTCGAAGTTGTGGGAGTGGCGCCAGTCGCCGCCGTCGCACGCGTTGTCCCACTCGTAGCCGGCGTCGAGCGCCGGGTCGCGGGTCCAGTCGTACTGGCCGTGCATCAGGTTGTGGCCGATCTCCATGTTGTCGAGGATCTTGGCCACGCCGAGCGCGCCGCTGCCGAGGACGAAGCTGACCGGGCCGGCCCCGAGGTGGAGCAGCAGCCGGCCGGCGGCCTCGGCGCGATGCGCGGTCCGGATGACCGCGCGGATGTGGTCGACGTCGCGCTGGCCGAGGTCCGCGCGCACCTCGGCGCGGAGGGCGTCGAGCTCGCGGCCGAACGCGTCGGCCTCGGCGCGGGTCAGGGTCCGGCTCTCGGTGATCATGGGAGGTCCTTTCGTCACAGCGCGAGCTCGAGGTCCGAGCGCGCGCGGGAGATGCAGAGCTGGATGTCCTCGTCGGGATCGGACGAGATCGCGCCGGTGCGCAGGTTCTCGACCACGCCGCTCCGCTTGCGGCACTTGCACGTGTGGCAGATGCCGATCCGGCACCCCGACGGCGGGCGCGCGCCGGCGCGCTCGAGCTGTTCGAGCAGCGTGCCCGGGCCCGCCGCGGCGATGGTGCGCGCTTCGCGGCTCAGGCGGACCGCGACCGGCGCGCCCGGCGGCGGCGTGACGACCGGCGGCGCGCCGAACGCCTCTCGCCGCAGCCGGGCGGTGGCGCCGGCGCGCGCCCACATCGCCTCGACGCGCGCCATCAGGCCGGCCGGACCGCACAGCAGCGTGGTCCGCGCGGCGAAGTCCGGGACCAGGCGCGCCAGCCGGTCCTCGTCGAAGCCGCCGTCGCCGTCCGCCGCGTCGTCGAGGCGGACGCACAGGCGCAGGCCGGCGTGGCGCGCGGCGAGCGCCTCGAGCTCGCGGCCGAAGATGACGTCGTCGTGGCGGCGCGCGTGGACGACGAGGACGACGTCGCGCACCGCGTCGCGCGCGGCGAGGTCGCGCAGGATCGACATCAGCGGGGTCACGCCGCTGCCGCCGGCGAGCAGCAGCAGCGGCGCCCCGGGCGCGACGTCGCCGAGGCCGAAGTCACCAGCCGCCGCGCCGAGGCGGAGCCTGCCGCCGGGACGGACGTGGTCGTGCAGCCAGCCGGACACCCGGCCGCCAGGGACGCGCTTGACCGTGATCGCCAGCCGCGGGTCGTGCGGCGCCGACGAGATCGAGTAGCAGCGCGTGTGCCGGACGCCGTCGATCTCGACCTCGACGGTGAGGTGCTGCCCCGCGCGGTGGCCGGACCAGCGCCTGGGCGGCTGCAGCACGAACGTCCGGGTGTCGGGCGTCTCGACGATGACCTCCTCGACCCGGGCGCCGCGGTCGTGCACCGCCCCGGTGGGGTCGAGCTCGTCCAGCCAGAACGCCGCCTGCCGGTCGAGGAACAGGCGACGCGACACGATGCGGAGCAGGTTGGGCTGCATGTTCTACTCAACCGTAAGTTACGCATGAGTAGGTTGCAGTCAAGAACGATCGCGCAGCGTCGTCGGCACATGACGTGCACAGGCACACTCTCTTACCGTTGCGTAACTTACTTCAGTGCTCTAGGTTCGCGTCATGAGCCGCCGTCTACCCGCCTCGGAGCGCCGCGCCCAGCTGATCGACGTCGGCCGGGCCGTGTTCGCCAAGCGCGGCTTCGAGAACGCCTCGATGGAGGAGATCGCCGATCGCGCCAAGGTGTCCAAGCCGGTGGTCTACGAGCACTTCGGGGGCAAGGAGGGGCTGTACGCGGTGATCGTCGACCGCGAGATGGACTACGTCGTGCGGCGGATCGTCGAGGCGATCGCCACGGGCACGCCGCGCGAGCGCGTGGAGAAGGCGAGCCTGGCGTTCCTCGGCTACGTCCGCGACCAGCCGGACGGCTTCGCCGTCCTGTCGCAGGACTCGCCGCTGACCTCGTCGCGCGGCCGCCTGTCGAGCCTGCTCAACGACCTCGCCGAGCGGGTCGGCGACGTGTTCGCGGCCAACTTCAAGGACGCCGGCTACGACGCGCGCGCGGCCCCGATCTACGCGCACGCGCTGGTCGGGATGGTCACCTTCGTCGGCAAGTGGTGGACCGACGTCCGCAAGCCGTCGATCGAGGAGGTCGCCCGCCACATCGGCGCGCTCGCGTGGATGGGCCTGCGCCACCTGCCGCGCAAGCCGACGCTGAAGAGCCGGCCGGCCTGACCTGTCCGGCGTATGATCGCGCCATGAGGCTCACAACAGGGGTCGTGCTGGTCGTCGCGGCGTGGGCCGCGCCCGCCTGGGGACAGGACGCGGAGCCGGCGCCGCCGCCGGACACGTTCGTCGCGGCCGAGGCAAACGCGGGCCCTGCGGGCACGCTCGAGGCGGCGTGCGCGGCCGAGGACATGAAGTGCACCAAGCGCAAGCTCAAGACGCCGAAGCTCGTCGCGCCGTACACCGGCCTCGGGCTGATCGAGCGCAAGGGAGCGAACACGCGCGAGCACTTTCTCGGCGTCCAGACTGACAAGGGCTGGTACCTGTTCGAGCTGCTGAGCTGGGGCACCGACTACGACGGCACGGGCTCGCTGAAGCTCTCCTCGGTGAAGGTGGCCGACGTCGTGCCGGGCGGCGCGCCCGAGGTGGTCGTCACCGGCACGCGCAAGACGTCGAACGAGTCGAGCAGCTACACCCGCTACGGCGCGACCGAGGAGCTGCTGTGGGTGTGCGGCGTCGGCGCCTCCGGCGCGCCGACCTGCGCCGAGGTGCTGCTGGCGATCGACAGCACGCCCAGCGACTTCGACGAGGGAGCGACGAAGTACAAGCTGCGCCTCAAGCACAGGTTCACGGCCGACGGCAAGCTGCGCCGCACCGTGAAGGGCAAGTGGCCCCGGCGCGCGAGCACCGGCGAGGGCCCGCTCGAGCGCGGCGACTACGAGAACACGCGCGGCTTCGTGTTCCCGTAGCCGCGGCGCGGTGGCCCGCGGCGCCGGCCACGTGCACGACCTGCGCACGACGCCGGCGATGTCGTGCAGCGCGTGCACAAGCGCGCTGAGGTCCGGCCCACGCGGCCACACGATCGACCACGGGAGTGACGCCCGGCGACACGGGCACGACGCTTGCTGAGAGACTCTGCCAAGGAGGCATGCCATGGGAATCCTCGACGCAATCCTCGGGCTGTTCGGAGGCGGCAACGCGAAGGTCGACTTCGGGAAGATCAACCCCGACGACGTGGAGGCCTACTGGCGCGTCGACCACGACGTCGACCAGGGCGAGCGCGCGGGCGCGGCGGAGCTCGCGCAGGCGCTCGCCAAGTGGGGGCTCAAGGACCTGGCGCACTGGGAGAAGGTCAAGGGCGCGCTCGGCGAGCGCCACAGCAGCAACCCCGAGTTCTCGATGGCGGCGAGCCGCGTGCAGTACGAGCTGCAGATGAAGTCGATGCAGGGCAGCTACCAGATGCCGCCCGAGTACGCGTCGCCGCCGCACGGCATCACGCTGGATCGCTACGCATCGATCAACGCGCGGCTGCAGCTCGGGCACCCGCTGCCGGCGGTGCTCGCCGACTTCCAGCTCGACCCGGCGCGGTGGACCGAGGTCGACAACACGTGGAAGTGGAGGATGGGGCCGCAGGCCGACGCGATGGCGTCGAGCATCCTCAACTCGACGTACATGGGCATGCAGCAGCAGGCGCTCGCCGCGTACGGGAGGCGGTGATGGTCGTCCCCGCCGGATTCCCGTCGTTCCCGTGCCCGAAGTGCGGCGGCGCGCTCCCCGCGACGATGGCGGCCGGCATGGTGATCCCGTGCCCGCTGTGCCAGCAGCAGATCGTCGTCCCCGCTGGCGGCGGCCCGACCGCGGCGCAGGCCGCGGCGTACCAGGCGTGGGCGATGCAGCACGGCAACACCGCCGCCGCGATGCACG
This sequence comes from Myxococcales bacterium, assembly GCA_011526095.1. Lineage (GTDB taxonomy): Bacteria > Myxococcota_A > Polyangia > Haliangiales > Haliangiaceae > WYBA01. The sequence goes on along the minus strand of WYBA01000072.1, from coordinate 1,474 downwards.
ATCAGCAGGCGCACCGCCAGCAGACCGGCCAGCCGAGCCTGTTCGCGTCCACCTCCACCCGAGTGATCGTCGAGGACGGCGCCGGCGGGCTCGTCGCCGTCGGCGCGCAGGTCGGCGCCGACGGGAGCTGGCACGTGCGCGGCGTCGATCCGCAGACGCACCAGGTGCGGTGGGAGGCGATGCACGGCAGCCACTTCCAGACCTGCCCCGAGCCGCGGTCGATCTGCGGGCGCAACGGGCGGATCTACATCGCGCACCAGGGCGTGCTGACGGCGCTCGACGGCCCGACCGGGCGCGCGCTGTGGCAGGCGCGGCTCGGGGCGCGGATCGACCTCGACGTCGACGGCGCGCCGGTCGCCGGCGACGAGACCGACCTGCGCGAGGTCGCGGGCGTCGTGATCGTCCGCACCGAGGACGACGCGGTGTCCGCGTTCGATCGCGACACCGGCCAGGGGCTGTGGCGGCGGGCGATCAACGGCCACCCGCAGTGCGACGGGACCCACCTGTTCATCGAGGAGGAGTTCCGCAAGCTCGACCTCGTCGCGCCGCGCACCGGCCAGACGATCGCGAGGTTCGGCACGACCGAGGCCGCGCTGACCGCCGGCGCGCTGGTGATCAACGCCGAGGAGCGCGGGGACGACGAGCAGGACGGCGTGGCGCTGATCGACGCGGCCACCGGGCAGGAGCGGTGGTTCGTCGCCGCCGACTCGGTGACCCTCGACGCCGGCGTGGCGATCGTCGGCGGCGAGGTGCTGGTGCCGCTCAACGGCAACCACGGCACCGAGCTGCTGCCGATCTCGGCGGCCGGCGCCGCGCCGAAGAAGGGGTTCTTCGCGCGGCTGTTCGGCGGCGGCGGCAGCGGCGGCGGGCGCAAGCTGCCGTGGCCCGACCACGACGTGGACGCGCTGTGGGTCGTGGGCGACGCGCTGGTCGTCGACCTCCGCGACCGCAGCGGCCACCGGCGGATCGCGGCGCTCGACCCGCGCGCGATGACCGCGCGACACGACAGCGGCCCGATCCCCAGCGGCGTCGCGCCCGGCGTGCGGCTCGGCCCGCCGGGCAGCGGGCTCGTCGCGTACAGCTTCGGCGAGTCGAACGGGCCCAAGACGCTGCGCCTGTTCGACGTCGCCAGCGGCGCGCTGCGGTGGGAGCGGACGTTCGCGGACCTCGACGACGTCGCGTTCCGCGCCGGACAGCTCGTGCTGCGCACCGATGGCGGGCCGTGCGAGATCCTCGACCCGGCGAGCGGGCAGACGCGCGTCACGTTCTGACCGCCGGGGCGGCGCCGCGGGGCCCACACCCGGTGGGGCCGCGGCCACCCCCGGGGGGGGCGGGCCCGGCGGGGGTATTTGCGCGGGCGGGCGCGCCGCCGGGCCCGCGCCCGCCCCGGGGGGGGCCGGCGGGGCCGCCGCGGGGGGGGGCCCCCGCCCCGCCGCCCCGGCGGTCAGAACGTGACGCGCGTCTGCCCGCTCGC
>WYBA01000510.1 GCA_011526095.1 Myxococcales bacterium | reverse complement strand
GGGCGGCGTCGCGCGAGCCGCACGCGGCCGCCGCGACCGCGACGCCGGCGAGCCACGCCCGCGCCCGCCGCATCGCCCTCTTCAGTGTTCCGAGGCGCCGGGCTTGCCGGCCTTGCGCCGCTCCTGCGCGGCGCGGAACCGGTCGGCCCAGCCCTCGATCACGACCTGCTTGACCCGCGACAGCGCGAGCCCGCCGCGCGGCACGTCCTTGGTCACGGTCGTGCCCGAGCCGACGTAGGCGTCGCGCCCGACGGTGACGGGCGCGACGAGCTGGCTGTCCGAGCCGATGAACGCGCCCGCCTCGATCGTCGTCTGGTGCTTGGCGAAGCCGTCGTAGTTGCAGGTGATCGTGCCGGCGCCGATGTTGGCCTTGGCGCCGATCGACGCGTCGCCCAGGTAGGCGAGGTGGTTGGCCTTGGCGCCGGCCATCAGGTGCGCCTTCTTGGTCTCGACGAAGTTGCCCAGGCGCGCGTCCTCGTCGAGCTTCGTCCCCGGGCGGCAGTGGGTGAACGGGCCGGTCTGGGCGCGCTCGCCGACGGCGGACTCGGTGATCACGCTGTACGGCTTGAGGTGCGCGCCGGCGGCGATCGTCGCGTCGGTGAGCACCGAGCCGACGTCGACGTGCGCGCCGTCGCCGACCTGGGTCTTGCCGCGCAGCGACACGTTCGGGCCGAGCCACACGTCGCGCCCGAGCGGGCCGACGTCGGCGTCGACGTAGGTCGCGGCCGGGTCGACGAACGTCACGCCCTCGCGCATCCACCGCGCGTTGATCCGGCGGCGCGCCGCGGCGTCGACCGCGGCGAGGTCGACCCGGTCGTTGATCCCCGAGACCTCGTCGAACGGCGCGTCGATCGCCGTGGCGCCGCCGCGCTCGGCCGCGCGCGCGACGAGATCGGTCAGGTACAGCTCGCCCTTGGCGTTGTCGGCGCGCAGCGTGGCGAGGTCCCGGCGGAGGTGGCCGAGCCGCACCGCGTAGAACCCGGCGTTGGTGTCCAGGATCTCGCGCTCGGCCGGCGTCGCGTCGACGTGCTCGACGATCTTGAGCAGCTTGCCCGCGGCGTCGCGGACGAGCCGGCCGTACGGCATCGGCCGCGGCGGCACCGTCGACAGCAGCGCCAGCCCGGCCGGCGTGCGCTCGCACGCGCCGGCGAGCTCGGCGACGCGCGCCGGATCGAGCAGCGGCGCGTCGCCGGTGAGGATCACGACGATCCGGTCGTCGGGCTCGCGCTCGAGCGCCGGCAGCGCGCACTGCACCGCGTGGCCCGTGCCCTTCTGCTCGAGCTGCAGCGCCACGTCGATCGCGCCGGCGCCGTAGCGCGCGTCGAGCGACGCCTTCACCTTGTCGTGCTGGTGGCCGAGGATCGCGACGACGCGCCCGGCGCCCGCGGTCCGCGCCGTCTCCACCGCCCACGCGATCAGCGTCCGTCCGGCGACCTCGTGGAGGACCTTGGCGCGGTCGCTCTTCATCCGGGTGCCGAGGCCAGCGGCCATGATCAGGACGACGGGCTTGCTGCTCATAGGCCGCGGAACTTACCGCAAGCCGGGCTACCCGCGCTGCGGTGCCCGCCTCCGCGCGTGCTACGAATCCGCTCGATGCGGCGGATCCTGCTCCCTCTCCGGGTCGCGGTCGCGACGGTCGCGGCCGTCGCGGCGGTGCTGGCCGCTCCCGGCCTGGCCGCCGCCCACGTCTCGTCGCTGACCCACTCCCAGGTCGACGTCGACGGGGCGACCGTCCGCTACGCGATCAAGATCGCCCCGGCCGACCTCGCCGAGGGGCTCGGGCTGCCGGCGGACACCCGTCCCAGCCCGGCGCAGCTCGAGGCCGGCGCCCCCGAAGCGATCGCCTACGTCACGGCGCGGATCGACGTCGAGGACGCGACCGGCCCGTGCCCGGCGGAGGGCGGCGCGCTGCGGCTCGCCGACGACGGCCTGGTCGAGGTGACGTGGACCGCGCGGTGCGCCGCGCCGGTGACGGTGCTGGCGATCGACTACGCCCTGTTCTTCGACCTCGACCCGGCGCACGAGGCCGTGGTCCGCGCGGTCGCCCCCGGGTGGCCGCCGCTGCGGACGATCCTGCGCGGCGACGCCTCGCGCCTGGAGTGGGACCTGTCCGAGCCGCCGCCGTCGGGCGTATGGGCGTTCGTCCGCAGCGGGATCGACCACATCCTGTTCGGGTTCGACCACGTCGCGTTCGTGCTGACGCTGATGCTCGCGCTGGTGATCACCCGCGACCCGCGCCACGGCTGGACGCTGCGCTCGCTGGGCAAGACGTTCGCGGCCATGGCGACGATCGTCACCTCGTTCACGATCGCCCACTCGATCACGCTGATCGCGGCGTCGCTCGGCTGGGTCGCCGTGCCGGCGCGCCTGGTCGAGAGCGTGATCGCGCTGTCGATCGCCTACACCGCGATCGAGAACATCGTGCGCCCCGACGTGCGGTGGCGATTCGTGCTGACGTTCGTGTTCGGCCTGCTCCACGGCCTCGGCTTCGCCCGCATGCTCGAGGTGCTGCTGCCGCCCGACGACGTCGTCGTCCCGCTGCTGGCGTTCAACGTCGGCGTCGAGCTCGGCCAGCTCGTCGTCGTCGCGGTCGCCCTGCCGCTGTGCTGGCTGCTCGGCCGCGCCCTCGGCGGCGTCCGCTACCGCCGCGTCGCCCTCCCCGTGATGTCCGGCGTGCTCGCGCTCGGCGGGCTGGCGTGGCTCGCCGAGCGGCTGCTCGACGTCACGATCCTCGGCGTCTAGCCCTCGCGGACGAACAGCAGGTACTGCTCCTCGAGGTCGTCGACTTCCATGTTGCGCCCGCACCGCGGGCACGGCGTCGCCGGCAGGCGGCCGCCGTTGGCGCGGCACGCGGTGGTCTCGAACAGCTGGTCGAGCTGCTCGTCGCACTCGGCGCAGGTCATCGGCGCGTAGAACGACTCGAGCACGCCGTGGCCGGCGAACCCGGCGACCATGTTGCACTGGTCGACGACCGGCGGCGGGCAGTGGACCAGCTTGACCGGCGTGCCGTTGGGGATCTTGCGGATCGCGTCGATCCACGACCGCACGCCGTACGAGTTGATCCGCCGCACGCCCTTGAGGTGCACGCGCACCGGGCGGCCGCCGAGCGACTGCAGCGGCGACAGGTCGGCGTTCTCGTCGATCACCCCGGCGATCGTGACGACGTCCTCGCCGTCGCGCTCGGCCACGTCGATCGTGAAGGTGTTGCGTCCTTGCGCGGCCATGGGCTACTCGCCGGTCCCGCCGCCGCCGGCCGCCGCGGGCGGCGGGGAGCGGTCGTTGATGAAGATGTGGAACGACTTGGTCGCCTGCCGGAACCGCTTCATCGACAGCCGCAGGTCGATCAGCGTGATCACCTCGGTCTTGCGCCCGGGGTCGACGTTGATCACGAACTTCGACAGCGACTGGAACACGCGGAACAGGCCGATGCCCGCGCCGCCCGACGCCTCGCTGATCTGGTCCGGCCCCTTGACCAGGCACCGGTTGAGGTAGCTGACCACCGTCTCCTGCGTCAGCGCGCCGAACGGATCGATCTGCGCCACCGCGATGTAGTCGCCGTCGCACGCGAACTGCAGCTCGCCGACCTCGTGGTCCTCGAGCCGCACCGGCTCGCGCCGCGACATCTTCGCGTACTTGGCCTCGCCCGTCGGCGTGCGCGGCGCGTTGTAGATCGCGTTGGTGACGAGCTCGTCGACGATCGTCTCGATCAGCTCGACGACGCGCTCGTTGCACCCGAGCGACGCCGCGTAGCTCGACACCTGGGAGATGTAGTCCTGCTTGTCGCGCGAGTCCTGGATCTTCACGCAGTAGGGCTCGACGCCCCACAGCAGGTACTTCTGCAGGCCGAACAGGTCGCCGCGCAGCAGCTTCTCCGCGGTGATGATCAGCTCGTCGGGCTCGAGCGGCTCGTCGTTCTTGGCGATGACGTTGCGCAGGAACCGCCGCGTCGCCATCAGCGGCAGGTAGTCCTCGGTCGGCGCCGTCGAGTGCAGCACCAGCTTGGTGCGCGGCCAGCGGTGCTCGATCGTCCCCAGCCGATCCGACCACCGCGGGTCGTCGCGCAGCGGCGGGTCGTAGTTGATCATCATCAGATCCCAGCCGTTCGCCTCGACCTTCACCATCAGGTCGTCGGCGTCGTGGGCCGAGACGCACTCCGAGCCGGTGGCCGCGAGCGCTCGCTCGGCGACGCGCCGCGCGCGGGGATCCGGGTCGTAGAAGAGGATTCTCTTGCCGCGCATGGATCGACTGGCCCCTCCGTCCGAGGACGGTAACAAAATCGCCGGGCCGCCGCGACCCCGGCGGGCCACCGTCGTGATGTAGGGAACGTGCGCCCTCGGCAGCGCTCGCACGCCCGACGCACGGATGAAACGTGGTGTTGCGCCGGCGGCGCGGCGCACCGGATAATCGATCGACGTTGGAAGGTCCGGACGAACCACCATCCGAACCGCGCAGCGACGAGGCCCTCCGGGGCGTCGTGCTGTGCGTCGACGACGAGCCGATGAACCTCGAGCTGCTCGAGCGCTCGCTGCGCCGACGGTTCGAGGTCATCTCCGTCGCGGCGCCGGACCACGCGCTCGACGTGCTGCGGACCCGCGCCGACGTCGCCGTCGTCGTCAGCGACTTCCGCATGCCCGAGATCAACGGCGCGGAGCTGCTCGCCGCGGCCGCGCGGCTGCGCCCCGAGACCCGCCGCGTCCTCGTCACCGGCTACGCCGACGCCGAGAACCTGATCGCCTCGATCAACGCCGGCCAGGTCCACTACGTCCTGCGCAAGCCGTGGAAGCACCAGGAGCTGCACCAGCTGCTCGAGCAGATGGTGCGCAGCTACCACCTCGAGCGCGAGAACCGCCGCCTCGTCGACGAGCTGCGCGGCTCGTACGAGCGGCTCGAGGCCAAGGAGCGGCTGCTCGAGCGCGCGCTGCGCGACCGCGGCCACGACCTCACCGCCGCCAACGCGGAGCTCGAGCGCGCCCACCACGAGCTCGAGCAGCTGTCGTACCGCGACGACCTCACCGGCCTGTACAACCACCGCGCGTTCCACGAGCGGCTGCGCGAGGAGGTCGCGCGCGCCCAGCGCTACAGCCAGCCGCTGAGCCTGCTCGTCACCGACGTCGACGCGTTCGTCTCGGTCAACCAGGACCTCGGCTACCAGATCGGCGACGAGGTGCTGCGCCGCCTCGCCGGCGTGATCTCGAGCGCGGACTCGCCGCAGCGCGCGCGCGCCTCGGACGTCGTCGCCCGCTACTCCGGCGAGGAGTTCGTCGTGCTGCTGCCCGAGACGTCGAAGGCCGGCGCGATCACCAAGGCCAACCGCCTGCGCGAGGCCGTCGCGCGGACCGAGTTCCCCGGCGGGCGCGGGCTGACGGTCTCGGTCGGCGTCGCGACGTTCCCCGACGACGCCGCCGGCGCCGACGCGCTGGTCCAGGCCGCCGAGGCCGCGCTGCGCGGCGCCAAGCGCGGCGGCCGCAACCGCGTCCACTTCTTCAGCCGCGGCGACCTCGCCGCCGACCGCGAGCCCGCGTCGCTGGTGCTGCCGACCGAGCCGCCCGACGTCGACCGGTTCCGCCCGTACCACGAGCGGATGGGCGAGGTGATCGCGATCCTGCAGCGCGACCGTTCGATCAGCTGCATCTTCGTCGACCTCACTAGGCTGCGCCGCGTCGAGGTCGACTACGGCGTCGCCCAGCACGCCGAGGTCTACGAGCGCGCCGGCCACGCACTCGACGCGCTGCGCGGCGACGTCCTGCGCGTCGGCGACCTGGTGTGCCGCACCAGCGACGACGACGCCTACCTGGTGATCCTCGCGCCGCGCGAGCAGGCGAGCCAGGACGAGCTGCTGCGGCTCGCCGCCCGGGTCGAGGAGGCGGTCGAGCACAAGCTGTCCGGCCCGGTGCGCGAGCTGCTCCGCGACGAGCCGCGCATCACCGTCGGCGCCGCGCGCGTGATCGGCAACACGATGCTGCGGCCCGAGCGGCTGATCGCGCGCCTGGTGACCGAGGCGACCGAGGCGGCCAAGCTCGGCCGGCTGCGCGCCGCCCAGCGCGACAAGGCGGCGCTCCAGGACGTGATCCTCGGCGACGGGCTGTGGCCGGTCTACCAGCCGATCGTCCACATCGAGAGCGGGGACATCTTCGGGTACGAGGCGCTCACCCGCGGCCCGCGCCAGACCAGCATGGAGTCGCCGGCGACGCTGTTCGCGATCGCCGACGAGGTCGACCTCACGTTCGAGCTCGACCGCGCGTGCTTCCGCGGCGCGCTGCGCGGCGCCGTCGGGCTCGAGCCGGTCCACCGGCTGTTCGTCAACCTCCTGCCGCTGTCGTTCTACGACTCCGGGTTCATCGAGATCGAGGTCAGCCACCTGCTCGAGGCCGCGGCGCTGACCCCGTCGAACATCGTGTTCGAGATCACCGAGCGCCTCGCGATCGAGAACTTCACGTCGTTCAAGCGCGCGCTCGCCACGTACACCGCGATGGGCTTCGGCGTCGCGATCGACGACGTCGGCACCCGCCACTCGAACCTCGAGACGGTGATGGCGCTGCGCCCGCACTTCATCAAGATCAGCGACGTGCTGACCCGCGGGGTCGCGCGCTCGACGGTCAAGCGCGAGATGCTGCGATCGCTGCGGCTGATCGCCGACGCGATCGACGCGGTCATGGTCGCCGAGGGCATCGAGACCGCCGACGACCTGTCGGTGCTGCACGACCTGGGCGTCAAGTACGGCCAGGGCTACTTCCTGGCCCGGCCCGCGCCGCCGTTCCCGCGGCTGCGCGCGAGCGTACGCAAGGCGATCCGCACGATCGTCGAGAGCTCGCGCGCGCCGATCGCCGCCCCGCCGGCCGAGTACGACGACGACGGCGACGTGCGCGAGGCGCCGCACGTCCCCGACGCGGAGATCCCCGAGGCGGTCGAGCCGCCGCTCGGTCCGGCCGACCTCGCGCGCGGCTCCGGCGAGTACGTGATGCCCCGCCGCGCCGCGCGGTCGTCGGACACGCCGCCGGCGCCGGGCCGGCTGCCGACCGCCAGCGCCCCGCCGTTCCCGCTGCCGGCCCCGCCCCGCGACGGCGACGACGACGACACCGGCGACGAGTCGGTCGAGCGGACCAGCCCGCACCTGCAGCCGTGGCGCCCGATCCGCGCCGACGAGCTGGGCCACGCCGACGACGCCGGCGCTCCCCTGCTCGATTCGCTCCGCCAGGACACCGGCCACGACGGCGAGGACTCCCGGCCCGGCACCGAGCCCGGCAAGTTCAACTGAGCGTCCCGCCCGCCCTCCACCGCTCACAGAGTCACGCCTCGCTCACCGGATGGGCCGCGATGTTGCGGTAAGCTCGGGGGGCCCATGAGCATGGATCGTCAGGCCTTCCACAAGCTGCTGGCGTTCGGCATCGAGCGCGGGGTCTCCGACATCCACTTCGAGGTCGGGTACCCGCCGCACTACCGGCTGCACGGCGAGCTGCTCGGCGCGATCAAGGTGCCGCCGCTGACCGCGGTCGACACCGAGTCGATCGCCAACTTCATCCTCGAGGGTCGGACGTCGCGCCCCGACTTCTCGCGGCCGTTCGGCGAGATCGACGTGTCGTACGGGCTGGCGCAGCGCGGCCGGTTCCGCGCGTCGATCTTCCGCCAGCGCGGCGCGGTCGGCATCGTGATGCGCCTGATCCCGGTGAACGTGCTGACGATCGAGCAGCTCAACCTGCCGCCGGTGATCGCGGAGATCGCCGACACGCGCCGCGGGATGATCCTCGTCACCGGCGCGACCGGCAACGGCAAGACCTCGACGATCTCGGCGATGATCCGCCACATCAACGAGACGCGGCACGCCCACATCATCACGATCGAGGACCCGATCGAGTACCTGCACGAGCCGGGCAAGTGCATGATCATCCAGCGCGAGCTCGGCACCGACACCGAGAGCTACAAGGACGCGCTGGTGGCGGCGCTGCGCCAGGACCCGGACGTCATCATGGTCGGCGAGATCCGCGACCAGGAGACCGCCGCGACCGCGCTCAAGGCGGCCGAGACCGGCCACCTCGTGATCTCGGCGATCCACACGCCGGACTCGGTGTCGACCGTCCAGCGCTACGTCGGCATGTTCGAGGCCGACGCCCAGGACATCATCCGCGAGCGCCTCGGCGACGCGCTGCAGGCCGTCGTGTCGCTGCGCCTGCTCGCCGCCAAGGAGGGCCGGCGCCGGCTGCCCGCGGTCGAGATCCTGCGCGTCACGCGCACGATCCGCGAGTGCATCCGCACCGCGGGGCGGCTCGGCGAGATCCCCGAGCTGATCAAGCGCGGCCGCGACCTCTACTCGATGCAGCTGTTCGATCAGCACCTGGTCGATCTGGTGAACAGCGGCCTGGTGACGATGGAGACGGCGGTCTACGCCAGCTCCAATCCGGAAGAGTTCGAGCGCTCGCTCCGCATGGAGTAGTGCGCCGGTCCGGGGCGCGCCGGCGCCGGGACCAGCGCGCGTAGACACCCGCCCCGGACCCCGGTTGCAGGGAAAATTCGCTCACATCTGAGCGAAATCCCACATCATTTTTTTGGAACCGGCCCCCGGACCGGCTGTCTATCGCTCCGTACGACGTCGGCGCATCGGCCGCGACCGACGGGCGGGCAACGGACCTCTCCGGTGCCCTGCGCGCACGACCCGGAGCCCCATGTGGGGGTGAGGGGGCGGCGCCACGGGACCGGTCTGCCCTGGAGATCACCATGAACGCACTCACCCACACCTCGACTGCCACCGCGACCACCACCGACGACAGCAACCGTGCCGTCGAGGTCGTGGCCACCTTCGGCGACGCCGTGGTCGGCGTGCGCCACGTGTCGGACCCCAAGGGCGGCCGGATCTCGACCAGGACGCGCGCGCTCCTCGCGGGCGGCGCCCTCGCGCTCGCGTCGTCGGCGATCGCGTTCGGCCTGTCGGCCAAGATCGCCTCGGACAACGCATCGGCGCTCGAGCGCTGGACGGACGCCGGCCGCCCGGCGTGGTCGTTCCGCCCCGACGCCGCGCCGCGCGGCACCGACGGCGTCGTGCTCGGCGGCTCGCTGCTCGGCCTCGCCGCGCTGACGTGGGGCCTGTCGCGCCGCCGCCGCGAGCTCGAGCCGTCGACGGTGAGCGTCGGCACGGGCGCGGGCGTCGACTTCGCGGTCGAGCTCGCGAACGACGGCGCGGGCGCGGCGTTCGACCTCGTCGCGCCGACCGCCGGCGGCGCCGGCTTCGCCGCGCAGATCGCCCCGGGCATGACCGGCGAGCTCGTCCGCGGCGGCGCCACGCTGCCGCTGCCGTCGGCGGGCACCGCGATCCCGATGACCGCGGACACGCGCCTGCGGCTCAAGCTCGGCGCGACCACGTTCCACGTCCAGTCGGTCCCGGCGGCGCGCCGCGAGGCGACCGCCGCGACGTTCGGCCTCGACAACCGCGCCGCGGCGTTCATCGCGGCGTCGGCCGTGGCGCACCTCGGCCTGCTCGCGCTGATGCGCACGGCGCCGGCGGACCAGGACACCGCGCAGATGTCGCCGGAGGAGGTGGAGAACCTGCGGATGCGCGCCACCGCCGACTCGATGGAGGACAAGCCGGTCGAGCAGGACCCGACGGAGACCGGCCAGGACGGCGCGACCGACGGCGCGAACGCCGCGCGCATGGCGCTGCCGTCGGGCACGATGGGCAGCGACACCGCCCGCCCCGACCCGGGCAAGCGCACGGTGAAGAGCGACGGCGACCCGTCGGTCGCGCGCGAGCAGGCGCTGCGCGCCGCCAAGGAGGCGGGCATCCTCGGCTCGGACCGGATGAGCGGCGACCTGTTCTCGTCGATCGCCGGCGAGGGCGACCTCACCTCGGGCTTCGACGACGTCGACTTCGACGGCGGCTGGGACGGCAGCGGCGACGGCGCCCCCGAGGGCTTCGGCAACGGCCCGTCGGGCTTCGGCCCCGGCGGCGGCGGCCACGACTGGAACAGCGTGTGGTCGGGCAACTACGACACGATCTCGCGCGGCCCGAACTCCGGCGACGGCTACAACCTCGACGGCGACCCCAACGGCGGCAAGCCGCGCCGCCACAAGCCCACCGCGCCCCCGGCCCCGAAGCTGTCGAAGCCCGAGTGCAGCGGCGACGCGTCGTGTGACCCGGAGATCATCCGCCGCTACGTGAAGCGCAACGTGTCGAAGATCCAGTACTGCTACGAGCGCCAGCTGCTCGCGACCCCGGGCCTGTCCGGCCAGGTGCAGGCGATCTTCACCGTGATGCCCAACGGCACGGTGTCGCAGTCGAGCGCGAGCGGCGTCCACAGCGAGGTGTCGTCGTGCATCGCCGACGTGATCTCGACGATCAAGTTCCCGAAGTTCGACGCGCCGTTCCAGGTCAAGTACGCGTTCACGCTCCGCCCGACGGGGTCGTGACCCCGGGCGGCGGCGCGGTGCGGTGACGCGAGGCGGCCACGTGGCCGCCTCGCGGCGTTTTCGGCCGGCTCACGGGCCGCGCGTCACTTGAGCCGCTCGACGATCTCCTCGCGGCTCGCGACGCCCTTCTCGACCAGCAGCGCGAGCACCTTGCGCAGCACGTTCTCGTCGCGCGCGATCAGCGCCTCGAGCTTGGACACGCGGCGCTGCAGCGCCTCGATCTCGGCGCTGCGGTCGAGGTGCGCCGGGGTCGACAGCGCGGGCGGCATCGCCATCCGCTCGGTCTGGCGCGCGATGCCCACGTCCATCGTCGGCGTGCGCTCGATCTCCATGCCGCGCTCGGCGCCGGTTTCGACCGGGATCGGCTCGCTCGGCCGCGCCGCGCGCCCGACCTGGCGCAGCCCGACCCCGTAGCCGCGACCGTAGTAGCGCGACAGCGCGCGCTCGACCGCCTTGGGCCCGGCGAGGAACGCGCGGACGTTGAGCCGGGTGCGGATCTGCAGCTCGTCGATGATGCCGAGCTGCGTCGGGTCGGTCATCGCCAGGTCGAGGAACTTCATCGGCTGGGCGAACGGCATGACGCTGTGCTGCTCGGCGAGCTCGCCGGGCACGAGGTCGAGCACCGCCTGCGGGATCTCGATCGAGTCGAGATCGACCGTCGGGACGTGGAGCTGGCGCGACAGCGCGCCAACCATCGCGTGCTCCTCCACCAGCCGCATCTCGACGAGCAGCCGGCCGAGCGGCCCGCCCCATCGCTGCTGCTCGATGAGCGCCGCCCGCAGCCTCGACTCGTCGAGGACCCCCTCCTCGATCAGGATCTCGCCCAGCTTCTTGCGCGCCATGGTCTGTGAGCAGCGTCGCAGCCTGCTGGGCGGCTGGTCAAGGCACGAGCGTCGCCTCCCCGGCGGTCGCCAGGGTCCCCAGGAACCGCGCGCTCTGGCGCTCGGCGGCGTCGACGTCGAACACGACGAAGTGGCCGTCCGAGCCGCTGACCTCGTCGTACTGGAGCAGCACGGCGGTCGTCCCGTCGAGGTTGCCGGTCACCGGCGCCTCGAGCGCGGCGTGGCCGCGCAGCGCCAGGCCCTCGATCTCGGCCAGCACCGGCGCGACCTGGTGGCCGCCGATCGCCACCGCCAGCGCCTCGATCGCGACCGGCGGGGTGAACCGGTCGACGAAGCCCTCGCTCTGGTAGATGTGCTTGGGCGCCATCGCGCCGCCGCCGTCGGGGTGCGGCGCCGGCGCGCGCGCCAGCAGCGGCCCGTAGTTGACCGGGTCGGCGCGCTCGATCCACGTCTGGAGCAGCGCCAGCGTCGGGTTGAACTCGTCGAGCGGCTCGTCGCGGATCAGCGCGCCGACGATCGCCGTGATGTCGATCGGCTCGGTCTTGTGCAGCATCGACAGGTAGAGCAGCCCGCCCGCGCCCGACAGCACGGCGCCCGCCACCTCGGGCTCGTAGGCGAGGAACGGCGGGCCGGTGAGGCCGCCCTGCGAGTGGCCGAAGAAGTAGATGCGGTCGGGGTCGAACCGGATGTCGCGCCCCGGATCCGGGTCCGCCGGCGGCTCGGTGAAGTCGAACCCGAGCACCAGCCGCAGCAGCGAGAAGTTGTCCGCCGCGCCCTGGATCGTGTTGTCGCGCGCCGCGAGCGGGTTCTGGAAGTTGAAGAACGACACCTCCGGGCTGGTCGCGCCGGAGTTGCGCGGGCCATGGAGCACCTGGTCGATCGAGATCACCGCGATCCCCTCGGCGGCGAGGCGGCGCGCGGTGCCGTCGTTGATGAACGAGCGGTAGCTGCCGCCGGTGCCGTGGGCGTAGAGCGCGACCGGCCAGCCGGCCGTCGGCATCGCGCCGGCCGCCGGGATCGTCAGCGCGAACCGCAGCGACTCGGTGCGCTGGACCTCGGGCAGCCCGTCGTCGGCGGCCACGATCTCGCCGCCGCTCGAGAGGTACGGCGTGTCGCCGGTCTGGAAGTTCGGCGCGTCGAAGCTGCCCTCGTAGGTGAGGTACGTCGCGGCGGTGCCGGTGCGCGCGGTGCCGGTGGCGGTCGGCGCCGGCAGCGACCACACGCGCTGGCGGATCCCCGCCATCACGTCGGTCGACACCTGGGTCGTGAACACCGTCGCGCTGACGACGTCGGCGCGCTCGTCGCCGCCGTCGTCGTCGAGGTAGTCGAGCAGCGGCTCGAGCACGACGCGCGCGCGCAGCAGGTCGTCGTCGACCGGCACCGCGTCGCCGGCGAGCTCGGTCCAGTCCGCGGCGGGCAGGACCGCGGTCCCGTCGGCGCCGAGGACGCGCGACGTCACGACGACCGCGTAGGTCCGGCCCTCGGCCAGCGGGAACCCCGGGTACGGCAGCACCGACAGCCAGTTGGCGCCGATCGTCT
>WYBA01000509.1 GCA_011526095.1 Myxococcales bacterium | reverse complement strand
GCGCGTTCTACCTGCAGCGCCGGCCGATGCACCCGACGCTATCGGGCTTCTACCCCGAGACGACGATCGGCGATGTGCAGCAGGTGGCCGGCCTGCTCACCGCCGAGGCCGCGAAGCTGCCGATGGATGCGCTCGGGCGCGTCACGGCAGTCGCGCGGTGGAACGCCTACCGCGCCGAGCTGCAGCGCCTCACCGGCGGCCGCTTCATGTTCGACGTCTACCCGGACAACCGCCGGTTCTGGATGGTCGAGTCGCGCGCGCTCGCGCTCGACGCCGCCACGGCGAAGGAGCTGCCGACCAAGAGCGACGTCGTGCTGAGCGCCGTGCGCGGCTCGGCGACGCTCGCGCCGCAGGGCACGCTGTCGGCGCTCTACGACGACGTCGCCGGCGCGGTCGATGACGCGCTCGACGTCGGCAAGTCCGTCGCGGGCGGCGTGGTCGACGTGGCGCGCGACCTCGCGGGCGAGGCCAAGGAACTTGCCGAGGAGGTCGGCGGCGGCGCCAAGGACCTGCTCAAGGGAACCGTCACCGGCGTGACCGATGCGGTCGTCAACCCCGTCGTCGACGCCGTCGGCAAGCCGCTGCTGATCGGCGCGGCGGTGGTCGGTGGCCTGTTCCTCGTGCCGCGCCTCGTCGACGGCAAGAAGCGGAGGGCCGCGTGACGGACGGAACCACCAAGCTGCTGCTCGGCGTCGCCGCGGGCGGCGCCGCGTTCTGGGGCGTGTCGCGGTGGCGCAACGCGCGTGCTGCGCGGTCGCCGGACCGCCTCGATGCGTGGGGCGCGGAGCACGACGAAGATCCGGTCGAGGCGCGCTACGAGGATCTGAGCGCGCCGACGCCGACGCCGAGGGCGGCTCGACCTTCGAGCGAGCGCGGGCGCAAGCGCCTGTCGCGGGCCTTCGACCTGGTGTTCACCGTGCACGGTCTGGGGTTCCCGGTGCCGTACCTGCGCGCCCTCGCGGCGCGCGAGTCCGGCCTCGATCCGCGCGACCCCAAGGGGCTGATCAACGTCGTGCGCGTCGTGCGCGAGGACTTCAACGCCCGCCACGGCACCGACGTCGCGCCGGCCGAGCTGAAGAACCCCGTCACCAGCGTGACGATCGCGAGCGACGCGCTCCGCCGGATCATCGAGAGCCTCGCGCGCCATCACCCGCACGTCGAGAACCTGCGCGAGGACTGGAGCAACCGACACTTCGTCGAGCTGCTCACGATGGCCTGGAACGCCGGCTGGTCGGAGCGCGCGGGCCTCGGCCGCGTCGTGGGCTACCTGGAGCGCCAGGGCCAGACGGACATCACGCTCGCCGACGTCGCGCGCGCGGCGTACGCGGCCGGCGCGAAGCACTGGCTGTGGAACCCGCGCAAGCTGGCGTGGACCCGCAGCGTCGCCGACCTCTACTTCGCGGAGCTCGGCCGCGACATCGCCGCGGACCGCATGGCGCCGCCCGCGCGCCCGGGCTCGGCCGCGCCGACGACCGGGGCGATGGCGAAGGACGTGCCCACGCCCGCGGTGCTGCGGTTCGGGCGACCGGCGCCGGCGGGCGTCTCGCTCGTCGTGTCGAGCGGCTGGTCGCGACCGCGCGACGGGGGACGTACCCACCACGCGATCGACATCCCGCTGCCCGTCGGCACGCCGCTGCTGTCGATCGACGACGGCGTCGTCGTGCGCGCCGAGACGAGCGCGCAGGGCGATGCCGGCAAGTGGGTCGGCATCAAGCACCCGTCGGGCATCACCGCGCGCTACCTCCACCTGTCGCGGGTCGACGTGCAGGTTGGGCAGCACGTCCGGCGCGGCGATCGGATCGGCTTGTCCGGCAACTCCGGCAACAGCGCCGGCCCCCACCTCCACCTCGACCTGCGCGCGCCGCGCGACCTGCTCGCGCTGATCGAGAGCTGGGTGGGACGCCCGGCCGGCGGCTGGGGCCCGGAGATGAAGCCCTACGGGTTCTCGATCCCGGGCGAGAGCTGGATCCCCGTCGACGCATACGCCCACGGGGTCCAGGACGAGGCGGCGGCGGCGGGCATCCGGCTCCACGGCGCGGCGGCGGCGTCCGAGCCGCCGCGCGTAGCGACCGCCGCGCCGGTGTCGAGCCCCGACGACGTCGACGCGCCGGTGGGAGGATGACCATGCGCGACCGGACGCAGACCATCCGCCTCGCGCTGCTCGTGCTCGACGTGCTCGACGCCGTCGAGGCGTGCGCCGACCGGGGCGCGCTCCGTAACGGCGGGCTCACGTTCCGCCCCGTCGGCGCGCGCGGCGAGGACTACCCCGAGTGGGTCCGCAACCTCCGCGGCAAGTCCGGCGTGTACGTCATCCGCGACCGCACCTCGCACGAGGTCCTCTACGTCGGCGAGAGCCACACCGGCCGGCTGCACGAGACATTGACCCGCCACTTCCAGACCTGGCGGCGCTGGAAGGGATTCTGGGCCGGCCAGTACGCAAAGGGCCATGACCCAGGCCTCACCTACCCGCGCGACCGCGTCGAGGTCGCCGTCCGCATCACCTCCGCCGCGCGCGCCGTCGACGAAGAGGCGCGCTTCATCACCCGACTCCAACCGCGCGACAACCTCGTCGGCCAGCCCGCCGAGGACGTCGTGCCCTTCTGAAAGGAAGCCCATGACCGACCTCATCGAGACCATCCGCGTCGCCACCGCCGACGGCGCGACGCCCGACCAGAAGCGCGCGGCGGCCGCCGCGTGCCGCACGCTGCTCACCTCGCTCGAGGCCCGCCCCGGCGAGACCCTCGGTCTGCCGATCCTCCCCTCCCACCCGATGGCCGCGCTGCCGACCGCGGCGCCGGCGAGCCCGCTCGCGATGCTCGCCCAGCTCGACGTCGACCAGGTGCTCGACCTCGTCATCGCCAAGCTCCGCGCGCGCGTCCCCGACGCCGCCACGGTCACGACGCGGCGCTACGCCCCGCCGCCGCTCAAGCTGCCCGGTGGATCGCCGTGACGCCGCGGCTACGAGCGGCGGCGCTTGCCGCCGCCCATCGCGTGCTCCAGCGCCGCGAGCGCGAGCGCCACGGTGGAGCCGATCCCGACGCCGTCGATCGGCACGTCTCGCAGCGGCGCGGGGAGCGAGTCCGTCCCTCGCTTGGTGAGCAGATCGCGCAGCGCCTGCGCCTTCTCGTAGGCGTCGGACGAGATCTTGATCGTCTTCCATTCGGTCTGCGCAGCCATGCCCGGTCATTACACTTCGTTCCACATTGGTGGTCAAGGCGGCTGGACGCATGGCGCGCCGGTGGTATCGTCGGCGTGTGCTCGGGTTGCGCCAGGGAAAGGAGAGTCGAAGATGGCGCGACCGAAGAATGACAAGGCTCGCATCCTGGGTCCGTACCCGAAGCGAGATGGATTCCGCATCATCCACGTGAAGCGAAGCGGCGACCGCGAGTACCTCGTCTTTCCCACCGAGGAGGCGGCGCGGCAGGCGATCGCAGCGCTCCAGCAGGAGCTCCACCGGCCCGAGAAGACCATCCGAGAGGCCCTCAAGGACTACGAGACGTTCATGCGCGACGAGAAGGGGAACAAGGAGAGCAGCATCGACCAGACGGGGCGCAAGCTCCGCCGGTTCTTCGATGACCTCGACCTCGCGCTGATCGATCTCACGCCCATCAAGGCCGAGACGCTGTACACCGCGATGAGAACGTCGAAGCGAAAGCCCCAGCGCCGGAACCCGCTCCCCGATGGAGCGATCCCGGTTCCTGGCGCCGAGCCCAAGACGGTCTCCGTCGACTACCACCGCAACGCGCTGGCGGAGGCAAAGACGTTCCTCCGCTGGTGCGTGAAGAAGAAGTGGCTGTCGTCCAACCCGCTTGACGATGTCGAAGGCATCGGAAAGCGCAACCACGGCAAGGAACAGCTCCGGATCGACGAGGCGAGGAAGTGGATCGCCAAGGCGGTGGAGCTGGCCGAAGCCGGGGAGGACGGCGCGGTGGCCGCGATGATGACCCTGCTGCTCGGCATCCGCTGCAGTGAGGTCGTATCGCGGGTCGTTCGCGATCTCGACGATGAGGGACGCCTGTTGTGGATCCCCGACTCGAAGACCGCGAAGGGGCGCCGGACGCTCGCGGTGCCGGATGAGCTGCGTCCGTTCCTGCTGGAGCTGGCCAAGAGCAAGTCCCCCACGGACCTGCTGTTCGGCTATCACGACCGGGCCTGGCCTCGCGCGTGGGTGCAACGCATCTGCGAGGAGGCCGGCGTCCCGGTCGTCACGGCGCACGGCAACCGCGGCCTGCACGGAACCCTGTCCATCGAGGCCGGGGTGACGCCGCGGGCAGTCGCCGACGCGCTCGGCCACGAGTCGTTCCAGCAGACGACGGCCCGGAGCTACGTCCAGCCGGGAGCGCTCGGACGCGCCCAGCAGCAGCGTGCGCTGACGCTGCTCCAGGGTGGCAAGAAAGCCGGCGCAGTGGCCGGCTAGGTGGCCTCGGTCGGGGCAACGATGGGATTCGTTGCCCGTTTCATTGCCCACCGCGCAATCGAAGCGCGGCGGACCTGAAAACCGAAGTGATTTCGTGGAGCTGTGGGGGATCGAACCCCAGACCTCTAGAGTGCGATTCTAGCGCTCTCCCAGCTGAGCTACAGCCCCGAGTTGTCACCTGCGGCGGGTTGCCCCGAAGCAGGCGGTTTAGGTACCAGCGAGCATCGGGACTGTCAAGGCGGCGCGCGGTCGGCGCGTGCGGATCTTCAGCGGGTCGCCGGGGCGCGGGTGGCGAGGAGGGCGAGGCCGCCGAGCAGGAGGGCGGCGGCGGCGGCGAGGGTGAGCCAGGCGCCCCAGCCGAGGAAGAAGCTGTAGACGCGCAGATAGAGGAACGCGAGGACGGCGAGGACGATGGCGCCGCCGGCGATGGCCCCGGCGCGGGTGCGGGGGGAGAGCGCGGACAGGGCGGCGACGGCCGCCGCGACCGGGACGAGGTAGAGCCAAGCGGGCGACGGCAGGCCGAGCTCGGCAGGGGCTGCCGGCAGGCGGGCGAGGTCGAGGCCTGTGACGGTGACGCCGTGCGAGCCGAGCCACGGCAGGAAGAACCCGAGCACGGCGACGGCGCCGGCGGCGGCGGTCCAGCCGCGGCCGCCGCGCGCGGCCGCGGTGGCGATCGCGGCGCTCGCGCCGAGGATCGTCATCCACGCGCCGTGGTGCAGCGACCGGATCAGGCCGCCGCCGACCTGCCACGCGACGAAGCCGACCACGCCGCCGCCGACCACGAGCGCGAGCGCGCGCAGCGACGACGCGCGCGACACCGCGGCGAGCGCGACCGCGGCGCCGCCGAGCGGGCACAGCCACAGCAGGTGGCGCTTGCCGCCGAGCTCCGCGTCGCGCGCGAGCTCGAAGCCGGTCAGCGTCTCGCCGAGGAGGTCGATCCACGGCAGGAAGAACGCGGCGACCATGGCCGCGCCGGTGATCGCGAGGACGTGGTGGCCGAGGCCAGCCCGCCCGGGAGAAGTCGCAGCGCTCGTCATCCTGACCCTCCTGACGCGGCGATGATGCCGCGAGGCCGCCCGCGCCACAACGGCAAGGTCTGGCAGGCGCGCGCGTCAGGCCCGGCGGCGACGCCGCAGCAGGCCGGCCAATGCGAGGCCGAGCAGGCCGAGCGCGCCGGCCGAGCCGCCGCCCGCCTGGCAGCCGCCGACCAGGTCGGACGACGGGTCGCTCCCGTCGCCCGTGCCGTCGCCGTCGCCGTCACCGTCACCATCCCCGTCGCCATCACCACCGCCGCCGCTCTCCGACACGGTGACCGTGATCTGGGCCGGCTCGGAGGCGGTGTCGTCGTCGTCGTAGGCGATCGTCTGGACCGTGTGGTCGCCGGTGAGCAAGCTCGGCGCGGTCTGGAACGCGAACGGGCCCGACGTCCGGGTCTCGGACAGCGCGCCGTCGATCCACAGCTCGACACGGGCGATCGATCCATCGCCGTCGCTGGCCTCGACCGTGACCGTGAAGCCCGGCGCCACGGTCGCGCCGCTCGCCGGCGAGGTGATCGCCGCGACCGGCGGCGTGTTGGCCGGACCGTTCGGGCCGATCCGCTCCATCAGCATCTGGTAGCTGTTCTGGCTCGACCCGCACTCGCCCTGTAGCCCGCACGCGCGCTGCGAGTACTCGCCGCAGCTCACGGTCTGGTCCTTGAACGACTGCAGGCCGTTGTACTGCAGGTACGTCATCGGGTCGGACGCGAGCAGCTGGTGGTCGAGGCCGAACGAGTGCGCGGTCTCCTGGGCGACGACCTCGCAGATCGTCTCGGGATCGCCGCCGAACACGTCGGCGAACGTGAACACGATCGAGTTGGGGATGACGTCACAGCCGATCGTGTAGGGCGACACGCCGCCGACGCCAGACTGCATGCCGATCACGCTCGGGCGCGTCGTCACGATCGACTCGTAGTGCGGCACGTTCCCCGGATCGACGTCGGTCACCTCGACGTTGAACGGCGCCCACATGTTGCGGGTGCACTCCATCACCTCCTGCCACGCCGCCGAGCCCGCGGAGCTCCACGCCGGGATCGCGCTGGTCTGATCGACCAGGGTCGACCGGTTCGTCCGCGCGTCGTTGTCGCCGGGGTACAGCGTCGTGCCCGCGCGGTTCATGTAGAGGATCACGCGGCCCGTGCCGCCGTGGGCGACGACGCCGGTCGACGGCAGCACCTGCCGCACGGTCTGGAGGCCGTCGGGGCGCTCGGCGACCATCCAGCCCTCGACCGGCGGCTGGTAGACCTCGCCTGCGAGCGGGCTGCTCGCGGTGTCGGCCAGCGCGATCGTCGGAAAGGCGAAGACGGCGCCGAAGAGTGCGAGGCGGAGCGTGCGCATGATGGAGCCCCTGTCGTCGAGGTGTTGTGGAGAGGTCGCGCCGAGTGGACGGCTCAGGCGCGCGCGCGGCGACGGCGCGACACCAGGCCGCCCGCGAGCGCGAGCGCGAGCGCGCCGCCGATCCAGCCGCCCGCGGCGCCGCCGCCCGACGAGCAGCCGCCGGAGACGTAGCCGTCATCGTCGGTGTCGTCGTCGCCGCCCGCGCCCGGACCGCCGGGACCGGCGTCCGGGTCACCGGGCCCCGGGCCGGCGTCCGGCGCGCCCGGGCCGGCGTCCGGCGCGCCCGGGCCAGCGTCCGGCGCGCCCGGGCCGGCGTCCGGCGGCATCGGGCCGGCCGAGACGGTGACGGAGATCTGCGCGTTGGTCTCGAGCAGCTCGTCGTCGATCGCGCGCGCCTGGAGCGTGTGGCTGCCGGCGGCGAGCGTGCCGGAAGTCGTGAACGTGTACGGCGACGTCGCGTCGGTCCCGACGAGCGTGCCGTCGATCCTCAGCTCCACCTGGCTGATCGAGCCGTCGGAGTCCGACGCGGCGACCGTGACCGAGAACCCCGGCGCGACGGTCGCGCCGTTGCCCGGCGAGGTGATCGAGACGGTGGGCGGGGTCGGCGTGACGTCGCCGGCGAGGCCGAGCAGCTCGTCGAGCATCTCGACCGAGTTCTGGGTGTTGCCGCCGCACTGGCACTGCCGCGCCGAGTACTCGCCGCACGGCGCGTCCTCGTTCTGGAAGCTCTTGTTGCCGCAGTTGTAGAGGTACGTCATCGGGTCCTCGCACAGGTACTCGTGGTCGAGCCCGAACGAGTGCGCGATCTCCTGCGCGGCCGTCTCGCAGATGTCGCGGTAGGCGCTGCCGTAGACCTCGGCGAACGTGTAGACGACCGAGTTAGGGATGACGCTGCAGTTGCTGGTGAACGGCGACACGCCGCCGACGCCCTGCTGCATCCCGATGTCCTGCGGGCTGCCCGCGATCACGATCTCGAAGTGCGGCGTGTTGCCCGGGTCGACGTCGGTGATCGTGACGTTCCAGCGGGAGAACAGGCTCTGCATGCAGGTCTTCACCTGGTTCCAGCCGCTCGTCGACACGTTCCACGCGGGGATCGTCGACGTCTGATCGATGATGCTCGAGCGGTTGGTCCGGGCGTCGTTGTTGCCGGGGATGTACGTCCCTCCGTTCTTGTTGATGAAGAAGATGGTCGGCGCGCCACCGTGCTCGATCGCCTCGGGCGGGGGGAGCGCCTCGTGATCGATGACCAGGTAGCTGGACCGCGGCCGTTGGTCAGCCGGGGTGGCGTCGCCGACGAACTTGATGATGCGCGGCTTGTCGCCCGAGTACTCAGGCGCAGGTGCGGGCCGCGACACCTGCTCCTCGGCCCGCGCCGTGGACGCGAGCGCGGGAAGGACCGAGAGGCCGAGAGCCAGCGTGGACAGACGGGTGCAGGTGCGCATGGTCCCTCCGGGCAGCGTGCGAGGTGGCCTCTATCACCATCCGTGCCAGGGGCGCGGTGAGCGCTCGGTCACGCTGATTCCGCGGACATGAGGGTTCACCGGCGCACCATGACCGGTGGGTCGGCGACGCGATCCGGGACAGAGCCGCGCGATCGACGGGGCAAGGCGCTACGAGAACTCGCGTGCGCAGACGCTGAGAGGCCGTGCCAGGCCAGGCGTCGTGCATGATGGCGATCGTGATGACTCGGGCGCTCGTGCTGGTAATCGCCGCGACGGTCCTTGCGGGCTGCAAGGACCGCGATGACGGACCGCCACCGGAGAAGCTGCCGGTGCCGGCGCGCGAGCCGGCGGACGCATCGCGCCCGGTGGTGTGGCCGCCGGCGAGCGCGGGCGACGCGGGGCCGGGCGACGCGGCTGTCCGATCTCCGGACACGATGGCGCCGCCAGCGCCAGCGGACGCGGGCGCGCCGCCGGCGCCGTAGCGGTCAGCTCACGCGTCGACGCGGCGCAGCCACGGCACGCCGACCGGGACCAGCACCGCGCGCGCGGCCTCGCGGTAGCCGGCGGCGGCCGCGGTCGGGTCCGGCCGCGGCTCGACCGGGCCGAGCAGCTCGACCGTGTCGCCGACGGCGAGCCGCAGCTCCTCGCCGCGGTCGTGCGCGAGCGGCAGGAACGGGTCCTTGGCCGTCGCGAACGGATCGAGCGCGCGGACGTGGCGGTCGGCGCCGTCGATCCGCTCGCCGGTGCCGTCGAGCCGGAGCCGGCCGGCCGGGATCTGGACGCGCGCGCCGTCGGCGAGCGTGATCTCGAGGCCCGCGCTGTCGCCGTCGCGCAGCATCAGGTCACCGCCCAGCGCGTCGCCGTGACGCAGGCGCAGGCCCCACGCGGCGCACGCCGCGTCGGTGACGGGCGCGGTGACGCCGACGGCCGCGGTGACCGTGCCGCGCAGCGCCGACGGCCCGCCCGGGCGCCACTTCACGCCGCGCGGCCGCAGCCGCGCGCGGTGGCGGCGGATCGCGTGGACGATCTTGCTCCCGATCCACCACAGCAGGACCGCCACGATCGCGACCACGAGAACGACCAGCAGCGCCGCGCCGATCTCGCTGCCGACCGCGCCGCCGCAGTCGCCGAGCTCGCCGCAACCGCCGCAGCCGTCGAGCAGCCCGGCGGTGCCGCCGCTGGTGCCGCCGACCGTCGCCGCCTTGCGCGCGCGCAGGTGCGGCGGGCCCCACACCTCGTCGAGGGCGCGGCCGCGCTCCGTCGGCTCGTCGAGCCGGACGACGCGGTGGCGCGCGCCGCCGTCGCATCGCTCGCCGCGCGCGAGCGCGGCGCGGCAGTCGAGGCACAGGGCGGACCGGGCGGCGGCCATCGGCCACCATCCTACGTCACGGCAGCCACCGCGGGATCCACTCCTCCTCGGGCGAGTCGGTGAGGCGCGACTCGGCGGTGCCGTCGGCGCGCGCGATCCACAGGTCGATGCGCTGGTCGCGGGTCGAGACGAACACGAGGTGCCTGCCGTCGGGCGACCACGCGGGCGCCTCGTCGCGCGCGCCCGGCGCGGACACGCGCATGGCGGTCCCGGTCGCGACCTCGATCGTCCAGATCTCGGAGGCGCCGTCGCGGGTCGACACGGCGAACGCGAGGCGCGCGCCGTCGGGCGACCACAGCGGCGGGCCGGGCTCGCCCGCGATCTCGGTCGGGGACGCGGGGCGCCGGTCGGTGGCGTCGGGGCGGACCAGGAACACCCGCGGCGCGCCGTCGCGGTCGCTGAGGAACGCGATCCACGCGCCGTCGGGCGACCACGCCGGCGCCCAGTCGTCGCGCGGCGACACGGTCAGCCGCAGGTCGGCGGCGTCGACCGCGACGTCCTGGACGTAGAGCTCGGCGTCGCCCTCGCGGTTGGCGACGTAGGCCATGCGCGCGCCGTCAGGCGACAGCGTCGGCTCGAAGCTGCCCTGCGGCGATGACGTCAGCCGCGTCGGCTCGCCGGTGGCGGCGTCGACGCGGTAGATGTCGCGGAAGCTCTCGAGGTCGGTCTCGACCAGGATCACCCGGCCGTCGCGCGACACGACCGGGCCGCGCACGCGCGTCGCCGCCGGGCCGAGCGGGCGCGCGTCGGCCGGCGCGGCGCCGAGCCGGTAGAGCTGCTCGGTGTGGGCGGCGCCGTCGTCGGTGGTGCGGATCGCCATCGGCGTCGGCGCCGGGATCGGGTACCAGCTCCCGCCGTCGGGCGTCAGCGGCGTCGCGGGGCCGGACGCCGCGGGGCGCAGCGCGACGACGCGGAACGCGTCCTCGCGCCCGACCGCGGCGATCACCGTGCCGGTGAGCGCGGCGCGCTCGTCCGGCGGCAGCGGCGGGCGGGCCGCCACGGTCGCCGCCGCGGCGGGCGACGGCCGCGCGATGGCGGCGGCGTCACGTCTCCCCGCGCCACCGCCGTCGCGCGGCGCGCCCTGGGGCGCGCGAGTGTCTGACTTGCAGGCCGCGGCCAGCGCCGCGGCGATCACGAGCAGGCGAACCACGCCGGCAGCGTATCAGCGGACGCGGATCGCGTCGGCGATGACGACCTTGCCCGCGGCCTGCCACCGCGAGACGACGATCTTGTTCCACCCGGCGGAGAAGTTGTACGTCCCGAGCGTGACCCACTGGCTGCCGCTGGTCGTCTGGTTCTTCGTCGCGCGGCCGATCTCGGTGCCCGAGGCGTTCTGGGCGATGAACACGGTCGCGGTCGAGCGGTCGGACGCCGCGGTCCACCACGCGTCGATCGTCTTGGTCGCCGCCGACGGCAGGTAGAACAGGAACGTCGCGGGCTCCGACGCCGCCTTGGTCGCGCCGGCCCAGTAGCCCGAGCCGTAGTAGCCGGCGACCGAGTTCGACGACGTCCACGTCCCGGTCAGCTCGATCTTGGCCCTGGTCGCGTCGTTGTTGGCGTTGTTGCTGTCGACGATGATGACCGAGGTGTCCGGGCCCGGCGGCGGCGGCGTGGTGCTGCCGCAGATCGCGCGGACGCGGTCGATGTAGTGGCTCCACGGCCAGTTCGGGCCGGGGTCGCTGCGGTTGTACGGCTGGAGCTGGCCGTGACCGACGATGTGCTGGCGGTCGCGCGCGATGCCGTGGCGCCTGGTGATGTCGCAGGTGAGACGCGCGGACGCCTCGATCTGGCCGGTCGGCCACGACGCCTGCGAGCCGTAGCCCGCGTGCTCGATGCCGACGGTGAAGTTGTTGCTGGAGCTGCCGTTGCGCGCGCAGTCGGTGTTGGAGTTGAGGTTGCACTTGTACGTGGCGGCGATGTGCCACGCCTTCTGCGACTCGCGGATCAGCTGCGAGGTCTCGGCGCCGTTCTCCTTGACGACGTAGTGCGCGCTCGCGCCGGCGGCGGTGTTGCGCAGCCAGCTGACGCAGCCGGAGTAGCCGCCCTCGCACGTGTGGATGATGACCATCGACACCTTGCCGGCGGTGCCGCTCGGGCGCGACGAGTAGTTCGGCGACGGCTTCCACACCGCCTCGGACCAGTCGGTGCCGGCGGCGTAGACCGTGCCGGTGTAGTCGTAGTCGGGCTCGAGCCCGGGGTGCGCGGCGAGCGAGGCGATCACCTCGCCGCTCTCGGCGACCTCGGTGACGCCGTCCTCGAGCACGCGGTAGACGTCGTGGAACACGTACGAGGTGCGCGCCTCGTCGTCGTGGAGCCGGCCGTACTCGGCGACGGCGGGCGCCCACGCGCCGAGGTCGCCGCGATCGGCCTTCGCCGGGCCGACGCGGTCGGCGGCCTCGAGCAGCAGCGCGGCGGCGGCGCGGATGTTGGACTCGGGGTCCTCGGCGAGGTCCTGGACGTCGACGCCGGCGAGGCCGGCGGCGCGATCGGCGACGTCGGCGCCGACCGCCATCAGGCCGATCGCGTGCGCGCGGCCCTCGAACTCGGACTCGCCCGCGATCATCTGCCAGCGCGTCTCGACGTAGCCGATCGCCTTGAGCAGATCGGCGGGGACACCGGTGTCGCGACCGACGCGCTCGTAGATGCCGTCGAGGCCGGTGGCGACGGTGGGCGTGAGCCCCTCACCACCTTCGAGGACGATATCTCCGGTGCAGGCCACCGTCGGGGCGCACGCGAGCGCACCCAGGACGGCCAGCCACGCGCTCTGATGACGCATGACGACTCCTTCGAGCTGTGACGAGGGGAGCGCGGGAGGCGCTCGGACAGGACCCGGCGGTCGACGATGGCTAGTGCAGTGGCCATGCCATCGCGACGTCTCGATCGCGGCGCCGCGTTCTCGTCGGTTACGCGGATGTCCGCGTACTGACCGACGATTCGGATGCACACACGTGTGCGCACAGGGGTGGGGAGAGTCCCGGCGACGTTGAAGGGCGGAGTCCGGCGATGTAGGACAGGGCGTGGCGAAGCTCCGCCTCGACAAGTTGATGGTCGACCGCGGGCTCGCGCCGAGCCGCGAGCGCGCGAGCGCGCTGATCCTCGCTGGCAAGGTGCGGGTGGCCGGTCAGCCGGCGACCAAGGCCGGCGCGCAGGTCGATCCGGGCGTCGAGGTCACGCTCGTCGAGGAGGACCATCCTTATGTGTCACGCGGCGCGTTGAAGCTGGTGAAGGGGCTCGACGCGTTCGGGATCGATCCGGCGGGGATGGTCGCGCTCGACATCGGCGCGTCGACGGGCGGGTTCACCGACGTGCTGCTGCGGCGCGGCGCGGCGCGCGTCTACGCGATCGACGTCGGCTACGGCCAGCTCGCGTGGTCGATCCGTCAGGACCCGCGCGTCGTGGTGCTCGAGCGGCAGAACGTTCGTTCGATGGACGTCGCGCGGGTGCCCGAGGCGTGCGACCTGGCGGTCATCGACGTGTCGTTCATCTCGCTGACGCTGGTGCTGCCGCGGGTGGTGCGGCTGCTGCGGCCGCCGCCGGGCAAGCCGATCGTCGCGCTGATCAAGCCGCAGTTCGAGGCGGGGCGCGACGCGGTCGGCAAGGGCGGCGTGGTGCGCGACGAGGACGCGCGGCGCGGCGCGATCGAGAAGGTGCGCGGGTGGGCGATCGAACGAGGGTTCGCCGCGAGCGAGGCGGTCGAGTCACCGATCACCGGGCCGGCGGGCAACGTCGAGTACCTGGTGTGCCTGCGCACGCCCGAGGTGCCGCCGCCGGATCCCGACGGGCCTGACGATCCGGACCGGGGCGCCACGGCCTAGCGCCAATGACGGTCAGACAAGGCAAGGCGTGTCAGTTCCGCTCGACCCGAGCCAGCGCCAGCGCCAGCGCCAGCGCCAGCGCCAGCGCCAGCGCCAGCGCCAGCGCCAGCGCCAGCGCCAGCGCCAGCGGACGGTGCGAAGCGACGGGCGGCGGCTCCTGACGAACAGCCTCCAAGCCCGCAGGATCGCCAAGTTCCTTCGACAGGCTCAGCTCAGCTCAGAGGGCTGCGCAGGATGCGTCGACGACGAGGAAGGCGCGCGCGGCGATGGCGACAGTCGTGGCTCGCGTCGCCGCGCACCGTTGAGGCCCCAGGTGCGCGGGCGTTCGGCGCTGCGAGCGCCAGCCCGACGAGCCCACCGCGGACGCGCGAGACGGCGGCGGCGTGGCGGTGCCAGGCGCCGTGGCTGGCGCGCGTCCCACGACCGTCCGGGAGACCGCGAACACCGG
>WYBA01000508.1 GCA_011526095.1 Myxococcales bacterium | reverse complement strand
GCCGGCGGCGACGGCGGCGAGGGCGCGGTCGGCGGCGGCGTCGGCAGCGACGGCTCCGCCGGCCAGGGCGACGACGACGCGAGCGCCGGCGGCGGTGGCGGCGGCGGCGGCGCCGGCCGGATCCACGTCCGCGCCGCGCAGACCCAGTTCAGCAGCGAGCTGGTGTCGCCGACGCCGACGAGCTCCGAGCTGTGAAGTGACCGGCGCGTCGGTCCCGCGCACGAGCCTGCGCGGTTCTGCCGCTGCGTGCCCGTGCGCCGTGCGCTAACGTCCGCGAGATGGTCGTGACCTCGCCCGTGCTCGCTCGCCCCGCGCTCGTCGCGGCGGCGCTGGCGCTCGGGCTCGGCGGCGCGGCGTGCGGCGCGGCGCCGGCGCCGCCGCCCGCGCCCTACGAGCTGCCGCGGAAGATCGTCGGCCCCGCCGTCGTCGCGCCCGGCGACCCGACCGGCGCCGCGGTCACGCCGACGGCGTACCGACTCGAGCTGGCGATCGATCCGTCGTCGACCGGGTTCACCGGCGAGATCCAGATCGACCTCGACCTCGCGGCGCGCACCTCGGCGATCTGGCTCGACGGCGAGGGGCTCGAGCTGACGACCGCGACGCTGGTGCGCCCGGGCGCCACCACCGAGGACGACCACTGGGTCGAGCTGACGCGCGCCGCGGGCGCGCCCGCCGGGCGGATCGGCTTCGAGCTCGCGGCCCCGCTGGACCCCGGCCCCGCCACGCTGACCCTGGGGTTCGCCGGGCTCTACCGCGTCGACGACGGGCTGTTCGCGCAGGCCTACCGCGCGCGGACCTACGTGTTCTCCGACTTCGAGCCGGTGGACGCGCGCCGCGCGTTCCCGTGCTTCGACGAGCCGCGGTTCAAGACGCCGTGGACGGTGTCGCTGGTGGTGCCGCGCGGGATGCAGGCGTTCGCCAACACCGCCGCCGTGCGCACGACCGACGTCGGCGACGGGCTGCGCCGCGTCGAGTTCGCGCCGACGCCGCCCCTGCCCAGCTACCTCGTCGCCGTCGCGGTCGGCCCGTTCGAGGTCGTGGAGGTCGCGGGCGGCCCGCTGCCGACGCGGATCATCGTCCCCGAGGGCCGGCGCGCCGCCGCGGCGCGCGCCGCCGAGTACGCGCCGGAGCTGCTCGACGCCGCGGTCGAGCTGCTCGGCCGCCCGGTCCCGTTCGACAAGCTCGACTTCATCGCGGTGCCGCGGTTCGGCGGCGCGATGGAGAACCCGGGCCTGGTCACGGTCGCGGCGGACATCCTGCTCGCGACCGGCGGGGGCGAGGCCGCGGATCGCAAGCTCGCGCTGGTGCTCGCGCACGAGGCCGCGCACCTGTGGTTCGGCGACTGGATGACGCTGATCGACTGGCGCGACCTGTGGATCCAGGAGGGGCTGGCGACGTGGATGGCCGACGAGCTGCTCGCGCGGTGGCGGCCGGCGTGGGCGACGCGGCGCGACGAGCTGCGCTACCGCGCCGAGGCGATGCGCGACGACGAGCTGCCGGACGCGCACGCGCTGCGGCCCGAGGCGCTCGACGGGCCGCGCGCGCTGTTCGACGTGCTGACCTACCAGAAGTCGTCCGCGATGCTCCACATGATCGAGGCGTGGGTCGGGCCGGAGCGGTTCGTCACGGCGCTGCGCGGGCTGCTCGACGCCCGCGCGTGGGGCCACGCGCGCAGCGACGATCTCGTCGACGCGCTCGCCGGCGCGGCGGGCGCCGCCGACGTCGCCGCGGTGCGCGCCGCGCTCGCCTCGTTCGTCCACCGCCCCGGCGTGCCCGTGCTCGACGCCGAGGTGCGGTGCGAGCGCGACGGCGCGCGGCTGACGCTGACCCCGAGGGAGGCCGGCTGGGCGGTGCCCGCGTGCGTGCGGTGGAGCGCGGGCGGCGACGCGGCGCCGCAGCGCGCGTGCGTGATCGCCGAGACCGCGCGCGAGCTCGACCTCGGGACCGCCTGCCCGGCGTGGGTCCACCCGTCGGCCGACGGCGCCGGCTACTACCGGTGGTCGCTGCGCGGCGCCGCGCTGGCCGACCTGATCGGCGCGGTCGGGCTCACCGACCGCGAGCGCCTCGACGCCGCGTACCAGCTCCGCGGCGCGCTGGCCGACGGCGCGCCGCTGCGCGAGGTCGCCGACGCGCTCGCCGCCGCCGCGGGCAGCGACGTGCCCGAGGTCGCCGCGCTCGCCGTCGCCGAGTACCAGCTCCTGCTCGACCAGCTCGCGCCCGGCGCCGCGCGCCGGGTGATCGCCGCGCACCTGCGCGACGCGCTCGCCGCGTCGGTCCGCCGGCTCGGCACCCAGCCGCGCGGCGACGAGCCCGCCGACGCACGGCGGCTGCGCGCGGTCGCGCTCGGCGGCGCCGGCGGCCCGGGCGGCGACAAGAAGGTGATCGCGTGGGCGCGCAAGGTCACGCGGCGCTGGCTCGACGGCGCCCGCACCGACGACGACCTGCTCGAGGCGGCGCTCACCGTCGTGGCGCACCACGCCGATCGCGCGCTCACCGACGAGCTGGTCGCCGCGGCCGGGCGCTCGCACGACGAGCTGACCGCCGGGCGAGACGACACGCCGCTGCTCGGCCGCGCCCTGACCCACCTGCCCGCGGCCCACGCGCTCGACGCGCTGCGCGCCGCGCTCGACGGCGCGCTGCACAGCGGCACGACGTTCACGCTGGCGATCGGCCTGCTGTCCCGGGCCGACACCGCCGACGACGCGGCGACGCTGCTCGCCGGCCGCGGCGACTGGCTCACCTTCACCGTCCCGTTCGCCGCGATCTGCGACGACGCGCTCGTCGACCGCGTCGACCCGTCGGCGGCGCGCGATCCGGCGTACGCCGTCGTGCTCCATCGCCGCCGCACCGAGGCCGACCGCTGCGCCGCGCTGCGCGCGCGCGCCGCCGGCGCCGCGAAGGCGTTCCGCTAGCCACGAGCCCGCGCGATTCGTCAGCGCCCTCGAGAGGGCCCGAGCGAGAACAAGGGCCGTATCGAAGGCCACCTCCGCCCCCGCCTCCGTCTCCGCCTCCGCCTCCGTCTCCGTCTCCACCTCCGCCTCCGTCTCCGCCTCCGCCTCCGCCTCCGCCTCCGCCTCCGCCTCCGCCAGCTCCGCTCGTCCTGAGCTACTCACCGACGTCGTCGGAAATCGCCGTCTGACGAACAGCCATGTTCCGCTCACCCTGAGTAGGGCCGAGCGCAAGCGAGGCCCGTGTCGAAGGGTGTTGACAGTCCTTCATGCGACGGCGCGAGCCACGACTGTCACCATCCTCAGGATCCAACACATCTCGGATTCCTCGTCGGGACCCAAGATCCGTGCGTCCTGAGCGGCCCGAGCGCCAGCGAGGGCCAGTC
>WYBA01000507.1:0-5000 GCA_011526095.1 Myxococcales bacterium | reverse complement strand
CCGGGTCAACGTCGAGATCACGATGTACGCCGAGGAGCTGGAGGACGCGTCCACCGGCAACGGCGACAAGCGGCTGGTCGTCCGGCTCGAGCTGCGGATGTTCGGCGAGACGATCCCGGAGCGGAAGATGGGCTTCGTCGGCGAGGGCAGCTCGACGATCAAGCAGGACGTCGGCAAGAAGGCGCGCGCCAAGGACCGCGAGTTCGCGCTGCAGAGCGCGGTCGAGCTCGCGGTCGCGGACGCGATGGCGGAGTCGCTGGCGAAGCTGTCGGCCCCGCCGCCCAAGCCGGCGAAGAAGTCGAAGTCGAAAAAATAACCAGGGCCGGGGGTGACGCGCGCCGCCCCCCGCCGACGACGCAGTGCGCCCGGCGCGCGCGGCACACGCCGCCGCCGCGCCGCGGGGTGGCGCTCGCCCTGTGGGGCGGCGACGCCGCGGCGCTGACCGCGCGGGCCACCGCCGCGCTCGACGAGCTCGCCGGCTGGGGCGCGACGGATGTCGCGCTCGTCGTCGCGTGGGGTCAGGCCGACGTGCAGGCGACCGCGATCGCGCCGACCGCGTCGACCACGCCGGACGAGGTCGTGCGCGCGGTGATCCGCGCCGCCGCCGACCGCGGCGTGCGCGTGCTGGTGTTCCCGATCCTCACGCTCGACAAGCTCGGCGTCGGCGAGTGGCGAGGCACGGTCCGCCCCGACGACGTCGACGCGTGGTGGAGCGACTACGAGCGGTTCATCCTGCACTACGCGCGGCTCGCCGCCGACGAGGGCGCCGACGCGCTGAGCGTCGGCTCCGAGCTGGGATCGACCGAGACCTGGCGCGACCGGTGGTTCCACCTGGTGTCGCGGGTCGAGAAGGTGTTCACCGGCGCGCTGACCTACAGCGCCAACTGGGACCACTACCAGCACGTCAGCTTCTGGCAGCGGCTCGACTGGATCGGCGTCAACGCCTACTTCGAGCTCACCACCGACGCCGACGCCACCGAGGCCGAGCTGATCGCCGGCTGGGCGCCGCACCGCGACGCGCTCTTGGCGTTCGCGGCCGAGCACGGCCGGCCGCTCGTGCTCACGGAGGTCGGCTACCCCTCGGTCGACGGCGGCGCCGTCTCGCCGTGGGACTACACCCGCCGCGCCGCGGTCGACCTCGAGGAGCAGCGCCGCGCGTTCGCCGCGCTCGCCGCGGCGTGGCACGACACCGCGCTCGCCGGCGCCTACGTCTGGGAGTGGGGCGACGGCGGCGCCGAGGACCGCGGCTACGCCCCGCGCGGCAAGCCTGCCGAGTGCGTGCTGCGCGCGTGGTGGGGACAGGCTAGTCCTCCGACCGACACGTAGTGATCGCGTCGGAGGACGTCTGGGCGGGGTGGGTCCCGACGAGCTCTGCTCGCCGGGCGGGGCGGCGAGCCCCGCGTGATCGAGGCGACGTGCCGTGCCGGAGCAGAATGCGACGGTCACGGCACTAGCTGGGACTGACGCGGAGCCGGCGCGAGCCCCAGTGCTCCGGCGCCGCGGCGAACCGGCCGGCGAGCGCGTGTCCGCAGTCCGGACACGTCCCGTCGGGCCGCAGCCGCCACGCGCCGACGTCGTAGCCGTCGCGCGCGATCAGCCGGCCGCCGCAGCCGGCGCAGTAGGTGCTCTGCCCCGCCGGATCGTGGACGTTGCCGGTGTAGACGTGGCGCAGGCCGGCGGCGAGCGCCTGGGCGCGGGCCCGGGTCAGCGTCGACGGCGGCGTCGCCGGGACGTCGATCATCTTGAAGTCGGGGTGGAACGCGGTGAAGTGCAGCGGCACCTCCGGGCCGAGCTCGCGCAGGAACCACGCGACGAGCCGGTCGACCTCCTCGGGCGAGTCGTTGTGCCCGGGGATGAGCAGGGTCGTCACCTCGAGCCAGACATTGGTCTCGCGCTTGAGCCAGACCAGCGTGTCGAGCACCGGCCCCAGCTCGGCGAAGCACAGCTTCTTGTAGAAGTCCTCGGTGAACCCCTTGAGGTCGACGTTGGCGGCGTCCATCGCGGCGTAGAACTCGCCCCGCGCGCTCTCCGTGATGTAGCCGTTGGTGACCGCGACCGTGGCGACGCCGCGGGCGCGGCACGCCGCGGCGACGTCGATCGCCCACTCCGCGAAGATCACCGGGTCGTTGTAGGTGAACGCGATGCTGCGGCAGCCGAGCCGCACCGCGGCGTCGGCGATGCCCTCGGGAGTCGACTGCTCGCCGAGCTTGTCGAACTCCCGCGCCTTCGAGATGTCCCAGTTCTGGCAGAACTTGCAGCCGAGGTTGCAACCGGCCGTACCGAACGAGAGCACCGAGCTGCCGGGATAGAAGTGGTTGAGCGGCTTCTTCTCGATCGGGTCGACGCAGAACCCGCTCGACCGCCCCCACGTCGTCAGCACCATCTGCCCGCCGTGGTTGCCACGCACGAAGCAGAACGCGCGCTGGCCGTCGCCGAGGACGCACGCCCGCGGGCACAGGTCACAGCGGATCTTGCCCGGGCCGAGGTCCGGCTCGGCGTGCCAGAACCGCGCGGGGTGCAGCGCCGACGCCGGCAGGCCGTCCAGCGTCGTCTCCTTCACCTTCTCCGTCGCCTTCGTCCCATCACGAGAGCTCATATCCGAAGAAGTAACCACGAAGGTTCCCGTTGGACAGCGGCTTCTTGATCGCGGGGCGCAGGCCGAAGCTGCGCTCGAACTCGACGGTCGCGACGTCGCCCGCGATCAGAAAACCTCCGCGCCAGCCGCGGAACCGCCGGCACGCGTCGCCGAGCGCGCCATAGAACACGCGGAGATCCGCGGCGTCGAGGCGCTCGCCGTACGGCGGGTTGGACAGGATCAGCCCGGCGCGAGCGTCGCGCCCGGCGTCGGCGGCGATCGCGGCGACGTCGTCGGGATCGAGGTGCGCCACGTCGGCGCGCTGCCACACGACCTGCCCGGTGACCCCGGCGCGCCCGGCGTTGGCCTTGGCGGCCACGAGCGCCTCGAGCTCGCGGTCGGCGCCGACGATGACCGGCCCCGCCCCGCCCTGCGGCGGGAACAGCGGCGGCGGGGCGCCCGCGGCGCGGGCCCCGGGCACGACGTCGAACGCCGGGCGCGACAGGCCGGGCGGGACGCCGCGGACCAGGCGCGGCGCGCCGCGCGCCATCAGCGCCGCCTCGATCGGGATCGTGCCGGAGCCGCACATCGGGTCGACCAGCACGTCGGCGCGCGGATCGTACCGGCCGAGCATCAGCAGCACCGCGGCGAGGTGCTCGCGCAAGGGCGCGGCGCCGTGGTCGAGCCGCCACCCGCGCTGCGACAGCGAGCCGCCGCCGAGATCGACGCAGACGATCATCGCGCCGTCGTCGTCGAGCCGCGCCACGACGTGGACGTCCGGCGCGTCGGGATCGACGGTGACGCGGACGCCGCGGCGGGCGCAGCCGTCGACGATCGCGTTCTTCACGGTGCCGACGATCTGGCGCTCGCCCGCGGCGAACCGGTCGACGTTGCCGACGGTCACCGAGATCGACTCGCCGTCGCGCAGCCAGCCGCGGGCGTCCCCGGCGACGTCGTCGGCGAGCTCGTCGTAGAGCGGCTCGAGCCGCGGCGCGGCCGAGCGGTACAGGTCCCACGCCACGCGCGTCGGCGTCCGCGCGTAGGTGACCGCGGCCCACGCCAGGTGCGGGTCGAACGGGTAGACCAGCGTCCCGGTCCCGGCCTTGCGCGGCTCGGGCGGGCGCTGGCGCACCGCGCGCACCGCGATCCGCGACAGCTCGCCCGCCATGACCTTGTTGGTCAGCGGCGTCCCGACGACGCGCAGGGCGTCGACGATCACGCGGCGACCTCCGCGGGCGCCGCCGGCGGCGCGACCGGCGCCGCGCGCCCGGGCGCCGGGCCGTTGAGCGCGGCGAGCAGCCCGGCGTCGGCGAAGAACCGCTTGTGCAGGTACCAGCCCCGCGCGGTCGAGCCGGCGCCGCCCTTGGGCCGCGTGTGCAGATCGCGCGCGACCAGCCGCGACACGACGTCGTCCCACTCGAGCAGGTACCACGCGACGAACGTCGCGTCCCCGCCGGGCAGCGAGGCGCGCGCCAGCCACAGCACGCGCTGCAGCTTGCCCAGCGGCGAGCCGTCGACCATCGACACCGCGGGGTCCTCGGTGACGCGCCACCATCCGCGCGCGTCGGGCGCGACCGGCACGGTCTTGAGCTCGACGTCGCCGCGCCAGTCGGGCTCGCCGGCGCCGCGCTCGACGACGCCGAGCAGCGCGGCGGCGCGCGCGCCCCACGCGCCCTTGTCGCGGCCGCGCGCGCCGAGCCGCACCCCGAGCGCGCGGTCGGCGGCGGCGAGCAGCTCGTCGACCGAGTCCGGCTCGTCGGCGGGCGGCGCCGCCGGCGCGGGCGGCGGGACCGGGCGCGGCCACCGCGGCGCCGGAGGGTGCGCGCCGCGCGGCGGGGCGAGGTGCCGCAGCGAGCCGGCGATCACGTGCGGCACCGGCTGGAGCGCCGAGCCGAGGTGCGCGTCGCCGCCGGCCTCGAGCCGCGCGCCGTGGTGCCACAGCGCCTCGCGCGCCGCGCCCGGCTCGACGTCCTCGGCCAGCGCGAGCCGCTCGGCCGCGGCGATCTCGCGCAGCTCGGCCAGGCCCAGCCGGTTGAGCAGCGACGCCAGATCGTGCGCGTGGCGCGCGCCGAGCGCGGCGGCGAGCGCGGCGGTGTCGGCGTCACGCCGGCGCACGCGGCGCACGAGCGCGTCGCGCGACAGGTGGCAGGCGTAGCGCGCCGCGGCGTTCACGCGGCCACTGTATCATCCGCGCATGCGGCTCCCTCCGCGCGCCCTCCGCCCGGCCGGCTCGACGATCCCGCCCGCGGTGGCGGTGATCGCGCTGGCGTGGGCGGTCGCCGCGGCGTGCGCGCCGCAGGAGGCGTTCGCGCCGCCGGCCGAGCGCCACGCCCGCGCCGACGCGCGGCTCGGCGCCGACCTCGCCGCGCACCTCGCCGCCCTGCCCGGCGTCGCCGACGCCAGCGTCGTCGTGCGCACGCCGCGG